>CAMCCH010000008.1 GCA_945873335.1 Bifidobacterium breve | reverse complement strand
TAAATGCCATACCAACTAAGGCACACCTCATCATGGCGCCATTTGTCATTCCCACTAAATGAGTTTCGTGAGCGTTGACTTCTAGTCCCAGCGCTGCCTTTGTAGTGGGTCCAAGTCCACGTAAATTCGGAAGCGCTGCTCGTAATTCGCTCAAAAATTTCTCTGATGCCCTCTCTGGTGAATCTTCGGAAAGTGTAAGAATGGTAAGGAGTGTGAGCATGGTGTCATCACTGACTCCCCCATATGGCCATCCTTGCTTTTCCAAAAGTATGTTCTCGATTGGCAAAACGGGATCGGCAACAAATTCATGGGCAACGCCAAAAGCATCTCCTGCCGCATAGGCACGGAAAACTGAAGTAATTCGTGAAGCTAAATCAGTGGGCATTCTATTTTTGAATCATTGCTCTATAACTATGAGCACTTTGCTTGGGAGTCCGCTTCATTGTGTCGAGATCAACGAATACGATTCCAAATCGCATTGAGAAGCCGTAAGCCCATTCAAAATTATCGAGAAGTGACCACACGTAATAACCAATCAGATTGACGCCTTCACTACGTGCGCGTACGGCAGCACTTATATACAGGGCCAAATACTCTTCGCGCTTATCATCATGAATATTTCCATCAGCGCCTGGTTCATTGTTGTAACAAGCACCATTTTCTGTAATGAGAATTGGAATCTGCGGGAACATATTGTTGATGTAATGAAGAGTCTTATTGAAGCCATCTGGTGTCCATGACCACCCAATATCTGTGGTCTCATCTCCAAATGGCGCGCCATCAATAGCCTTTGTACCTGGATGGACATCTATTCCAGTATCGGCAGCCTTGTATACACCAGCTTGGTAATAATTTAGACCTACCCAATCGCGTCCATTGGATGTATTTGCAATTTCTTTTTCATCAGGTCTAATTCCTGTGAGTTCTTCAAAAGTATCAAGAATATCTATTGGATATTTTCCTTGAAGCATCCCTTGTAACCACCAGCGATTGACTAATCCATCAACAATTTTTATATCTAACTCTGCTTGCGGTGTTGATTCTCCGATGAGCTCTTGATTTCCTAGATTGAGAACTACGCCAACTTTTGCCTTAGGAGCTTTTTTCTTGATTGCACTAGATGCAAGTGCATGAGCACGCACCAGTTGATGAGCCACTTTTACAGTTGTTGGTAAATCCTTGATTCCTGGTGCATGAACTCCAATTGTGTTACCTAGATATGTTGTGCACCATGGTTCATTGAATGTAGCCCAATATGTAATGCGATCTGCAAAACGCTCAGCCATCTTCTCTGCGTATGCGGCGAATTTATCTACAACAACAGGGTTGGCCCATCCCCCAATTGCTTGGAGTTCACTTGGTAAATCCCAGTGATAGAGAGTTGCATTAGGAATAATTCCACGGGCTAGAAGTCCATCGACTAGACGATCATAAAACTGCATGCCTTTTTCATTGAATTCACCAGAACCTGTTGGCTGAACTCGAGGCCATGAAAATGAGAATCGATATGTATCAAGGTTCATCCATTTGATGAGATCTAGATCTTCATCAAGGTGAGTTAGATGTTCAACGCCAACACAATCTTTTGTGCCATCACTAATTGCTCCAGGTACATCGCATAAATCATCCCAAATACAACGACCGCGATCACCGGATGCGTAACCACCTTCAATTTGAAATGAGGCAGTTGCTGCGCCCCACATGAAACTCTTTGGGAGCGAACTTAGATTTACTTCACTGAGTTTTTTCATTTTTCCTCATTCGCTCTCGTTGTTATCTAAAAATCTTACCTGGGTTGAGAATACCGTTGGGGTCAAGGGTTCTCTTGATTGATTTCATAACATTGACCGCATTCTGGCCAGTCTCAACCACTAAATCATCAATCTTTCCAGCGCCAATTCCGTGCTCGCCAGTACAGGTTCCACCCATTGTGATTATCTTCGCTGTAATTTCATGAGTAAGTTTTTGAACTTCAATGAGTTCTTCTGGTTTTGCGGGATCCGTAACTATAAAACAGTGGAAGTTTCCATCTGCGACGTGACCAAGAATTGAATATGGAAAGGGCGAACCACCTAATACTTTATCTGCGACTGCAACTGCCTCCGCTAATTTTGAAAGTGGAACTGCTGCATCTGTACTGACTGCACGCTTTCCAGGGTTAGCCGCAATATTTGCCCAGTAGGCATTGTGGCGTGCTTGCCATAATTTGCGACGAGCACCTTCCTCTGATGTCCATTCAAACTCTGAGCCACCAAATTCTTCAACAATTTCCTTTACCGCTTGGGCATCTTCTTCAACGCCGCGTGGGCTGCCATGGAATTCAAATAATAAAGTTGGGGCTTCCGTGAGGTTCAAACCGTCATGCACATTTACATTTTTGATGCACTGCGCATCGAGGAACTCACATCGCGCTATTGCAATTCCCATGCGCACAATCGCTGATGCTGCAGCGACTCCTTCGGCAAGTGTTGGAAAACGCACGACTGCTGCAGCCATTTTTTCAGGAATTCCAAATACGCGAAGTGTTACTTCGGTGATAACAGCAAGTGTTCCCTCGGAGCCAACAATCAATCGAGTAAGGTCATAGCCAGCAGATAATTTTCTTGTTTCACGTCCGGTATGAATAACTGTTCCATCGGCAAGTACTGCGGTAAGTGCTAAGACATTTTCGCGCATAGAGCCATAGCGAACAGTTGTAGTTCCCGCTGCACCAGTGGAAGCCATCCCACCTAACGTTGCATCGGCTCCTGGATCAACGGAGAAGAAAAGTCCATCTCGACTCAATCGCTCATTAAGTGCCATGCGATGCACGCCCGCTTGAACTCGAACTAATAAATCATCGGGGCGAATCTCAAGAATTGAATTCATGCTTGTTAGATCAAGACTTACTCCCCCAAAGAATGGAAGTACATGTCCTTCAAGTGAGGTTCCTGCACCAAATGCAACGACAGGAATCTTTTCTTCGTTGCAATAGGCAAGAACTTTAGAAACTTCCTCAGTACTACTAGCCATCACAACTGCTGATGGGCGAACTGGAGGAAAAGCAGATTCATCGCGACCATGTTGATCAAGTACGGATTCATTTGTTGATACTTGGCCACTGACCAAAGTTTTTAGATGTGCTATTTGCGCAGGTGTGAGATCAACTCTTTTTTGAATCATTGCCAGCTTCAATTTCATTTATGAGCTTGAAATCTCCGCCGCCAAGTTGACCTTGTGCACTATAAATCTCGAGCTTTGCGCGAGTATCAGCAATATCTAGATTGCGCATAGTGAGTTGACCTATGCGATCAACAGGACCAAAGGCTGCATCTTGAGTACGTTCCATCGAAAGTTTTTCAGGGTGATAACTCAGCGCAGGTCCAGTTGTATTAATAATTGAATAATCATCTCCGCGACGCAAGCGCAATGTAACCTCGCCAGTGATAACGGATGCAACCCAACGTTGTAGAGACTCGCGAAGCATGAGTGATTGAGGATCTAACCAACGACCTTCATACAAAAGTCGACCAAGGCGACGGCCTTCAGCGTGGTAATTGGCGATGGTGTCTTCATTATGAATTGCACTCATCAAACGTTCGTAGGCAATAAAGAGCAGCGCCATTCCTGGTGCTTCATAAATTCCACGACTCTTTGCTTCAATAATTCTATTTTCAATCTGATCTGTCATTCCAAGACCATGGCGACCACCGATGGCATTTGCCTCTTTCATGAGGGCTACAACATCAGTAAAACTCTTACCGTTTATTGCAACTGGGCGACCTTGAACAAACTGAATCTTTACATCTTCAGATTTGATTGCAACAGATTCATCCCAAAAGCGCACGCCCATAATCGGTTCAACGAGTTCAACGGATGTATCTAAATCTTCTAAGCGCTTTGCCTCATGAGTTGCACCTAAAATATTTGCATCAGTTGAATATGCCTTTTCGGTGCTGTCACGGTATGGAAATTTGCGCGCAACCAACCATTCAGACATCTCTTTACGTCCGCCAAGTTCATTGACGAAATCAGCATCTAGCCATGGCTTATAAATTCTTAGCTTTGGGTTAGCAAGTAGACCGTAACGATAGAAACGCTCAATATCGTTTCCTTTATATGTGGATCCATCGCCCCAAATATCAACATTGTCGCTCAACATAGCGCGCACAAGAAGGGTTCCAGTTACTGCGCGACCAAGTGGAGTTGTATTGAAATATTGTTTTCCACCTGAGCGAATATGAAAGGCACCGCAGGCAATAGCAGCTAAACCTTCTTCAACAATAGAAGTCTTGCAATCAACGAGACGTGAAATCTCTGCGCCATATTGCTTTGCGCGCCCTGGTACTGAATCAATATCTGGTTCGTCATATTGGCCAAGATCTGCAGTGTATGTGCAAGGGATTGCACCTTTTTCGCGCATCCATGCAACAGCAACAGATGTATCCAAACCACCAGAGAAAGCAATTCCTACTTTTTCTCCAACAGGAAGGGAAGCGAGGACCTTAGACATGCGCCTTAGTCTAACGGAGGACGAGAGAGAACTCCGCGGGCGCCTACCAGATGAGATGCGCCAGCAGACCACGGAATTAGCACTGCATCACCGCGTTTTACAGCGATAGTTGGTGCATTTTCGAATTGAATCTCGCCAGAGCCTTCAAGAATCAAGAGAATTCCAAAGCCCGCATCAATACTGCTCGAATCTCCTGTGATCATATGTGCTCTAAAGAAAGCATCTGCCGCACTTGTGAAAAGTGACTGAGTGGATTGCGCGGAAAGTCCACCACGAGTGACGAGTTCACTAATTCGAGATGCACCTAATGGTTGGTAATCCAATGCATCTAGAACAGTGTCGAAACCTAAACCTAGATGTCCATCGACTTCGCCATCTACATCAAAGCCTTCCCATTCAAGGAGAACAGATAAATCTGTTGGCTCTTGAAGTTCTAAAACAAATATTCCTTCATCAATTGCGTGAGGAGTTCCTGCAGGAACCAAAATTGCATCTCCCACCGATACTTCAATGCGAGTAAGTGATTCAATGAGTGCGCGTGAATCACGAGCCTTAATCATTGATTGGACATCACTCTTTGTATGAACTTGATCAAAACCAAGTCCTACCCCACTACCAGCTGGTGCTTCCAAAATAATCCACGCTTCGGTCTTGCCGTGATCGAGTGCTAAATGCTGCTTTGCAAATTTCTTATTTGGATGAAAGTGAACAGGAAGGCGTTGCGCTGGATCGAGTAACTTCACAAGTACTTCGGTGCTTACTCCAAATTTTTCGCAGTGGACTGCGCCAAGCCAAGCATGTGGTTCGCGTGCAATTGCATCACGTAGCAACTCTCCATTAGTGAGTTTTGAAAGTCCGTTGACGCTCTCTCCAAAGCGAGTCGTGACAGAACCAATCCATTCCTCTGGTCGCATGGGACCGCCTGGGCCATTGCGCAACTTTCCAATACGGTCACCGCCACGATAGAAGTGGTCAAACTGATTGGAAGGTAGAAGTTCTGGTTGTGCCATTGATTTAATTCCTTACGTCAGTGATGAGAATGGAACTTTTTCAGGTCGAGCAACAGTGCTCTTCATGGTGATTCTTTGATCACCTTTAGCAGATTTAAGAATTGATTCCATAATTTCAAGCACATGAAATGCAAGATCTCCAGAGGCGCGATGTGGTTGATTTTTATCAATTGCAATAGCCATATCTGCAAGGCCAAATCCACGTCCTGCTTCTTTATAACCAGCAGATGCTGGGGCAACGTTCCATTCACGATTTGATGAAGTATAGATTTGAACCTCGTCGCTAAACATATTTGGATCAGGTACTGAAATTGTTCCTTCAGTTCCATAAACCTCAATACGTGGCAGACGTGCAGCCCAGACTTCGAAACTCATCATGATTGTTGATGTAACACCAGAGGCGTGTTCAAGGAGAGCAGAAATATGTGTTTCAACTTCCACACTTAGTTCTGTGCCAGCAAGGTCACCAGTTCCAACAGTGCGCTTTCGATCAGAGCGAGTTGAACTTCCAATAACACTAACGACTGGACCGAGCAAAGTCACAAGTGCTGTGAGGTAATAAGGACCCATATCAAATAGAGGTCCCGCACCTGGCAAATAATAAAATTGTGGTGCTGGGTGCCAGAGTTCGTGACCTGGCGCAGACCAGAATGCACTAGCTGCAAGTGGCTTTCCAATTTTTCCTGAATCCAATAGATCACGAGATGTTTGAATTCCAGTACCTAAAACTGTATCTGGTGCGCTACCAATACGAAGTCCAGAACTCTTTGCAAGTTCCATCATTGGTTTAGCTTCTTCAACAGTAAGGGCAAGTGGTTTTTCACCAAAGACATGCTTACCTGCAGTAAGTGCTTTCATCGAAATAACTGCATGTGCACCTGGTGTTGTGAGATTGAGAATTACATCAATATCTTTGGATGCAAGTAGCTCATCAACACTTCTAGATTCAACGCCAGCTTTAGCAGCAACTTCTGCTGCGCGAGCCGCGTCAAGATCTGCAAGTGCAATGAGTTTGAGTGATGGCAGTGTTGGTATATGTGTGAGGTATTGAGTGCTGATATTTCCAACACCGATTATTCCTACTCTTAGCGGGATGCCCATAACAAACCTCTTTCAATGAGTTGCTTTACATTGGGATCTTGCACAACTTTGAGGTTGTGTCCTGGCGTACAAATAAAAATTTTGCCCTTGCCCCAGTTACGAGTCCAGACTGCAGGAGATGTAACTTCACGATTCCAAGGATCCCATGCGCGAACTTTCTGAGTAGTTGTAGCTAAAACATCTATATAGTCATCTGAGAGTACCCAGTACTGCTCAGTTACTAAATCAAAATCTTTCATCCCCTTTGTAATTGGGTGGTTAGCCGCTTCAGGCAAGAAATTTACGGTGTACGGCATGTAATTATCTTCTTGCTCACCTTTTTGTTCATCAGGGTGCTTGCCTGGGTGGCAAGCAAATTGCCCACCCACTAGATGTAAGTAATCTGAATTGTTGCGGTAAGAATCAGCGATTCCACCATGCCATCCACCAAAGCCTGTTCCGTTTTCGATGGCGGTACGAAGTCCTAGAAATTGTTCTTTTTCAATTGTGAACATTGTCATCGTCTGTTGAATCAAATCAACAGTTGCCATGAACTCTGCATCTGCATAAATTTCAGGAGATTCTTCTACGCGAACCTTGAAACCATTCGCTTCAAGAAATGGAATAAATAGATTTGTTGTCTCAACAGGTTGGTGACCATCCCAGCCACCACGAACTACGAGTGCTTGTTTCATTTAGTGTGACTCCCGTAGAACTTCTGAGCCGCTGCCACCTGTAAGAAAATCATTATCCGCTCCTGTATCTGCTTGCATGACGTGGTCTATGTATAACTTTTGCCATCCCCGATCCGGTGAGGCAAATGCTTGTGTTGTTGCTGTATTCGGTGTGCGCTTTGCTAGCTCTTCATCCGAAATATCTATTTTGAGTGTGCGTGCGGCTACATCAAGAACTATGAAGTCCCCTGTTTGTACAACTGCAAGTGGACCGCCCGCTGCAGCTTCTGGTGCAACATGGAGAACTACAGTTCCATAGGCAGTTCCACTCATTCTGCCATCACAAATACGCACCATATCGCGTACGCCTTTTTCTAATAATTTCTTTGGCAATGGCATATTCGCAACTTCTGGCATTCCTGGATATCCCTTAGGGCCACAGCCACGAAGAATAAGAACAGAATTTTCATCTACATCAAGTGATGGATCATCAATTCGCTTTTTGAAATCTTCGATGCTGTCGAAAACAATTGCTTTTCCTCTATGTTGTAACAAGTGCGCACTAGCTGCAGCGGGTTTGATGACCGCACCGAGTGGTGCCAAATTGCCAGTGAGTACAGCAATTCCTGCACCTTCAAGTAATGGTGTCTGGCGCTTTCTAATTACATCTGTGTCGTAAATTTCTGCCTCAGATAAATACGAAGTCAGCGGCTTACCAGTAACAGTAATTGCTTTTGGATCTAGTAAATCCTCGAGTTCTTTGAGAACTGCAAGTAAGCCACCTGCGCGATATAGATCTTCCATCAAATACTTGCCTGCCGGTTGAAGATTTACTAATAGTGGAACGTGTGAGCCTGTTTTATCAAAATCTTTCAGAGATAGATCTATACCAAGTCTTCCAGCGATTGCTAATAAGTGAACTACAGCATTTGTAGAACCACCAATACCGGCAAGTGCAACGATTGCATTAAGGAAAGATCCCTTGGTCATGACATCACTAGGTTTTCTATCTTCGTGCACCATTGAAACAATGAGACGACCAGATTCTTGTGCGGCTTGTAGTAAACGGCTATCAGCGGCTGGGGTTCCTGCAGTTCCTGGAATTGTCATACCAAGTGCTTCGGCCATCGAACCCATAGTTGATGCAGTTCCCATCGTGTTGCAATGTCCTCGGCTTCGAATCATTGATGATTCAGAGTTGAGGAATTTTGCTTCACTTAATTTTTTTGCGCGAACATCTTCACTGAGGCGCCATACATCTGTACCGCAACCAATTGGATTTCCTTCAAATGTTCCAGTGAGCATCGGCCCACCAGGTACAACAAGGGCTGGTAAATCAACAGATGCTGCTGCCATAAGGAGCGCGGGAATTGTTTTATCGCAGCCGCCAAGGAGTACAACTCCATCAATTGGATTAGCGCGAATCATTTCTTCAGTGGCCATTGCAGCCATATTGCGCCATAACATTGCAGTTGGGCGCATCTGTGTTTCACCGAGTGAAACACTTGGCATATTTAGTGGAACTCCCCCAGCTTCCCAAATTCCATTTTTTACATGCTCCATAACTTCATTGAGGTGCGAGTTACAAGGAGTTAAATCTGATGCTGTATTTGCAATTGCAATATGTGGCCGGCCATCAAAGGCATCATTAGGTAATCCGCGTCGCATCCATGCGCGATGTATATACGAATCCCGATCTTTGCCACCATACCAATGCGCACTTCGCATGCTCGGGGCCTCCCATGGGTTTCGAAGTAAGGTTTGAGTATAGTGACGATATGAAGGCATTTGCTATCACTGCTCCTATGCAATCTGCCGTTGAAGATGTTCAAGAGCCAATTGCAGGTGATGGCGAAGTAGTTATAGATGTCTCACGTGTTGGTATTTGTGGAACCGATCAAGAATATTTCACAGGCGAGATGGTTTATTTGCATAACGGCAAAGCTGGTTATCCCATGCGAATTGGTCACGAATGGTGTGGAACAGTCTCTGCAATTGGAAATAACGTTGACAAAAAATGGTTAGGTCAACGAGTTACCGGTGACACCATGCTTGGATGCGGTACTTGCTATCGCTGCACATCAGGTAGGCAACATGTTTGCGAATCACGATCTGAAGTTGGAATCTCTCATGGCTTTGCTGGTGCGTTAGCAGAAAAATTTTTGATTCCTTCACGAGCATTACATGCACTGCCTGATTCAATCGATGATGCAATGGGTGCGATGGTAGAGCCCGGTGGAAATTCTCTCAGGGCATCACAGGCTGCACTTGCTGGACCTGGTAGAAATATTCTTATTTGGGGAACGGGAACTATTGGTTTGCTCACCGCATTATTCGCACAAGCAGCAGGTGCAAATGTCTATTTAGTTGGACGTAACGAACACACAATCGCACTTGCGAAAAAAATTGGAATCGCGAACACCAGTAAAGAGATTCCAAAATTGCCCACAGGTTTTGATGCTGTAATCGATGCAACGAATGACCCTGAAATACCTGCATTAGCAGTGAGTACTGTTGAACCTGGTGGGCGCATTGTTTATATCGGTATTGCAGGTGAGGCAAGTTATGTTGATTCTCGAATAATTACACTTGCAGATGTCACAGTTATTGGAATACTCTCTGGTTCACCCGGTTTAGCAGGCGCAATTGAGTTATATGCCAGTGGAAAAGTAGATCCTCGTCCACTTATTGCTGCAACTATTTCTTTGTCGCAAGTGGGCGATATTTTCTTAGGTAAGCGACCAGCTGGTGCTGGCGATGGACCAAAGATCCATATAGATCCTCGAATCTAGCGGGCGAAACTCGCAGTTGCGCGCCCTGTAGCACCTGGCTTACAGATAAAGGTTTTACCTGCATGTTCCCCATCATCAAATGGATCTCCCGTGCGTCCTGAAGATTGAGCAGTTGTAATCATCAAAATATCTAAATCTGGTCCAATAAATGCACATGATGATGCAAATTTTGCAGGAAGTGAAATAACTTCGCTTACTTTGAAATTTTCATCAAGTCGGCGAACTTCGCTACTTCCCCAGAATGCAACCCATAAACCACCTTGGTTATCTGCGCACATTCCGTCAGGAAAACCTTCATCTGGATTCGCTGTATAGCGAACCTTACGATTCGTTATATTTTTACCTTCTACATCGAATGAATCAATTGTAAATTTCATAGTGTCGATGTAATACATAGTCTTACCGTCATTACTCCAGTCAAGACCATTACTCAAAGTTACGTCGCTAATTACTCGCTCCATTTTTGAGCCATCACGATCTAATCGATATAACGCAGATTCACCTGGGGTGAATTCAGCAGTCAAAGTTCCGAGCCATAGTTCACCGGTAGGAGAAACTTTTGCATCATTCCAGCGCGTAGGAAAATTTTCGCCAGCTCCGTCAACATCAACGCGATTAGGTAGTGCGTGCATGGTTCCATCGGTATCTCGCAAAAATGGACCTGATGTTGTACCGATCAATTCTCCGCCATCTGCGCGAGGGATTACAAAGCCAATCTCTTCATCTACTGAATACTCACCAGTTTTATTCGTATCGAGATCGCGCCATAAGACTTTTTTTCCAGTGATATCAACCCAGTATCCGCGTTGATTATTCTTACCAGCAGAGGCAGGGCCTTCACCAAGATTGCACTTACGGTCATCCCATACATCGGCTTTAATCATGGCTATGTCTACCATAATGTAGGAAATAGAAATAGACTCACGATCATGACCTCTGATGCAACTCTATTTACGAATCAAGTAGTTGTCGTTGTTGGCGCGAGTAATGGAATCGGACGTGCCGCCGCTTCACTTATTTCAAGTCGCGGAGCAAAAATTGTTATTGCCGATATGAATCCTGAGGGCCTTGCCGAACTTGCAACTGAATTGAAACTTCCTGCCAATCAAGTCCATGTACTAGATGTTTCTAGTCAAAGCGCAGTAACGGCTTTCATCGCAACCATCATCAAAGAACATGGTCGTATTGATTCTTTGATAAATTCTGCTGGAATTGTTGGACAATCAAATATAAAAATTGAAGATTTAGATTGGTCAATATTTGAAAAGACTATTCAAGTAAACCTCTACGGTGCAATCTGGCTTACTCAACAGATAATTCCTCATATGAAAAAGCAGGCATATGGACGAATTGTTCACTTGGCATCAATAGCAGGCAAAGAAGGAAATCCAGGGATGGCTTCATACAACACATCCAAGGCAGGTCTGATTGGATTTGTAAAAGGAGCTGCTAAAGAGCTGGCACATGATGGAATCATTATTAATGCTCTTGCTCCAGCAGTTATTAGCACGCCAATGAATTCAAATACGAGTGAAGAGACATTGAAATATATGATCTCTAGAATTCCACTTGGACGCACTGGTCAAGCAAGTGAAGTTGCCGAAATTATTGCATTCATGGCATCTCCTGCTTGTTCCTTTACAACAGGATTTACATTCGATATTTCAGGCGGTCGTGCTACCTACTAATTCTTTTTCTAAACGCTCCGCAAGTGCTGGTTTCACTTTCCACATCGTAATCATCTCTTCATAACGCTTTACATCCTGAGCATCTGGCTTCGCTCCAGTTTTGACGGCGCGAATCATAATATTTCTTGGGGTGTGCTCTCCCCCAATAAATTCAATTACATCTACTCGATAACCTAATAGTCGCAAGATCTGCGCTCGTAGTGCATCTGTTAGTAAATCACTCATTCGTTCTTTCATGAGACCATGTTTAGTGATGATCGACCACGGCTCTGGAATCTCGCTGAGTTGGCTCTGTAAATCATGATGACAACATGGGGCGATAAAGAGCAACTTTGCATCACTGTGAACTGCCCACGCAATTGCATCATCAGTTGCTGTATCGCATGCGTGAAGAGCAATCGCTACATCAGTCTTAGTAACCGTTGTCTCTGAAATATCTTCGGCTCGAAATTCAATACTTTTTTCAATTCCAAGTTTGTGAGCGATTGCAATATTTCTATCGCGTGATTTAGCTCGTATATCTATACCGACTACAGAAATAGGAATCCCTTGACTTTGAAAGTATTGATGCGCGCCAAATGTTAGATAGGCATGTCCGCAGCCAAGATCAGTAATTGTCAGCGGCTTATCTTGTGTTGGTTTATGAATTTGACCTGCTTCAATTGCATTCTTCAGTGTTGGGGCGAGAATTCGCAAAAACTCTTCAACTTGCATGTACTTATCTGATTTAGAGGGCTTGATAACACCTTTTGAATCAGAGATACCAACCTCTATGAGAAAAGGGTCGTTTGCATTGAGGAGTCGATTCTTATTGCGATCATGGGTGAGTACCTGCTCATTGGTGCCTTTCGAGCGGGTTACAAGTGCTTCCCCTTTTTTTGAGATCCGTATGGAAAGTGAACCCGTAGTTTGTTCCACCAAGATGTTTGCATAACCTGATGAGAGTAGGGCGAGTGAATCAAATTCTGTTGGCAAATAATTCTTTGAGGTAGTTTGGCGTCCATCATTTTCAATTACTTGTAACTGTATCGCCTCTTTTATTTGAACTGGGCGAATATCAATTCTCTCGCATCGTGTTTGCATATTGCGACGCCGACCAGATAAAACAACTCGAACTAAACTTTGGGAATCACTGATGAGGGCTACTGCTTCACTTATTGCCTCATCTAGATCAATTGCCATAGAGCAAACTTAGCAAATTACCTCACTTACTTTTTTATGAGCGCGGATTTCTAGATTCTTTTAGGGTGTTTGAACTCTTGGCCGCTTTTGGCCACTAGTTTTCGCTTTTGGGAGCAACGCCCCTGTGCGCTTATCTAAAGGCTGGAAATAATCTCTTGCAATTGCTCCACGTGCGATTTTGTATGATTGCTTGCCAGCGTTAGAACATCTGCAAGAGTAATTTCTCCTTTTTCAGAATGGATACCCACTCTTTTCCAATCGGCATCATCGACAAGCTTGAGAATATTAGCTACGACTTTATGCAGACCAATAATGCTGGCGAGAGAATCGTGAGCATCGCGCGCGGCATATTTTAGGCGATCTGGATAAACGTCTTCATCGAATGGAACTATTGCCGGTTTATCCACTGTAAGAATGTGTAGAAATCTAGTCGCAAAGTGCATATCTGCATCAGCCATGTGATGAATCACGTAAGCGGCAGACCATTCACCTTCTTTTGCAATGCGCGATAAATCGTTTGCACCTATTGAGCGAACCACTTTCTCGAAGTCAGCACAATTGGCGATATAAGTATTTACGAGTTCTTGTGACACTGTTCCTCCTATAACACTCAAATATGGGAAAAGATGGAAGTAATTTCGCCTAAAAAGGAAGTAAGGCGACTAGTAAGGTAAGAGCTGCTGCCAGAGCAGTAGATTTCAATAATATGGAAGTTGCAGTTTTACGGTCAGCGGCCTTGCTCGCTGCATCTGCAACTCGTGAGATATCACCAAGTTTGCCCATATTGAATGTGCCAGCAAAACCATAGGCTAAACAGAATTTACTTCGTGATTGAACCCATCCAACACTTGCAATCATAAGAGGTATGAATATTCCAAAACGTGCATTTCTTGGAGCATCAGCCATAAGTAAAGTTACAAAAGATAAGATTGAAATAATTGAGCCAATAATTGCTACAACTTGTCTGCGACGAACTTCACCTGTTCCAATATTGCATGAGCCAGGAATGTATTGAGTTGAACTCACTTATGCGTCTTCATATTCGTCTTCATCGATCCACGCCTCAGCAGATGAATCTTCTTGTCCTTCAATCCATGAGAGGAAAGATCCAACCGCACGGAAAGCAACAGCGCCGACCATAAAGGCAGCCATCAATCTACGTATCGCTTTTCCCATGTTCTAAAAATACTCTTATTCTTAGAAAATATCTCTATATGGAGTCAAGTGCCTTAGTGATGTCGCCCCAGAGATCCTCACTATTTTCACACCCTACTGAAAGACGAATGAGATTTTCTGGTACAACGTGACTCTCTATCTCCCAACGACGACGTCGTTCCCATAGGGATTCAACGCCACCCAAGCTAGTTGCATGCGTGATAATCTCCGATGCATCACATACACGTTCAGCGCTTTGGGCATCGCCCACTATCTCAAAAGAGATTATTGCTCCAAAGCCAGGATAGCGAACACGAGAAATTCGCTTATCGTTCTTCAATTTTTCTACTAAGAATTTGGCATTGCTCTGTGCTTTTTCAAAACGCATTACGAATGTGCGAATGCCTCGAAGTGCTAACCATGCTTCAAAAGGTCCTGGAATAGCGCCATTAAATTTGCGGGCATCTTCAAGGCGCTTATACAGAGCTGGCTCATTGGTGGAGAGTGATCCCATTAATACATCACTGTGCCCAGCCAGAAACTTTGTTACTGAATGCATGACAATGTCAGCGCCCATTTCTAGTGGTCTTTGAACAAGGGGGGTTGCAAATGTGTTATCAACTCCAACTCCTACATTCATCTTCTTTGCAGCAGTAATGAGTGTCGGAAGATCTGCAACATCTAAACATGGATTCGTTGGCGACTCTAGCCATAACATCGCCGCACCGTTGAGTGCAGAAAAAACTTCCTGTGTTTGAGTTACATCAACAAAGCGAACTTCTAGTCGTCCGGATTCATGAAAATTCTTGAGCAAAGTCATGACACCGCTGTAACCCTGATTTGATGCTACGAGAGGAGCACCAACTGGAAGAATTGCAAATACTGCACTTATCGCGGCCATACCCGAAGAAAAGGTGAGTGTCTCTCCGCCTTCAAATTCACTAATTGCAATTTCTAACGCTTTCCATGTTTCATTTCCGTAACGGCCATAACCAAGATCATTACCGGCTTGGAATGTAGAGTTGAGTGAGATGCCAACATTGAGGCTTGCACCTGCTTCACTCTTTGGGCGACCTGACGTAATTGCATACGTTTCGGGATGTAATTTCTTTTGCGAACTCAATTAGAGAGCCTTTCTAATTCGGTGTATTGCTTCGGTGATGATTTCGGGACTTGTTGCAAAATTTAGTCGGACATATTGGGAAGTCTGAGGAGCATAAAAATGCCCAGAGTTGAAAGCGACTTTGCCTCGTTCGATAAGTGTAGCCCCAGGATCTTCGCCCAAATTCAATGCAGTGAGATCGAGCCAGGCTAAATAGCCATTCTGTGGAATGTGGTACTTCACAGAAGGCAATGTCGCAGCTAATAAATCTTGAATGAGATACCTATTTTGATCGAGAATTGCGATAACTGTATCTAGCCAAATTCCACCCTCTTTGAAAGCAATCGCAGAGGCATATGCGCCAGGAAGTGATGCTCTGTAGTGAAGTGCGAAAGGAAGGTGTGTCATCTTCTCTTTCATCTCTTCGTTTTGAGTGATGATGATTGCGCACTTGAGGCCAGCGATATTCCAGCCTTTGCTCGCCGCAGTAACGGTAATGCATACGCTTTCAGCGTCAGGGCCTAATGCAAGCGTGGGGATAAAAACAGAATCTTTGAAAGTTAATGGCGCATGAATCTCATCGCTAATAATGATCACGTTATATTTCTTTGCGAGTCCAACAAAGCGAAGTAATTCTTCCTTTGTATAGATTCGGCCCAACGGATTGTGAGGGCTACAAATCATGTGAACTTTGATTCCACTGGCGTAAGCACTTTCAATCTCTGGCCAATTGAGTTCCCATGGATTATTGGAACCCTCGTCACTTCCTGTCCGTGTAAATGGGACATCAACTTTTTCCATACCTGTCTCTACTAACCAGTTATAGAAATTTTGATATACAGGTGAATTTATAAGGACCTTATCTCCGGGCTTAGCGATAACACGCAATATTTCTACTACCGCTACACCAACATCGGTGCCAATTCGAACCTGAAGTGGATCAACTTCCCAATTCCATCGCTCTTGTGCAAAGTGGGCAAATGATGTTCCCATCTCGGGAATACTGCCGAGATAACCAAGATCCGATGCGTCGACCATTGCATGAAGTATCTTCTTTATAGGTTCGGCAACTGGGAAATCCATTTCTGCAACTGGCAATGGCAAAACATCTCGCGCAAAACCTGTCCATTTTTCACTCTTGTGCTGAAGTAGCGATGCTAAATCTGGGGCTTTTACTTCGCGGTCACTCATGGTTTGAGAATACCTTCATTTTTAGCTTTGAGTCTATAACCCAGGGCTATGATGGACTTATGAGTAATCAAATTGAAACTGAAATAGATGTAACACTGACTGATCGCAATCGAGTTACTGCCTTGTTTAGAATTATTCTGGTGGTTCCTGCTGCAATTTTTGTTGCCTCCTTCACATCAGATTTCTCCTCAGCGAGTTGGTCGACTGCAGGTCTCTTGGTGTTGCCACCACTACTTGCCCTTGTTTTCCGTGGTGTATATCCAAGCTATGCACTCAGTCTCAATGAGTCTCTTCTTGGACTGCAAACACGCGTCAATACATATCTTCTATTGCTCACTGATGAATACCCATCCATTGAAGAGAATGAAATTGTCAGTATTACTTTTCCAGAGATTGGAAAGGGCGAAACCATGAGTCGGGGTTTGCCATTAGTGAAATGGTTCTTGGCAATTCCTCTATATATCGTTGGGCTTATTTATATCATCTACGCATTTCTGCTCACACTAATGGGCTGGTTTAGCATCTTATTTACTGGCACTTATCCTGAAAGATGTGCTGAAGGCGTTGTGGGAACTATTGCTTATTGGAATCGTGTTGCTGGTTACGCACTCGTTCTAGTTACTGATGAATATCCAACATTTTCGCTATAAATAGTTGTTATTAGTTGTTTCTTGAGATTACTTATTTTCTAATATCAAAGAGACCGAGTTGATGCACCAACGTTGATCTGTTGGCACGTCATAGCCTTCTCCTTCAAAAACGTGGCCTAGGTGTGACCCACATGCTGCGCAACGCACTTCTGTGCGTACCCGCGGAAAAAGTGAGCGGTCTTCTATCAGTTCAACTGCATCATCTGCACTTGGTGCATAAAAAGATGGCCAACCACATCCTGAATGAAACTTCGTTTCACTTCTAAAGAGTTCGGCAGAGCATGCTTTGCACTTATAAATTCCAACTTTGTCGCTATCGGTATATTCGCCAGTAAATGGTCTCTCTGTCGCTGCATTGCGCAATACGTCATATGAGAGCGGATCGAGCTTTTCTCGCAATTGCGCTTCATTGATTTTTACAGGATATTTCTTTTCACTCACTGAGTTAGCTCCTGGCTAGGAAAAGCTATTCCCGTACTTGAGTGACAGTCATACCCATGTGGATTTTTCAATAAATATTTCTGGTGATACTCCTCGGCGAGAAAATATGTAATTCCCTCACTTGGCTCAATCTGTGTAACTATCGAACCGTAACCTGAGTGAGAGATTGCCTTTTCGTAGATATCACGAGTCGTTAGCGCCTCTTTCAACTGTTGTGGAGTCGTTGTAAATATTGCACTGCGATATTGAGTTCCAATATCTCCACCTTGCCGGTTGAGGGAAGTTGGATCATGCATCGTCCAAAATTCTTCAAGTAAGCGATGATAAGAAATTTTTGCTGAATCGAATTCAACTTTGACGCATTCAGCATGGCCCGTGGTGCCTGTACACACTTGTTCATATGATGGAGATGGACGCGTTCCACCCATGTAACCAACGCTTGTTTGCACAACACCATCGAGTTGCCAGAAACGTCGTTCAGCACCCCAAAAACATCCTGTTGCGAAATATGCACTCTCATTCATTTGCATATTCTTTCAGTTGCCCGCGATATATGCATCCGCTGATAACCTTCTACTTACAGCGCCCCCGTAGCTCAGGGGATAGAGCACCGCCCTCCGGAGGCGGGTGCACAGGTTCGATTCCTGTCGGGGGCACTCTTGTAGGGGAGATATCTCACTCTATTTTTTCGATTAGTAGGGCTAGTCTCCTTGTGAATCTCTCGAATGCAAGGGAGAATTACAACCTTGCACATCATTGATGATGTTGTATTTCAAGAATTACACCGCCTCTCACCGAGGTCGTAGAGGAGATATGCCCATGGATTGGCGACACCAATCGGCTTGCCGCGATGAAGATCCTGAGCTCTTCTTTCCTGTCGGAAATACTGGTCCTGCAATATCTCAAATCGAAGAAGCAAAAAAAGTTTGTAATCGTTGCATCGTCAAAGAACCATGTCTTGCGTGGGCACTTGAGAGTGGTCAAGATGCTGGCGTGTGGGGTGGACTTTCTGAAGACGAACGTCGCGCACTAAAGCGCAGAGCTGCACGTAATCGCGCTCGTTTACTTGAGCAAAATATGGGAAATAATAACTAATTAGTTCAGCGGAAAGTTAAGCTCGGCAATAGTTCCTTTTTCTGACGAACGAAGTGATAAATCGCCCTTCAATTCATTCTCCGTTAGCGTGCGAACAATCTGAAGTCCTAAATTTGAGGATTGCGCTAAATCGAAATCCTTTGGAAGCCCCACGCCATCATCACTAACTCTTACCTCGCAGTGGGTCTGTGATCTATTTACAGAAATCTGAAGTGCTGTTCCACTCGCTTCTAGTCCATGTTCAAGTGCATTATGAATTAGTTCTGTAACGACTAGCGCCAAAGGAGTCGCAATTCTTGGCTCTAGTGAACCAAATTCGCCATCGCGAATTATCTGAAGTGTGGCCATGCGTGGGCTAAGTTCTAGAGCATGCGTTACTAATCGATTGAGAACATCATCAAAGGCTACTGAGGCATCCGAGCTACTAGAAAGTGTTTCATGAACGAGTGCGATTGATGCAATTCTGCGAACAGCTTCTTCAAGGGCGGCACTTGCTGCAGGATCGTCAATTCGGCGTGCTTGAAGGCGCAAAAGTGCTGAGACAGTTTGTAAGTTGTTTTTTACTCGGTGGTGTACTTCTCGAATCGTTGCATCTTTTGTTACGAGTTCGCGTTCGCGTCTACGAAGTTCAGTGACATTGTGAAGTAAAACAATTGCGCCGATTCGATCAGTGCTCTGAATCAATGGCAAGACAAGCAAATCGATTGTCCCGCCTGCGTTTTCAACTTCGACGCGGCGTAGCGCTCTTCCACTCAATTGTGTTTGAACTCCTTCTTCATGTGCATCACGACGTTCTTTGCTCACTTTTTCTGCAACATCGGAGAGTGAGAAGCTTTCCATTTCTCCATTCCATCCCATTCGATTGAATGCAGAACGGGCATTAGGGCTTGCATATGAAATAACTCCATTGACATCTAATCGAATAAGTCCATCTCCAACACGAGGTGCTGGATCGAAGAGACTATTTGCATTAGGGTATGGAAAATTTCCTTCAGCAATCATGCGATATAAATTGTGAGCGATCTCGCGGTAATTGAGTTCGAGACGGCTGGGCGATCTCATCAAATCTGCATTTCTATGGCGAGAAATTACTGCAATTACTTGTTCTTCAAAAATTACTGGGATCGTCTCTTCTTTTATCATTAGTTCACCAATGAGCTCTGGTTCTGCATCTCGCACAATCTCTGCATCTGAGAGTGCTCGCTCAATACCGGGGCGACTCCCCCACTCTGCTTCTTCGCCAATGACATCTTGTGTAAAAACGGTGGCCGCAGTTGTTGGGCGAATATGAGCAATTGCTACATGACCCGTTGGCCAACTCTTACTATCTTTGCGAAGCGGAACCCATAAAACAAGATCTGCAAAGGATAAATCAGAGAGAAGTTGCCAATCCGCGATTAGTTCGCGTAATCGGTGTGATTGAGTGGGAGTTATTGAACTTCTTCCTTGAAGTATATTTTCAAACTGTTGCATTTTTGATTACTTATTTCCAGATGCTATAAGTGCTAACTGTTCTTCTATTTCTTGAGTGGCATACCAAGTTAGTTCGATATCGCCCTCCTCATCGAGCACGCTTGTAAATAGGCATTCAACCCGATCCCACACTAAATCTCCGACTAACGTTATTGAGTCACTGCCTTCAACTGCAATCTCTTTGCTTTCTATTTCCAGGGCAAGCAAGGTTCCCACTTTTGGATTACCACTGACTAGATTCATTGCATCATTTGCTGCAAGTAAGGAGAGCATGTATTCAATCTCTTCTTCATCGTGATCAACATTGTCAGTCAAGTATTTGATAGTTGGTGCATACAACTTAGTCACATTAATAGTTTTTGATTCGAGGAATAGGGCTATATCCGTGGGAGATAGAGGAAGATATGCACGCATATGGCAATTATATTGGAGATTAGCTAGAGATTTCACTCGCAATCTTTGATAGCGATCTTCTCAAAGATGAACGCTCATTTACTTCAATCAAGGTAGAGCGAGCCTCTTCACTTGCCTGGACTGACCTACTATCGCGTGCAATAACTCGCATGCTCCTTGGGCGAAGTGGTGTGATTGAGGCAAGAAAGCGTGCCTCTTCATTCTCACCTTTCTTCCCTTGCGATTTCATATTGAGGAGAAATCCCAATTTTGCTCGCATTGTTGTTTTTTCCAATAAGGGAAGGACTTGATCTAATCTATGTGATCCTAGTAAATCGGGTTTAGAGATTATCCATAGTTCATCTGCATTATCACAGGACCATGTTGTCATTTTTGATGTCCAACGCTGATCAGTAAGACGATTTGATAATCCAGAGATTGAACCTAGGTCAATAATGATTTGATCAAAATTGTCTATGGCTCGCGTCATCAATTCATCGATTCCATTTGATCGAAGTTGAGTGATTTCTGAAATTGATAACTGGGGTGCAACATTTCGCCATCCTTCATCACTTTGTAGATTTCGAAGCGAGAGAAGTATGGCTACCGATGGCGCTCTAAAATTTGCATCTATGAGAAGTGTTGACTTCTCAAGCACACTTAGCTCCATTGCAATATTGATTGCAACTGTTGTGCAACCAACTCCACTTCCTGCTGATCCAATTGCAACTACTTGAGCCCGCCTTGTTGAGTTTTGGCTAGGGGAAGATTGGCGAATCAATGGGCTTCGTATCGAGCCGCGAACCAAACTCACAAGTTCAGTTACATCTTTTGGGATTTCATAAAGCCCTGCATAACCTGGAAATCTCTCCAAGTTATTGGAGAAGCCAATTGATTGCTTGACCATTCGGGAGATTTCTAAACATGTATCTGGCTCTAATCCTGGAAGCTCTGGGGTGTAGAGCAATAGTGCACTCTTTGCGATTTCAGAATTAGCGCTAATGTATTTCATAAGCGATGCTCTATCTAATGCTCGAAAAACAACTGACCAGCCTTGAGCAAAGAGACCACTTGCTACAAAACCTTCTATCTGCGCATCGGCTATCGCCGTAATAACTATAGGTAACTCTTGTTCAGCCATGGGTACTCACAACTACTAATCGTCCAAATGTTGTTGCGCTAAGAAGTTTGAGTACATCCTCTGATTCAACTGAGAGTGTAAGTCCAATATCACTTGCAAAATTCTTTCCACTTCGATCAATCTCTACTAGATAGATTCCACTTACAATAAGAAGGGGTGGCGATGTACTCAGATTATTTTCACCCGAGTCAACCCAATAGAGATCAATAGTTTCACCACTCATAATGCCTGATGGCAGATCAGAAGAAGCAATACGCAGTGGAACAAGATGACTCGTTCCAAAATCTCCTTCAGAGCTTATGAAATCTTTGGCTATGAGACTCTGTGCCGATATACGGGTTAGAACTAGCGTGCCTACAGGGTTTTCATTCTTACCCAGATATATCGAAGCACTCTCCCCCAATACAAATTTTGTGGTTGTAACATCTTGAGAAGAGATTAGAGCGCCAGGTAAAAGTGCGTGCTTAGCAATCCAATAGTGGCTTCCACGATTTGAAGTGGCCGCCAAGACAAATGCAGATAGAAATGATGCAACTACTAATGTAATTGCCAAGGGAAGTCGCGAAGATGATTTTTCTTTATATGTGACCATGCGGGCTACTCAATAGCCTTGAAGGTAAAAGAAAATACTTTATCCACAGTCATCCAAAAGTATGAGGTCATCTCATCCTTTCGGCTGATGTGGAGCGTAACTATTTGCGCAAATCTGAGGCTATGACAACTCAAATATATATTGATGAAGATCCAACATATAAGAGCGTGGTTCTTGAACCAGCTCCAATCGTTCATTCACAATTCTGGAGCCATCCAGTACTCGACTTATTCCCAGCACCTGTTGTAGAAGTTATTGCTCAAAAGGCGATGCTATTTACAACACCCTCCTGCTTTGGCGAAAATTACGATCCCGACTTTGCGCCACAACCAACATCTGCATCCGAACTACCCGAATTACATACCTGGACTCTCAAATTTGTTGTGAGTGTTTTAGAGATTTGGGCTGGAAAGAGGCAACCTGCTCAACTCTCTCATTGGTGTCACCAGAAGATTTATAACGAACTCACTAGAAATGTAGGGAGTCAAAAAGAAGTCGGCAGAGTGAGAGCGCTACATCAAAGTGAACCTCTAGATGGTATTTGCGAATCAACAGTGACGGTGCGATATGGGGGCAGACTTCGCTCACTTGTCATTAGATTTGAAGGAATTGATAAGCGGTGGTTATGTACTGCCCTAACTCTTTTATAAGTTACTTATTGGGCTGCGCCGTGGCAGCGCTTGTATTTCTTTCCTGATCCGCAAGGACATGGGGAGTTTCTACCAACATCGCCAGTTTTGCGAACTCCATTTTCATCGGCAGCTGTGTACTGCAGCGCATCTACCGGAGCTTGCTTATTCTCTAAGCCCTTTGCATTTACTTGCTCATTAGATTCAACGGTAACTTCTACGTTGAAAAGAAGTGAAGCGATCTCTTCTTTGATGCCATCCATCATGGCTGCAAATAGATCAAAGCCTTCACGCTGGTATTCAACAAGTGGATCGCGTTGTGCCATGGCACGCAGACCAATTCCTTCTTGTAGATAATCCATTTCGTAGAGGTGTTCGCGCCATTTACGATCAAGAACTGATAGCAAGACTTTGCGCTCTAGCTCTCGCATAACTTGAGCACCGAGTGTCTCCTCGCGAGATGCATACGCTGCAGCAACATCGTCGGTGATTTGTGCAATCAAAAAGTCTGCATCTAATCCTGCTCGAGTACCTGCCAATTTTTCAACATCGTCGACTGTGAGTGATATTGGATAGATAGAAGCAAGGGCAGTCCAGAGTTTCTCTAGATCCCAATCCTCTGCATAACCCTCTGCTGTTTCTGCTTGAATATAAGCAATCAAAGTATCGTCAACAAATTCTGCGATTTGGTCTTTAATATCTTTTCCTTCGAGCACTAAGCGGCGCTCTCCATAAATAACTTGGCGTTGACGATTCATAACATCGTCATATTTCAAGACATTTTTACGCATTTCAAAGTTCTGGGCTTCTACCTGTGTTTGCGCAGAGCGAATTGCATTACTTACCATCTTGGATTCAATTGGTGAATCTTCAGGGATTCCTGCGGCAGAGAGGAATCTTTCAACCATTCCTGAATTGAATCGACGCATTAATTCATCTTGAAGTGAGAGATAGAAACGAGATTCTCCAGGATCGCCTTGGCGACCAGAGCGACCACGTAGCTGATTATCAATACGACGAGATTCGTGACGCTCTGTTCCTAAAACATAGAGTCCACCGAGTGCTACAACTTCTTCATGGCCTTTCTTTACAGCCTCTTTCTGTCGTGCAATTTCTATTGGCCATGCAGCTTCGTACTCTTGAGCATTATCGACTGGAGATATTCCGCGACGTTGTAACTCGTAATCAGCCATAAACTCTGGATTACCACCGAGCATAATGTCGGTACCTCGACCAGCCATATTTGTTGCAACAGTTACAGCGCCGCTGACTCCTGCATTAGCAATGATTGCAGCTTCTCGTTCATGATGCTTTGCATTGAGAACTTCATGAGGAACACCAGCTTTACGCAAATAGCCAGATAGTTCTTCAGATTTTTCAACACTTACTGTTCCAACCAAAACAGGTTGACCTTTACGGTGACGCTGCGCAATGTCGGCAGTGAGTGCAGAGAATTTCCCAGCCTCTGATTTGTAGACAAGATCTGCTTGGTCTAAGCGGACCATGTCACGGTTTGTAGGTATTGGAATTACGCCTAATTTATAGATCTGATTAAATTCAGATGCTTCAGTGCTCGCAGTACCAGTCATCCCAGAGATTTTTTCATAGAGACGGAAGTAGTTCTGCAATGTAATTGTTGCAAGAGTTTGGTTCTCATCCTTAATATCAATACGTTCCTTAGCCTCAAGTGCTTGGTGAAGGCCATCGCTATAACGTCGCCCTGCAAGCATGCGACCAGTGTGCTCATCAACAATAAGTAGTTCACCGTTCATGACTACATAATCCTTATCGCGCTTGAAGAGTTCCTTTGCGCGAATTGCGTTGTTGAGGTAGCCGATCATCGGTGTATTGGCCGCTTCATAAAGATTTGAGATTTTGAGCATCTCTTCGACTCGAGTTACGCCTTCATCGAGTACGGATGAACTCTTCTTCTTCTCATCTACTTCGTAGTGAACATCGCGTTGCAATTTAGCAACAAGATTTGCAAACTCTACGTACCATTTGGTGGCTTTATCGGCCGGGCCGCTAATAATGAGAGGTGTACGAGCCTCATCTATGAGAATTGAGTCCACTTCATCGACAACAGCAAAGAAGTGCTCGCGCTGAACACACTCTTCAAGACTCCATGCCATATTGTCTCGAAGATAATCAAAACCAAATTCGTTATTTGTTCCATATGTAACATCTGCGCCATACGCATCGCGTCGCTCCACTGGAGTCATATTGGCAAGAATCACGCCAACTCGCAGTCCCAAGAATCGGTGAATACGTCCCATCCATTCACTATCGCGCTCAGCTAAATAATCATTTGTTGTAACTACGTGCACGCCTTTGCCCGCAAGTGCATTGAGGTATGAAGGAAGTGTTGCTACAAGAGTCTTACCTTCACCAGTTCTCATTTCTGCAATATTGCCACGATGCATCGCAGCGCCACCCATAAGTTGAACATCGTAATGACGCTGTCCCAATGTGCGCTTTGCCGCTTCGCGAACTACTGCAAATGCCTCTGGTAACAAATCATCGAGAGATTCACCTTGAGTAATGCGATTCTTGAAAATTGATGTCTGATTGCGCAGATCCTCATCAGATAATGCAGAGATACGATCTTCTTGAGCGTTTACCAGTTTTACGAGTTTTTCAAGTTCACGAAGTTGACGTCCTTCACCTGCACGCAACATTCGATCGAAAAACGCTGGCATAAACCTCACCTTTTCTAATCACATGGCCACCCTTGGCTCCATGTGGATCAACCCTCCTATCGTAGGGGTTGAGCGACGCAGGCGGTAATTGCAGCCGTTACCTGCAGCCCGCCTGCGGAAAGCGCCCTTCGAGCCTCTCGTAGCGTCGAGCCCGTTGTAACTACATCATCGATTAAAACAATATCTCCATAAATTCTCATACTATTTTCAAGACCAAAGGCACCGACAAGATTTGACCTTCGCTCTTGCGCATTGAGTCCACTCTGGTCTTTTACACTTCTTGTATGGAAGAGAATATTTGAATATGAAACATTCAATTCTTCGCAAACGAATTCTATAAAGTTTCGTCCTCTCTTCCTTATCGCTTTCTTCGATGATGGCATAGGAATAAAGGTTAGGTTTGCAACATCTCCTTTATAGTTTTCTAAAATATGTTGCATAGCATCAATTATCAAAGTATCAGCGCTTCTTCGATTCGCTTCTTTTGCCGCGACTAATATTCTGGCTGCAATTGGTGAATAGAGAATTGATGATGTCACTGGAAGGTTATCTACATGAGTTCTAAAAATATGTGGGTGCCACGAAAGGCGACATTGCGAACAAATTGTTGGACCTAATTGCATGCAGCCGATACATCGTTGAGGAAAGATGAGATGTGAGAGTTCTTGAATCAACTTCATAAAGAATTATTTCGAGCAGAAAGGTCTTAGAAAGAATCCTTCAAATTGTTGTGGATACTACGTCGTTGGTTTGAGTGTTATCAATCGTGCTTCAATACTTGAACCTTCTCGGCGTGGAAGGGTGAGTACAAAATGTGCGCCATATCGTGGGCGTCCCCATGCTTCTAATTCTCCATTGTGCAAACGTGCATCCTCTAGCGCTATTGAAAGCCCTAACCCAGTTCCTCCACGAACTCGTGCACGCGATGGATCGGCTCGCCAGAATCGATCAAATACTCGACTGAGCAGATGTGGTTCAATTCCAATTCCATTGTCGCGAACGCCAACTGCCACATCATGCTCAGTGTGAGCAATTGTGACTTCAATAGGTTTACCGTCGGCATGATCGATTGCATTGGTTAATAAATTGCGAAGAATACGCTCAACTCTTCGAATATCTGCATTGAGCATAATTGATTCATTGGACACAGATAAGACCATCGAAGTTGAGTTTTCCGATGCAACTAAGGCCAAATCTTCAATGCAACGTTTAGCCAAAGTGACAATATCAAAATCAACACCTTCAAGAACTGCTACTTCTGCATCAAATCTACTTACCTCTAGTAAATCTTCTAGAAGGCGCTCAAATCTATCGAGCTGAGCAACCAAGAGCTCTGCAGAGCGCGAAACATTGGGATCAAATGATTCACGAGCACTATGAATGATCTCTGATGCCATTCGCAAGGTAGTCAATGGAGTACGCAATTCGTGAGAAACATCTGAAACAAATCGTTGTTGAACTCTTGAAAGGTTTTCGAGGCGGGCAATCTGCTTTTGAAGAGATTCCGCCATTTCGTTGAAAGCATTTCCTAGGATAGAAATTTCGTCACGCGAATGAACATCCATTCGTTGGTGGAAATCACCACTTGTAAATTCAGTTGCAATTCGGGCAGCTTCTCGAACGGGTCTCACCACTTGCCTAACTACAAGCCATGTAATAAGCCCGATGAGAAGCAAGAGTGCAAATCCAGTCAGTAAGAGTGAACTACGAATGAGTTCTAGCGTTGCTTCTTGGTTAGCCAAGGAAATAAACAAATACATCTCGTATTGACCCGCATTTGGCACTTTGACTTTATCCCCAAGAATGATGATTGGAGTTGATGAATTACCTGGATAGGCAAAATTAGAGTATGTCCACTTAATCTCTGAAGATTTTCGAACTTGAACCTTTAGATTCTCCGGTATTGAATTCACTTCTAAAAATTCAGACTTTACTTCATAGTCATATTTTGAAACTTCTTGACCAGGCGTTTTGATAAATGCAATCAAACGCGTGTTTTCTGCTGTTCCTAAACTTGTCGCCGAGGTAATTACATCGCTTATAACTGAGCGAATTATTGGTTCGGCTTCACCCTGAGCCAGAGCTAAGCGATATTGAGCATTGAAGATTGTCGAGCGAGCTTCAATAATTGCTGAATCAAGGTTTACCTGCTTTACGCCTTTTGAGAGTTGGTTGTTGAGCGCCGACCCAGTGAGCCAAACAACTGAAAGCGAAAGCAAAACTGTTGAAAGAATGACGCGAAAAGCTAGAGAGCTACGTAGTCGAAAGCCCACCCTTTGCATTTTATGAATGTACCAATGCTCCTGCTTTGTAGCCAACTCCTCGAACGGTTACAACAATTTCAGGATTTTCTGGATCATGTTCGATTTTTGAACGTAATCTTTGAACGTGAACATTGACTAGGCGCGTATCAGTGGAATGTCGATAGCCCCACACTTCGCTCAAAAGGGCATCTCTTGTAAAAACGCGACCAGGCTCTTTCGCGAGGGCAACGAGTAAATCAAATTCGAGGCGAGTAAGGGAAATAACTTTATTTCCTCGCAGTACATGGTGGGCTTGTACATCAATTGAAAGATCACTAATTGCGAGTAATCCAGCGATATCTGAATTAGTGCGGCGAAGTCGAGTTTTAATTCGCGCAATGAGTTCTGAAGGATGGCGGAATGGTTTGACCATGTAATCATCTGCCCCGGCCTCAAGGCCAAGAACCACATCGTGGGTATCGCCTTTTGCAGTCAACATGATGATTGGAACCATTGATTCTGCTCGAATCAATTTACATACTTCGATTCCATCGATACCCGGAAGCATGACATCGAGTAGAACTAAATCTGGTGGATTGTTTCTAAAGAGTTCTAGAACTTCATCACCACGGCCAACTAAATCAACATCAATTCCAGCACCGTTGAGAACGATACTAAGCATTTCGGCAAGGTCCTGATCGTCATCGACGACCATAACCAGAGTCATTTTTAGCTACCGTGTTCCCACGAGTTCAAGTAAAGATCTTGAGCTGGTGTTAGTACATCGATGTGACCACCCATGCTAATGAGCTTAAGTTTTGCGACTTCCTTATCGATATATGTTGGAACTTCATGAAGTCCTGGCTTGAGATTCTTTGCCTCTTGAACAAGATATTCAGCAGTCAGTGCCTGATCAGAGAAAGACATATCCATAACTGATGCAGGGTGACCTTCAGCTGCGCCAAGATTTACCAGACGTCCTTCTGCAATAAGAAGTAAGCGACGGCCATCAGAGAGTACGTACTCATCTGTTTGGTGGCGCATCTTTGCATTCTTACTCTTTGCATTCTTTTCAAGCCATGCAACATCGATTTCAATATCGAAGTGGCCAGAGTTAGCCATGATTGATCCATCTTTCATTACTGCGAAATGCTCATCGCGAAGTACATCGCGGTTACCAGTTACGGTAATAAAGACATCTCCAACTTTGGCCGCTTCAAGCATCGGCATAACGCGGAATCCTTGCATCATTGCATCAAGTGCTTTAGTTGGATCAATTTCAGTAACGATTACATCTGCGCCCATACCCTTTGCGCGCTCTGCAACACCTTTACCGCAATATCCAAAGCCAGCTACTACAACGATTCGACCGGCAAGTAAGAAGTTTGTTGCACGAAATACGGCATCGAGTGTTGATTGACCTGTTCCATAACGGTTATCAAACATGTGCTTTGTATCTGTGTCATTGACAGCAATCATTGGGAAACGAAGCGCACCCTCTTTTGCCATTTGGCTTAGGCGAATAACTCCCGTTGTTGTCTCTTCGCAACCACCAGTGATATTTGGAATCAATTCTTGACGTGTTGTGTGAAGAGTATTTACTAGGTCGCATCCATCATCGAAGACTTGGTGTGGTTCGATATCAAGTGCTGCATTGAGGTGTGCGTAATAACCATCACGATCAACTGCATTACGAGCAAATACGCTAATTCCATATTCATGAACTAGGGCTGCTGCTGTGTCATCTTGGGTTGAAAGAGGATTTGATGCACAGAGCGCAATCTCAGCGCCGCCTGCTTTGAGTACGCGCATCAAGTTTGCAGTCTCTGTTGTTACGTGCATACATGCAGCGATACGAATACCTGCAAATGGCTGTGACTTTTCAAAACGTTCGCGAATTTGTGCCAGCACAGGCATATTGCGCTCTGCCCATTCGATGCGCTTGCGCCCTTGGGCAGCAAGAGATGCATCAGCAATCTCGTGACGTGGAATAGTGGCGGTTACAGGTACATTCACAATCGTTCTCCTCTTGGTCAGGGAGATAGGTTACCGTCCCGCGTCAAAAAGAGCGCGTTTACAGCGCTTACTTACCCTTGATTACCTTGAGAACCTCATCACGTACCTTCTCCATACGTGCCTGCGTCTTCGCTTCGACATTGAGGCGCAGCAGTGGCTCTGTATTTGATGAACGAAGATTGAACCACCAGGTATCGCCATTGACGCTCAATCCATCAAGGCGATCAATCTCGACGCCGGATTGAGAACCATATTTTTCTTCGATTTTTTTCCTCTCTGCAGGAGCATCGGATACAACAGAATTTATTTCACCACTTGATACATAGCGTTGATACGGCTTTAGTATTTTTGATATCGATGCATTATTGGATCCAAGTGCTGCAATTGCATGTAAGGCAGCTAATGCTCCAGAGTCTGCGCGCCAAAAATCTTTGAAATAAAAGTGTCCTGAGTGCTCGCCACCAAATATCGCTCCACTATCAGCCATCATTTTTTTGATGTATGAATGACCAACTCGACTTCGCAATCCTTTGCCACTATTTTCTTCAACAACTTCGAGAACTGCTTTAGATGAAATCAAATTATAAATTATTGTTGAACCCGGAACTCGCGCCAAT
>CAMCCH010000007.1 GCA_945873335.1 Bifidobacterium breve | reverse complement strand
GTGTAATGGCTGGTCCACAACGTAAATCGCGCATTATGAGTGATGACGAGCGTCGAGTAACTGCATATCACGAGGGCGGTCACGCACTCGTTGCATTTGCACTTCCACACACAGATCCAGTGCACAAAATTACAATCATGCCTCGTGGTCGCGCTCTTGGTTACACAATGGTTCTGCCAGATGAAGATAAGTACTCAACAACTCGTAATCAATTGTTAGATCAATTGGCATATTCACTCGGTGGACGCGCAGCGGAGGAATTGATTTTCCATGATCCATCTACTGGTGCTTCTAACGATATCGAAAAGGCAACCGCCCTTGCTCGTTCAATGGTTACTCAATATGGAATGACTGAAGCAATCGGTGCAATCAAACTAGGTGGTTCTGAATCTCAACCATTTATGGGTCGCGACTTTGGCCACCAACGTGATTACTCTGAAAGCGTCGCAGGAATTGTCGACCGTGAAATTCGTACGTTGATTGAAAATGCACATCAAGAAGCATTTGATATTTTGGTAGCCAACCGTTCTATCTTGGATGAAATGGTTCTGCAGTTACTTGATAAAGAGACACTCAATAAAGATGAAATTTCTCAAATCTTTGCAAAAGTAAGGGCATGGCCACGACGTCCTGCGTGGACTGGTTCTGCAACCCGTATTCCTTCGAGCCAACCCCCTGTTGATGTTCCTGTAAAAGTAATTGTAGATGTGGAACCCGCAAAGAAGGTTTCAAAGAGGAAGCCAAAGAGTGAGTAAGGAAAATCCAATCTCACTTGGCGATGGCAGAGCTGTGAATCCATACGATGAAAAACGTGCAGAGCGTGCGATTCGCGAGTTACTGAGCGCTCTAGGAGAAGATCCAGATCGTGATGGCTTGAAAGAAACTCCTGCTCGTGTTGCTCGTGCACTCAAAGAAAACTTTGAAGGATTGTGGCAATCGCCTGAAGAAGTTCTTACAACTACATTTGATATAGGGCATGAAGAGTTAGTAATCATTAGAGATATCGAAGTCTTTTCTCATTGCGAACATCACCTAACGCCTTTTCATGGGCTCGCACATGTTGGCTATATTCCACGCGGCAAAATAACTGGTCTTTCAAAAGTTGCACGCCTTGTAGATCTTTATGCGAAACGTCCTCAAGTACAAGAAAGACTCACAACTCAAATTGCTGATGCGATGGTAAAAATTCTCAATCCACTAGGGGTAATAGTCATCATCGATTGCGAACACTTATGCATGTCAATGCGTGGGGTAAAAAAATCGAATGCTCGCACAACTACAAGTGCTGTACGCGGTGCGCTTACAAATCCTGCAACTCGCGCCGAAGCAATAAGCCTAATAACAAGTAAGTAATTTTCATGTTAGTTATGGGGATTCTCAACATCACTCCGGACTCTTTCGCCGACGGTGGAAAATATAATAATTTTGAATCTGCAATTCGCCGAGGCCAAGAAATGATTGCAGAAGGTGTCGACATAATTGATATCGGCGGAGAATCGACTAAACCTGGTGCGGAGCGAATCACTCTTGAAGAAGAGTTAGAACGTGTGATTCCAGTTATAAGAGAATTATCGCAATTAGGTATCAAGATAAGTATCGACACTATGCGCTCAGAAGTTGCTCGCAAAGCTATCGAAGCAGGTGCCTCAATTATCAATGATGTGAGTGGTGGCCTAGCTGATCCAGAGATGCTTACAACGGCTGCAGGCCTTGAACTTCCATATATTGCAATGCACTGGCGTGGGCATTCCAAAGATATGAATTCACAAGCAGTATATAAAGATGTAGTTAGTGAAGTAATTGAAGAACTTCAAGAGCGTATAACAGCCTCACTTGATGCGGGGATCAAAAAAGATAATTTGATAATTGATCCAGGCATTGGATTTGCAAAAGATGCAGATCACAACTGGGCAATCATTGATTCAATATCTACTTTTGTTGATTTAGGGTATCCAGTGCTCGTTGGCGCATCTCGAAAGAGATTCCTTGGTGGAGATAACCCGGATCTGCGAGAGGCGGCAACTATCGCGCTCACACAAAGGCTATCCACGACAGGCATTTGGGCTATTAGAGTTCATAGCGTGAAGCCACATAAAGAAGTGATGAGCGCATGAACGATCAAATTCTTCTCACAGGAATCCGTGCATTTGGATATCACGGACTCTTTGATTTTGAAGCCGAAGAAGGCCAAAATTTTCTAGTAGATCTTGCAATTTCAATTGATCTATCTAAAGCATCCCTAACGGATTTAATCTCAGACACAGTTGATTATGGCTCGGTTGCTGAATTAGTTGTTGAAGAAATTGAAGGAGAGAGATTAATTCTCATTGAAAGACTTGCAGGGAAAATAGGAGATCGAGTTCTAGCCCTCGATGTCAGAATCACAAAAGTTGAAATAACGGTACACAAGCCTCAAGCACCAGTAAAAGCCGAGCTCTCAGATATTGCAGTAAAGATCACGCGTACGCGATGAAAGCAGTTGTAGCGCTAGGTGCAAATTTAGAAAATCCACGCGAGGCAGTTGAACTAGCAATCGCTCTTCTTCGCGAAGCAACAGATGTAAAAAAAGTTTCTTCATTGTATGAAACGAAGCCTGTGGGTGGCCCAGAACAAGATAATTACATAAACGCAGTGTGCGTAATTGATTCAGATTTACCTGCACTTGATCTGCTTGCTCTTTTGAATGGAATTGAAAAAAGTATGGGCCGAGTTCGCATTGAAAAGTGGGGACCACGAATTATTGATTTAGATCTCATTCAATACGGAAATATTTTGAGCAGTAGCGAGGAATTGGAATTGCCACACTCACGCGCCTTTGAGCGAAAATTTGTTTTAGAACCTTGGTATGAAATCGAGCCTGATGCGATATTGCTAACGCATGGGGCCATCTCACAGCTTTTGGAAGAATTGAAGTAAAGGCGTAAACTTTTACTCATCAAGCCCGGTACCTGAAAGGACTGGAGCCATACGATGACTGTTCTAGTTCCGACAATGGGCTCTTTACATAGAGGCCATCAAGCGTTGATTAAGCGTGCTCGCACAGTGAGCAAAGAAGTCATTGTCAGTATTTTTGTAAATCCATTGCAATTTGAAAACAAAGAAGATTTAGAAAAATATCCACGCTCCCCGCAACTAGATATCGAACTTGCAACTCTTGCCGGCGCGACGGAAGTCTGGTTTCCAGAATATGAAGATATTTATCCAGGAGAGATTACTACTCTCAGTGCTGGACCTATCGGATCAATACTTGAGGGTAAAAGCCGTCCTGCACATTTCGATGGCGTACTCACTGTCGTCAATCGCCTCTTTGAAATGGTCAAACCAACCCACGCAGTATTTGGAGAAAAAGATTTTCAGCAACTATTTCTCATAAAAAATATCTCAAAGAAGGTTGAAATAATTTCTGTCCCAACAGTTCGAGGTGGAAGTGGGCTAGCGCTCTCCTCAAGAAATGCTCGACTCTCTGAAATAGAACAAGAGAGTGCGACAATTATTTCAAAAGCACTCACCGCTGCAGCTCTAGAGAAGAGTATTGAATCTGCGCAGAGAACCCTTGATGATCTTTTGGGGCAAGAGAAAGCCTTTACAAAAGATTATGCAGTGATTATTGATGAAAAAGATTTCTCAATAGCCAATCAGATGAGTCAAAAGAAGCGTGGGTTAGTTGCCGGTTGGATTAATGGCATACGTTTGATTGACAATATGCCAATGAACGCAGGGCATCAGTCATGAAGTTACTAGCACCTGCTCCTGGATGGACATCACAAGCAGATGTCATTGTTGTTGGCTCGGGAGTTGCTGGACTCACAACCGCTCTGCAAGTAAGAACATTTGGTCTATCTGTTTTGCTTGTAACTAAAGCAAAAGTTGATGAAGGTTCTACTAAGTGGGCACAAGGTGGAATTGCTGCAGCACTTGGACCGGGTGATTCACCTGATCAACATGAAAAAGACACATTTGTTGCAGGTGCTGGGTTGTGTGATCTTGAAGCAGTAAAGGTTCTTGTTAGCGAAGGCCCAGAAGCGGTGCGCAAACTGATAGCCCGCGGCGCAATTTTTGATACTGAAGCAAGTGGTGAGATAGCCCTAACTCGCGAAGGTGGTCACTTACGTAATCGCATTTTGCATGCCGGTGGAGATGCAACTGGTGCGGAAGTCTCACGTGCGCTTCTAGCTGCAGTCAATGATGATCCAGAGATTGAAGTTGTAGAAGATGCATTAGTACTTGATGCACTCAAAGATAAAAATGGCGCTGTTTGCGGAGTCACATTGCACGTTATCGGTGCAGGTACACGCGATGGTGTCGGACAAGCTATGGCGCGCGCTGTTGTGCTTGCAACTGGTGGGCTCGGACAAGTATTTGCGCAGACAACAAATCCATCGGTATCAACAGGGGATGGTGTTGCTCTAGCGCTTCGCGCAGGTGCAAAAGTTGCTGATGTTGAATTTATCCAATTTCATCCAACTGTTCTTTGGTTAGGTGAGGATTCTCAAGGTCAACAACCACTCATTAGCGAAGCGGTTCGCGGAGAAGGCGCTTACCTTGTCGATGACAATGGCGTGAGATTTATGAAAGAGCAGCACCCATTAGCCGAACTTGCTCCTCGAGATGTAGTTGCAATTGCAATTATGCGTTCTATGGTTGCAAATAAAACTCATCACGTCTGGCTCGATGTTCGCCATCTTGTAGGTTTTACAGAGAGATTTCCAACAATCTATGCATCATGTATTGCGAATGGAATTGACCCACTCGCACAATTAATTCCAGTTGCGCCCGCATCACACTACGCATCCGGTGGCGTGAGAGTAGATCTCAATGGCCGCACTAGCGTTGCTGGCCTGTATGCATGTGGTGAAACAGCATGTTCTGGCGTACATGGAGCAAATCGTTTGGCCTCTAATTCACTGCTTGAAGGACTTGTATTTAGTGCACGCATTGCGGCTGACATTGCAGCCACGATTCCTTCACAAGGAATAGCAGTTATTGATAATTCCGAGTCAATACTTATTGACCCAAGTACCCGAAAAGAACTTCAATGGAGTATGAGTAAAGGCGCTGGTGTGCTGCGTTCATCAGATTCTCTAGTTGCAACGAGTGATGATTTAGCGCGCATTCAAGTGCGCAAGAGTGTTCAACCATGCGTTGAAGCGTGGGAGACGACAAATCTTTACCAATTGGCACAAGCGATCGTAAAAGCTTCATTGATTCGCCAAGAGACTCGTGGTTCCCATTGGCGTGAAGACTTTCCTGAAACAAGTAATGCCTGGCTCAAGCGAATTGTGCAAAGACTTAGTCCAACTGGAGTGTGGGCAACTGATTATCAGGAAGTGGGCCGGCCATGATTGATCGCGAAATAATCAAGCGCGCTATCGCTGAAGATTTAGCCGGTGGCGAAGATATAACTTCTGTAGCAACAGTTTCTGAGAGTTCACAGATTATTGCTGATTTCGTTGCTCGCAAGAACGGCGTTGTTGCAGGTATCAAAATGGCACAAGGAGTCTTAGAAGAAGTTGGGCTCAGTGATATTAAATTATTTGTTCACGATGGAGAAAATGTGAGCGCAGGCAAAGTATTACTTACTGTGCGTGGAGATACTCGCGCGATATTGCTAGCAGAACGTACGGCTCTAAATTTCTTGGGACACCTCAGTGGTATTGCGACACTTACTCATACATGGGTTGATGCAATTGAAGGAACATCATGCAAGATTCGTGACACAAGAAAGACCACACCTGGAATGCGATTATTGGAAAAAGCCGCAGTTGTCGCCGGCGGTGGAACAAATCATCGATTGAGCTTGAGTGATGCTTCGCTAATAAAAGATAATCACATTGCAGCAGCAGGAAGTGTTACTGCTGCATTTATGAAGGTGCGAGAGAGATATCCACACTCAGAGATTGAAATCGAAGTAGATACTCTGAAGCAGCTACAAGAAGTATTGCCACTCAAACCCGACCTTGTTCTGCTGGACAATATGAGCGTTGAAGAATGTAAGCAGGCGGTAGCGATTTCTAATGGAGCAACAAAGTTAGAAGCATCAGGTGGATTGAGTATTGAAAATGCGAAAGCGTATGCAATGACTGGAGTGGATTATCTGGCAGTCGGAGCACTTACTCATTCAGCCCCAAATTTTGATATCGGTTTAGATTTTAGAGAGGGATAAGAAAATGTTACTTACTATCGACGTTGGAAATACCAACACTGTTTTAGGAATCTTTGATGATTCCGTACTACTTCATTCATGGCGAGTGAAGACTGATCCACGTTCAACTGCTGATGAATTGTGGTTGCAATACCGAGCACTCGTCGAAGGTTATGAAATTACTGGTCTTGCTATTTGTTCAACGGTTCCGGCAACTCTTCGAGAACTGCGCCACATGATTAATAGCTATTTTGCAGATATTCGCGTAACGATTGTTGAACCCGGTATCAAAACAGGCGTTCCGCTCTTGGTCGATAATCCAAAAGAGATTGGCGCTGATCGCATCGTCAATACTCTTGCCGCCCATACTTTGTATGGTGGGCCTGCAATTGTTGTAGATTTTGGTACTTCAACAAATCTTGATGTTGTATCTCCCAAAGGCGAATTTCTTGGGGGAGCACTTGCACCCGGAATAGAGATATCTGTCGATGCTCTTGCAGCTCGTGCCGCGCAACTTCGAAAAGTGGAATTAGTAAAGCCAAAAAATGTTATTGGTAAGAACACAGTTGAAGCCCTGCAATCAGGAACTATTTTTGGTTTTGCCGGCCAAGTTGATGGTCTCGTAGATCGCATTACCGCTGAACTCCTTGAAACATATTCAGAGAAACCTCATGTAATTGCAACAGGTGGTCTTGCACCGTTGATTTTCGGTGTTGCAGAAACGATTGACCACTACGAGCCTGATTTAACGCTGATTGGACTGCGCCTGATTCACGAACGAAATGCTTGAGTCGCTAGACTCACCACATTATGAGCGCAGATAAGACACCAATTGAGGATGACCTTCCTGAGCAATTGAGGATTCGCCGCGAAAAGCGTGCTGGTCTCATTGAGCGCGGAATTGAGCCATACCCAGTATCTGTTGCTCGCACAAAGAGTTTGAAAGAGATTCGTGAAAAATACACATCACTTGATATCGATGTTGCAACTGGAGACATCGAAAGTTTGACTGGCCGAATTATTTTCAAGCGGGATACAGGAAAGCTATGTTTTGCAACTCTTCGCGAAGGTGATGGAACTGAGCTTCAAGCAATGTTTTCGCTAGATAAAATTGGTGAAGAACAACTTGATTCATGGAAATCAGATATTGATTTAGGTGACATCGTTAGCGTTACGGGAGAGATCATCTCTTCAAAGCGCGGTGAACTCTCGGTTCTAGCTAATTCGTGGTCACTTGCTGCAAAATCTTTACGTCCGCTGCCAAACGAACACAAGCCGATGTCTGAAGAGACTCGCGTTCGTATGCGTTATGTCGACCTTATTGTTCGCCCTGAAGCACGCGCTTATGCGCGCCTTCGTCCAACAGTTTTGCGATCACTTCGTGAAACATTCCATAATCAAGATTTTATTGAAGTTGAAACACCAATGCTTCAGGTCATGCATGGTGGAGCAGCAGCACGCCCCTTCAAATCTTTTAGTAATGCCTATGACATGGATCTTTACTTGCGTATTGCACCTGAATTATTCTTGAAGCGATGCGTCGTTGGTGGAATTGAACGTGTTTTTGAAATCAATAGAAACTTTAGAAATGAAGGCGCTGATTCTTCACACTCACCAGAGTTTGCGATGATTGAGAGTTATCAGGCATATGGTGATTGGCGCTCAATTGCAGATCTGACTCGTACCCTCATCCAAAATGCTGCAATGGCTATTTCTGGTTCACATGTTGTGACTCATCACGATGGTCGCCAAGCAAATTTGGGTGGTCAATGGAAAGAGATTTCACTCTATGAAGCAATTTCTCAAGGTGTTGGCGAGAACGTTACAGCCCTTACTCCTATTGAGGAATTGAAGAAACACGCTACGAAACTAGGCATAAAGATTGATCCAAAATGGGTAACCGGAAAACTTGCTGAAGAGATTTTTGAACATGTTGCCAAAGAACAATTGATTGAACCTACTTTTGTTATGGGCTTCCCAGTTGATACATCACCACTTGTTCGTGCACACCGTGACTTACCTGGTGTTGCAGAAAAATGGGATCTCTACGTCGACGGTTTCGAACTGGCAACTGGTTACTCAGAACTTATCGACCCGGTTATTCAACGTGATCGCTTAGTTGAGCAAGCACAACTTGGCGCAAAGGGTGATCTTGAAGCAATGCAAGTTGATGAAGATTTCTTGCGTGCAATGGAATTTGCAATGCCACCAACAGGTGGAATGGGAATGGGCCTTGATCGTTTACTCATGGCACTTACTGGACTTGGAATTCGCGAAACAATTCTTTTTCCACTTGTAAAGCCGGAAGAATAATAAATGTCGCTAGAGATTCGCCCAGCAAGAACTTCTGATGTAAAAGGAATCCGCACACTCATTGATACCTATGCACCTGAAGGCCGCCTGCTTACAAAAGAGACAGTTACCCTTTATGAGAGCACTCAAGAATTTACTGTTGCGCTAAAAGATGGCGTTGTTGTTGGATGTGGCGCCTTGCATATTCTCTGGGAAGACTTAGCTGAAGTTCGTACAGTTGCAGTAACGCAAGAATTACAAGGAACCGGAATCGGCCATCAAATTATGGAAGCTATAACAGAGCGTGCGAAAAATATTGGAATCAAAAGAATTTTTTGCCTAACATTTGAAACACAATTTTTTGGAAGACATGGTTTTGAAGTCATTGATGGCACACCTGTTGAACCAGATGTGTATGCCGAACTTCTTCGCTCCTACGATGCGGGTATCGCGGAATTCCTCGATCTCGAATCGGTGAAACCGAACACTTTGGGCAACACCCGCATGCTCAAAAAACTCTAGATTTAGCCATATTTCGGGCATAAGTAGCCCATATCTAGGGTTGTAAAAGGTAGAAGTTATCCGCCTCGCGTGCCTATGCATGTGGGTATTAGGCTTAGAGCCACGAACCAAGAAAGAGGAGCCGCCGATGTTTGAGCGCTTTACCGACCGAGCCAGACGTGTAGTTGTGCTTGCCCAAGAAGAGGCACGCATGCTCAATCACAATTACATCGGTACGGAGCACATCCTTCTTGGACTTATTCACGAAGGTGAAGGCGTTGCGGCGAAAGCACTTGAATCAATGGGTATCTCACTTGAGGGCGTTCGCGCACAGGTTGAAGAAATTATTGGGCAAGGTCAACAGGCACCAAGTGGCCACATTCCATTTACACCACGTGCCAAGAAAGTTTTGGAACTCTCACTTCGTGAAGCACTCCAACTTGGCCATAATTACATTGGCACAGAACATATTTTGCTCGGACTCATCCGCGAAGGCGAAGGCGTTGCTGCACAAGTATTAGTAAAACTTGGTGCCGACCTCAATCGAGTTCGTCAACAAGTAATTCAATTACTCTCTGGCTATCAAGGCAAAGAGACTGTTGCATCTAATGGTCCAGCCGAAGGAACACCTTCTACATCTTTGGTACTAGATCAATTTGGTCGCAATCTCACACAGGCGGCGCGAGAAGGAAAGCTTGATCCAGTTATTGGACGCGAAACAGAGATTGAACGCGTAATGCAAATTCTTTCACGCCGTACAAAAAATAACCCAGTGCTCATTGGTGAACCAGGTGTTGGTAAGACTGCTGTTGTTGAAGGACTCGCACAGGCAATTGTGAAAAATGATGTGCCAGAAACTTTGAAAGATAAGCAGCTCTACTCACTAGATCTTGGTGCACTCGTTGCAGGTAGTCGCTACCGTGGAGATTTTGAAGAGCGCCTAAAGAAAGTTCTCAAAGAGATTAAAACTCGCGGCGATATCATTCTCTTTATCGATGAGATTCATACTCTTGTTGGTGCTGGTGCTGCAGAAGGCGCAATTGATGCAGCGAGCATCTTGAAGCCAATGCTTGCCCGCGGTGAGTTACAGACAATTGGTGCGACAACTCTTGATGAGTATCGCAAGCACCTAGAAAAAGATGCTGCACTTGAACGTCGTTTCCAACCAATTCAAGTAAAAGAGCCATCTGTTGCTCACACAATTGAAATTTTGCGTGGACTTCGTGATCGCTACGAAACACATCACCGTGTATCAATTACTGATGGTGCACTTTCAGCTGCTGCAAATATGGCTGATCGCTATATCTCAGATCGTTTCTTGCCAGATAAGGCGATTGACCTTATTGATGAAGCGGGATCACGCCTTCGCATTAAGCGCATGACTGCACCTGCAGAACTTCGCGAGTTTGACGAAAAAATTGCTAATGCTCGTAAAGAGAAGGAATCAGCCATTGATGGCCAAGATTTCGAACTTGCTGCATCACTTCGCGATAAGGAAAAGACACTTATTATCGAGAAGCAAGAAGCAGAGAAGCATTGGAAAGCAACCGATCTCGATAAGGTAACTGAGGTCGATGAAGAACTTATCGCTCAAGTTCTCTCTGCATCAACTGGTATTCCAGTATTCAAGTTGACTGAAGAAGAGACAGCGCGACTACTTCATATGGAAGATGAATTACATCGCCGTGTTATTGGCCAAGAGCAAGCAATCAAAGCGCTCTCACAAGCAATTCGCCGCACACGCGCTGGCTTGAAAGATCCAAAGCGTCCAGGTGGTTCATTTATTTTTGCTGGCCCATCAGGTGTTGGTAAGACTGAACTTTCACGCACACTTGCATCATTCTTATTTGGTGATCAAGATGCGCTCATCCAACTTGATATGTCTGAATATTCAGAGCGTCACACCGCATCACGACTATTCGGTGCACCTCCAGGATATGTTGGATATGACGAAGGTGGACAGCTCACTGAGAAGGTTCGTCGTCGCCCATTCTCTGTTGTCCTCTTTGATGAAATCGAAAAGGCACACCCAGATATCTTCAACTCACTCTTGCAGGTACTATAAGATGGTCGCCTAACAGATGCACAAGGTCGCACCGTTGACTTTAAAAATACTGTCATCATCATGACAACAAACCTTGGTACTCGCGATATTTCAAAGAGCCTCGGACTTGGCTTTGCTAATAGCGATGATGACCTTACAAATTACGAGCGTATGAAGGGCAAAGTAAGTGATGAACTTAAAACTCACTTCCGTCCTGAATTCCTCAACCGTATTGATGACATCATCGTCTTCCACCAGTTGACGAAGGATCAAATCATTCAAATTGTTGATCTCATGATTGCAAACCTTGATGAACGTTTGCGCGCAAAAGATATGGGAATCGAACTTACGACTGCTGCCAAGCAATTACTTGCAGCGCGTGGTTACGACCCATTGATGGGCGCTCGTCCATTGCGTCGCACAATTCAACGTGAAATCGAAGATTCACTCTCAGAGCGAATCCTCTTTGGCGAACTCAAAGCCGGCGAAATCATTGTTGTAGATGTTGAAGGTGAAGGAGCAGAAGCGATATTCACATTCGTGGGTGCGCCTAAGTCAACTATGCCTGATTCACCTGAAAATCTTACGCAAGCACCGACTGCCTAATTATTGAGGAAGTCTAAATCGAGAGCGAGAGTGCTCTTCAATTAGATAATCCGCTAGAAGTGTCTCGAGTGCTTTTTCAACTTGAGACTCTTCTGGCCATAATTTCTTGATTGCACTTAGCGTCAGTGATTCATTTTCTCTCAGTGCTTGCACAATTGTGCCGCGACATTTGCGATCTGTTCCGTGCCAATCTTGTGATTTTCTAACTAATTCAGTTTGTGGGTATCCATTTTTGCGCCATTTGCACTGAGAAATAATCGGGCAATTGTTACAGGATGGATTCTTTGATGTGCAGATGAGTGCGCCAAGTTCCATCGTTGCAGCTGCCCAATTATCAGCATTGCGACTGGGGAGAATGGCTAGCCGCGATTCTCGCTCGCGCACCGTTGGACTAGATGTTGGGTATTCCTTGCCATCTAATGCGCGAACTAAGACGCGCCTAATGTTTACATCCATAACCAATGTATTAGCACCAAATGCAAAAGCACTAATAGCAGCGGCTGTGTAGTCACCAATTCCAGGAAGTGATCTCAATACTTCTTCGCTCTCTGGTACTTCGTTATTGAAATCGCGAGCAATAATTTTTGCACTCTCATGTAATCGCAGTGCACGACGTGGATAACCAAGCCTGCCCCATGCAGTAATTACTTGGGCTGGGGTTGCTTTTGCTAACTCAACTGGCGTTGGCCAGCGCGCCATCCATTCATTCCATTTAGGGAGCACTCGTGCGACAGGAGTCTGCTGCAACATAAATTCACTCACCATCACACCCCATGGTGAAGTTGAGCGCCATGGAAGTTCGCGTTTATTTTTTGTAAACCATTGCGTAATTGGTTTTTCTAGCGAATTCATTCGCCTGAAATTTTTACCCTTTGAAGCGCTTGATCAAGTCGCGATACTTCAACAATTTCCATGCCTGCAATCTTTACATCAGAGCCAGCAGGAACGAGTGCGCGCTTGAAACCAAGTCGAAATGCTTCTTGCAAGCGGCGGTCTACGCCACTGATTTTACGAATTTCACCAGCGAGACCAACTTCGCCAATTGCAACAAGATCTGCAGGCAGCGCTAATCCTTTTGCAGCGGATGCAACTGCAAGTGCGAGTGCAAGGTCGGCAGCGGGTTCACCCATTTTCATTCCACCAACTGTTGCTGCATAAACATCGCGGCCACCAATTTTAATTGCCGCGCGAAGTTCAAGAACTGCAAGTGTCATCGATGTACGCGCAGAATCTAACCCGCTTACAACTCGACGCGCATTTCCAAAATCATTATCGCGACCCTGGCTCACGAGCGCCTGAATCTCAGCGAGTAAAGGCCTGCGACCTTCGAGAGTCACAGTGACACAGGTTCCTGGCACTGGTTCTGCATGACGAGATGTAAACAAACCTGTTGGATCTAAAACGCTTGTGATTCCGGTATCGCTAAGTTCGAAACAACCAACTTCATCACTTGCTCCAAATCGATTCTTGATTGCGCGAATCAAGCGCAGACGAGAATGACGCTCTCCTTCGAATTGAAGTACGACATCGACAATATGTTCGAGTAGACGAGGACCTGCAATTGAGCCATCTTTAGTTACATGACCAACTAATAAAAGAGTTATATCTCGCTCTTTACAGATGCGAATCAGCGCACCAGCGACTTCGCGCACCTGAGTAACTCCACCAGGAGCACCATCTGCTGCAGCACTTCCAATAGTTTGCACGCTATCGATAATGAGGAGTTGAGGTTTTACTGAATCAATATGTGAAATAACTGCGCCAAGATCATTTTCAGATGCAAGAAATAATTTCGGGTCCACTGCTTTGATTCGCTCTGCGCGAAGGCGAACTTGCGACGCAGATTCTTCGCCGCTGACATATAGGACTGGAATAGAACGTGATGCAGTCTGTGCAGCCACTGCAAGTAGCAGTGTTGATTTACCAACGCCTGGTTCACCTGCAACAAGAATTGCAGCCCCGGGAACTAAGCCACCACCGAGTACGCGATCGAGTTCAGATACGCCCGTTGGTTTTGCACTTGCAGCAGAGAGATCGACATCGCCAATAGGAGTTGCTTTATGTGTTACGGCGCCAGGAACAAGTGATAAACGCTTTGGCGCTGCAATCTCTTCAACACTTCCCCATGCTTGGCATTCACCGCAACGACCAACCCATTTTTGTGAGTTCCAACCACATTCCGTGCAACGGAAGGGATCTTTTTCAACTTTGGCCATGGGTAGAGCCTAGAGCGAATTGCTTACTTCTGTGCAGCCAGAGTTGCGGGATGTTGGATAACGAAGAGGGGGAGTGAACGCTTCTGCGCATCGAGAATTCCAGCTATGCGTGCATCGCAGTGCTTGGCCAAGATTGCATATGCTCCATCGCCCATCAAAGCCATGAGTTCAGCTTTGTTAGAAATATAAACAGGTTCACTTCCAACATGTGCCTCAGTATTACTTGTGCAATACCAATCAAAATCGTCTCCGCCATCGCCCCATGCAAGGCGCTCATATTCACCAATGACAGTAACTGAGTATTCACGCTCTCCAACTTCGCGAGTTTCAAAACTACGGCGAAGAGGTAATTGCCAACAAACATCCGGCTTTGTATCTACAAAGTGAATGTTTTTCTTCTGTGCGAGGTGGTGAAGCACGCAACCAAAAGATCCCGTAAAACCTTCTGCTTCATATCCTTTTCGATTCAGAAAAATACATGAACCTTCAACACGACGAGTCTTTCGTTCATCATCTTCATCTTTTTCACTAATGCGTAAATCGCCGCCAGCTTTCTTAGGGCGTGCTTCCTCATAGAACTGCCACATCTCTGGAGTAAGAAATGCTGCAGCTTTTTGAACGCGATTTTCATCATCTTTATCTGAATACATCGCACCCTCAGTGCAACAACCAGCGTTAGGTTGATCTTTGAATACTCCCTGACAACCATCGCCATAAATACAAGTCCAGAAAGATGTGAGCCACGTGAGGTCACATTTGAAAATACCTTCTGCATCATTGGGGTCAGCGAATTCAACCCAATCACGTGCAAAGCCTGACTTTATCTCGGACATAGTGGCAGAGCCTACGGGTTTACTGCGAAATACGCACATCCGTAGAAATGCATTCGATACTCTTACCTCATGAAAGTTGGAGTAATCGGCGCAGGGGTAATGGGTGAGGCGCTAATTACTGCACTAATTTCTTATGGAGTTAATGCCAAAGAGATCACAATCTCTGAAAAACGCACAGATCGCGCAGATGAACTTGTATCGCGATACGGAATAAGTGTTGAAGAGCTCTCAAAGAATGTTTCAACTAGTGAAATTCTTCTCCTCGTTGTGAAACCACAAGATATGGCTGATGTTTTGGCGCAAATCAGCCCACATGTGAAGGCAACCACCACTGTTGTTTCATTTGCAGCAGGTAAGAAAATTGATTTCATATCAGCGGGGCTCGGTGGTGCCACACCTGTGATTCGCGTAATGCCAAATACACCAACTCTTGTTGGTGCCGGCATGGCTGCTATTTCCGTTGGTGCTGGAGTTTCATCGACACATAAGGATTTTGTTGCCGGCTTCCTTGCTGCAACTGGAAAAGTTGTAGAAGTAAATGAAGATCTACAAGATGCAGTCACTGCAACTAGTGGATCAGGGCCTGCCTATTTCTTTGCTTTTGTTGAAGCGATGATTGAAGGTGCAATGGCACTTGGCTTATCCAAAGAGGTTGCAACCGAACTTACTGTTCAAACTTTTGTGGGATCAGCGAAATTGCTTCAAGAATCAGGCAAAAGTGCGACTACCTTGCGCGAAAATGTAACGAGCCCAAATGGCACAACTGCTGCAGCGCTTGCATCCTTTTCCGCCAACGATTTATCAAATCTTGTGAGTAAAGCAATGGAATCAGCACGAAATCGCTCTATCGAACTTGCTTAGTCCATTGTGAAAAAACTATTCGTAATACTTCTCGCATTGCCACTTCTCTTTGCGTCTACTTCTTTTGCTGCTCCAAAGAAAATTAGTGTCACGCCACTAAAATTGATTGCAGATGCAGGAACGAGCATTGATTTTGCAGGTTTAGTTCTATCTCAAAACAATATCGTTATCTTTGGCTCAAGTTCGCAACAATCAGGCAGCACCGCATTTGCGCGAGCAATTGATAGAGCGGGTAATGAGCAGTGGAAAATCTCATTAGATGCTGGTGCAGAGGAGATTGCTACCGCAGCAACTACTGATGTAAGTGGCAATATTTGGATTGCTGGCTCATTTTCACCCACCATGCCACAGGTAGTTGAAAGCGCAACCGCAACTCCCGTATTGAATCCAGATGAAGTAATCAACGAATCTGTTCAAGTGATCCGTGAAGATATGGATTCTGTTGGCGTATGGAAAGTTTCTCCTCAAGGAGAAGTATTGAGTAGTTTTAATATGAAAATGGATTACCCGGTACTGATAACTTCAATCGCAGCTGATAAGAGTGGATTGAGTCTTGTCGGCCTTACAAATGTTGGAAAAGGAAGTGTTGGCATACTCCTGAATTGTTCTATCGCAGGAGTTTGCACTCCGCCTATTTTTATAGGAACGAAAGATACAACGCTTGATGCAGTGATTCGAACAATCGATGGAGGCCAAGTAATTATTGGTAGTAGTTCTGAACCGATTTTGGATAAGAAGCTTCAAGGTTTGCGCGACGGAATTATTGTGAGCGCGGCTAAAACTGGAAAAATTTCTAAAGTAATTCGAAGTTCTGCTACAAAAGCGAGCCGAAATTGGTCAAGCGCAACAAGTACTTTTTTCTTTGGTGGTGAGGTAATTACTGGCAAGAAGATTGAGAGCGCAGTAACAAAGTTTTCAAATACATTTGCGCCTACCTGGACATATCGTTTTACTTCTACGGGACCAGTTTTCAATGCCGTTGGTCCATCAAAATCTCACTATTCATTCTTTGCTTCTACTTCTGCGATTACAAACATTTTAGGGTGGAATCCAAAGCGTGCCAGTGGATTAGTTATAGCTTTTGACAGTAAAGGTGCACTTATGGGGGCATATAGCGCTTCTGCATTGACGCAGCCACGTGCAGCGGCTTATTCGAAGGATCTAGGACTAGTTGTTGCAGGTACAAGCGGTGAGACCGTTTCGATTTTTCACCTCAATTCAAGGTAACCTAACCACCTTGCACCGGACTGGTGTAGACGAGATGCAGAGAGAGCGTGACATATGGGTTCCGTAATTAAAAAGCGACGCAAGCGCATGGCGAAGAAGAAGCATAAGAAACTTCTAAAGAAGACTCGCATTCAGCGCCGCAACGCAAAGTAATAGTTACGGCTTTAGCAAAGATAACTTGCCATTCACGCTGGCGAGTAAGTATTTAACTTTTGACACAGTAACCCAGGCCATTCTCAATGGTTCTGGGTTTTGTGCTGTTGTGACTAGTTTGATTCCTGCAGGACCTGCTTTGGAATAATCAAAGAAACAAATTCGACCTTCACATTCGAATGCGAGTTGCTTTCCATCAGAGACAATATGGGCTCCGGGAGTTCCAAAAGTGCCACCAGAAGTCTGCAATATATTGGCTGGTGCGCCAAGTAATGCCCAACGGATATTTTCTGCTTTAGGAACAGTGAGTACTGAGGCAGTCAACCATGTTGCTTGTATTCCATTTGTAACTTTAGCAAGTGAAACATCGTAACCCGCAACCGCTACAGCCCCATCTGTAAAATCTAAAGACTTGTAATTCCATGTATTTTCATCTAGCCCAGTTCTCCAGGCAACACGAACAGCACCAGATGTCGCAAACTTTTGGTTAACAACTAATACAGAATCATAAATTACGTATGTAGTACCTGCATTACCTAAGGCACGCAAGTGAAAAGCAACATCGCCTGTGGTGCGATCATCTGTTTTACGATCGCCATCAACGAGTTCGTAATTCCAATCCTCACCCTTTTTCTTTACGGCGCCAAGAAGAATTCCTTGGCTCTCATCGCGATAGAACACTTGTACTCCACCCGCACTAGCTACACATGCATTTGAAACACTTACGTCACTATTTCCCCTTACTCGAATGGGATCCTCATAACTATTGAGTAGTGGCGCATTGCCATCAACAACTTCAAAAGTGAATTTCTTTCCATCGTATGCTGCATAACGCAAGTCTTTATCTACTGAATCACTATAGAAAATGTGGAGCGTTTGCTTAGTTCCAGCACCGTTGACGCAGAGAGAGATTTGCCCAGTTATTGGATTCTTGGTGCGTCCACCTGTTCCACCTGTTCCATCAACTGTAATTTTCTTCCAGACTTTTCCACTGAGTAGGGCAATTTTGAGTGCACCATTCTTTGAGTCTGTATATGCAACTGTTGGTAAATTATTAAAAGTCGTACTAGTAACACTTTTTCCATCGGCAGCGCTATCTAGAACAGTTGCCTTCCAGGCTGCTTGTGGAATTACCGAACCAGTTTGCGCAGCATCTGATTCTCCTATGGAGTTGATCGCATAGACAGAAAATGTGTATGAAGTTCCATTCTTGAGCCCTGTCATTAGTACCGGGCTAGTTATTGATCTCTTCTCTTGGCCAGTTTTAAGATTTTTGATGACGTAAGTGCTTATCTGTGCGGTGCGCACATTTACTGGCGCATCAAAACTCACAATTGCACTCGAATCAGAGACTAGCGCGCGTACATTTCGAGGAGTTTGTGGGATCACAGTTGCAATTCCAACGGGTGGTTTATTTCTCAAATCCTCCATCATTGCAATCAGAAGCGGTCCTGGTCCACCAAAAACTTCACCTGCATCAAGGTTTGGAGTCATCACTGAATCAAGACCTGACTTAGAAAATGTTTTCTCATCTAAGTGACTTACAGAGGAACCCCCTTCATATGGAGTTGGAGTGTAGAGTTTTGGTTTGACGCCGCCATTTGCTTTCACGCCAAGAGGCCCGCCCCACACTAAATCGTTTTGTAGAGCGTTTCCAAGTTCAAGTGATGGTGATGGTAAATCAGCTAATCGAGTTCCGTCAGGTATTTGTGTGTATGCATCAAATGGAGTGGGTTGATCAATACTTCCGAAACCAAAGTAGGAGTCATAAGTATTATTGGATAAAAATCCAAGTCCATGTGCAAGTTCATGGAGCATGACAGATTCAAGATCGTATTCGCGCGAAGTTGGTGTGCTATCACCGCGCTGATTCCACGATGCTGTGGAATTTACTTGAATAATTATCTCTGATGAAACTTTATCTAAATCTTTTTTCGCAAGTGCATTTGCTAGTGCGGATGGGTACCAGAGCGATGCATCAGGTGCGCCTTCAAAGCCAGAGTAGTAATTACCAGGTCGAGCACTTCCAAGAACTCCCCATGAAGGAGAACGGCCCCAAGATGCTTCAACGGATATTGGAACTGATGATTGAAAATTTGCACTCCAGATATCAATCGCTGCCTGTACTTCGATCTTGGCCCATTCTGGAAAGTTTTTGTAATTGACGACAAATTTTGATTTTGCCTCGATATTTGCTGAGCGAGGTTTATTAGTCGTAGTTGCGTTAGCGCTCTTTACGGCTGACGTACCTGCAAATGTGTGACCCCAGACAGTTGAAGGTGCAACACGAACAAGGGCCTGGGCAGGTGCACCGAGAAAAACCCCAGCAAAGAGCGCTGCAACGAGTGTCGCACTGCCAACTCTTCTGCCCAATAGATTTTGCATATTGGCAAACGGTATCAGGATGAGATGATTTACCTATGGCCCCTAACCCGCACAATGAGTTCTCTAAGGCAATTGACAGGATTCACAAGGAAGCAATCCCTGTCATTGACTTTTCGGGTACCTCATCGCGTCGAGAAGCAACATTAGATGAGGCTAGAGAAGAGTTAGCGCAATCAATTAGCAGAATTACACATTCAATATTCTCAAAGAAGTATGGGCCATTGGTGGGTACGGTGACGGAGAGCACTGTGATCGCGGTCCTCAAAGATGTTGAAAACAATGTTTATCGCGCAAAAGGTGATGTCACATTGGTTGTACAAGAACTATTAGATCGTGCGATGGGTGGCAGAAAAAATAAATGACAGTTGTAACTGTTTATTCTCGTACCGGGTGTCACCTTTGTCATGATGCGATTGAATTACTTGAAACAATGAAAGATGAACTTGAATTCTCGATAGATGTCATTCTCATTGATGGAAATCCTGAATTAGAGAAGCTATATGGAGAGCAAATTCCTGTCACACAGATTGATGGCCAACATCATGATTTTTGGAGAGTGGATCCTGAAAGATTTAGATCTTCTCTTGTGAAATATCGTCAGCATCAATAATTGTGTAGGAATATCCCTGCTCAGCTAGGAAGCGTTGTCTATTTTGAGCAAAATCTTGATCAATCGTGTCTCGTGAAACTAATGAATAAAAAGTAGCGCTGCGACCATCTGATTTTGGACGCAAGATACGACCAAGACGTTGAGCTTCTTCTTGACGTGAACCGAAAGCGCCAGATACTTGAATAGCAATTGTCGCATCAGGTAAATCGATTGAGAAGTTAGCAACCTTCGAAACAACAAGAGTTGTAAGTTCACCTGTTCTAAACATATTGAATAGTCGCTCGCGCTCTTTCACTGGTGTATCGCCCTTGATCACGGGAACTCCTAAGACTTCTGATAATTCATCGAGTTGAGTTATATATTGCCCAATAACCAATATCTGTTCACCAGCATGTTTTTTGACCAAAGTTTCGACAACATTGCGCTTTGTGCGAGTAGTCGCGCAGTAGCGATAGCGCTCTTCTGGTTCTGCAGTTGCGTAGAGCAATCTCTCTTCTTCGGTGAGATTGACGCGAACTTCAATACATTCGGCAGGTGCGATATATCCCTGTGATTCAATCTCTTTCCAAGGTACGTCATAACGCTTTGGCCCGATGAGTGAGAAAACTTCACCTTCCATGCCATCTTCGCGCACCAACGTTGCGGTTAACCCTAAGCGGCGTCTGGATTGAATATCTGCAGTAAAGCGAAAAATTGGTGCAGGCAATAAGTGCACTTCGTCATAAATTATTAATCCCCAGTCGTGCGTATCAAAGAGATCTAGATGGGCGTAGACGCCATTCTTTTTCTTTGTCATCACTTGATACGTCGCAATAGTTACAGGGCGAATCTCTTTCTTAGCACCTGAGTACTCACCAATTTCATCTTCTGTAAGTGTTGTGCGCTTGAGAAGTTCTTCGCGCCATTGGCGGGCAGCGACAGTATTAGTTACAAGAATGAGGGTTGTCGCCTTTGCATGGGCCATAGCTGCTGCACCAACAATTGTTTTTCCAGCGCCACAGGGAAGTACAACAACTCCGCTACCTCCATGCCAGAAACCTTCTGCTGCTAGTTCTTGGTAAGGGCGAATCTTCCAATCATTTTGTACAAGTGAAATCTCGTGTGCTTCACCATCTACATATCCTGCAAAATCTTCCGCTGGCCAACCAAGTCGAAGAAGTGATTGTTTGATTGCACCTCGTTGGTTCGCAAAGACAACAATGGTTTCAGCATCAATACGTGGCCCAAGCAAAGGAGCAATTTTCTTTGCTCGGATAACTTCTTCCAGAACGGCAGTATCGGTAGTTACCAAAATCAATCCATGAACGGGGTCTGCCTCTAAGCGCAATCGTCCATAGCGCGACATCGTCTCTGCAACATCGACAAGAATTGAATGCGGAACGGCATATCGTGAATATTTGATGAGTACATCAATTACCTGCTCTGCATCATGGCCGGCAGCGCGCGCATTCCATAAACCTAAATTTGTAAGTCGGTATGTGTGAATATGTTCTGGAGATCTTTCAAGTTCGGCAAATGGAGCAATCGATCTGCGACATTCTGTGCTGAGAGGATGATCGATATCTAAGAGAAGTGTCTTATCGCTTTGAACAATGAGTGGACCATCAGTCATTGAGTAAATCCTTTATGAGTGCGTGTAAGAGTGCACTTCTCTCTTCAAGTCGTGATGTATCTATCCATTCAGTTGCTGCATGTGCTCCGCCACCCACTGCGCCTAATCCGTCTAGAACTTTTGCACCCGCTGCAGCTGCGAAGTTTCCATCACTCGCACCGCCAACAGATGCATGACCGAGTGCAGGTATTCCGATACTCTTTGCAACTTTCTCCGCACGTTCATAGAGTTCTAAAGTCGAACTAGTTTCTAGTGGCGGACGGTTGAAACCACCAGTTACAACAATGCGTGCATCTGAATTCTCGGGTGTAAAAGCTTTGATTGCGGCATCGAGTCGTTCAAACTCTTTCATTGAAAAAGAACGTATATCAACATCAAGTGTCGCAAGATCTGGAACGGTATTAGTTGTATTTCCACTTCGCAACATTGTTGGAACTACAGTTGTTCCAAGCTCGGCATTTTCTAGAGCTTTGAGCGCCAAAATAATTCGAGCAACTTCAACTGTGGCATTGATTCCCTTTTCTGGCTCTAAGCCAGCATGGGATGCACGACCATGAATATTGATTTGGTACATGGCAGTACCTTTACGTCCTGTTTTTACTTTGCCATCAAGAGTTGCCTCTAATACAAGGACAGCTTGCGCCTTTGAGGAAATATCTTTTATAAATGCCTTTGATGTTGCGCTACCTGTTTCTTCATCAGTAGTTGCAACAAGTGCAACAGAGCCTTCAATTCCCTTGAGTGCAAAGAGGGCTTGAATAAAGCCAGCCTTCATATCGAATACTCCAGGCCCACGCGCAACATTTCCTTCTACGCTCCATACTGGTGAAAAAGAATTGTGTGGCCAGACAGTATCTAGATGTGCCAAAAGAATAACTTTTGGTTGCGTTGCTCCCCACCAAAAAACAGGGCGTCCTTGAATCTCTTGAATCTGCGCAGGAGTTCCTAGAATTTTTTCAGCGATATCACTCGCAGTCGCTACTACTTTGCGACAAGCGGACAAGTCATCAGTTGGTGATTCAACTTTTACGAGTGCCTCTATCTCTGCAAGCATGGAGTCAATTCTGCCGTATTGGGCATCACTCTGGTGGCTCATAATGGCGCCACACCAGTTATGCGAGGAATTCTGAAGGTTTGGAGTTCGCCAGTGGCGTGATCACGAGCAATGAGTGAACCAGCACTAACTTTGAGTGGGTCAATGATTCGATGTGAAACAGAGCCATTGTTATCTGCATAACCAATTGATAGCGATTGGCCTTTCTCTATGTATTGAGTAAGTAAATCTAAAGTTTCATTTGCAGTAGTACGCGGTAATGAGCCAAGTGCGTTATTTGCAACAGTGCGAAGATGAGTTTGGCGATGGCTAGATTTTTCACCAGTTCTCAGTGCTCGAATAGCTGCGCCAAGATTCTCTTTCGTTGGTATTTCTATCTCACCAATCACACGAGGAGGCCGCGGTTTTGTAACTGCGCGGTTAGTTCGCGGCCCGGTGAGCATGATTCCATTTGCAGATTCACCTGCGGGCAGATAACCAGCTTCACGTAATAGTCGCATTGCATCCGTTGCATCGTGATCGCAAATCAGTACCTCTGGTGCGATTCTTCGTAGTGAAAGAACATCTAACTTCTTATCTGAAATTATTTGAGCAATAAGTGCTGAATCTTCACATCGAATAAATGATGAGGTATTTCCAACTCGTAATTTTCCATGTTTCTTTGAAACATCAGCAATCAAATATTCGAGAGGCTGCGGCATAGGAGTTTTTGAAACTTTCTTCAAGAAGCTAGTTATTTCTTCACCGGTCTTGCCATGATCAAGAGCGCGTCGAATAGTTGCTTCACTGAAACGATAAACAGTTGCTCCGCCGCGACTTTCAATATCGGCAATAATTGCAAGGGCTCCAGATATTTCGTGCTCAAGAGGCCCTGGGGCAATAGCTGTGTTATCTCCTTGAATCAAAATGTGATCAACGGTTTTTGGTAGATCTGCATCGATAACATCTAAGTCATCACCATCTATAAATGCTTTTCCATATTTTGAAATCGCACCCTGTCCTGTGATTCCAAGCCATTCGGCTTCACGCAGACTCCATTCAACGAGTTCTTCCTGTAGCGATGAATTTCGTCGCACTGGCGCACGCCATGAAAAGAGTTCGCGGAAGGATTCTTTATTTGGTGCGATTGAGGCATTCTCTTTCAATAGTTCCAGAGTAAGTGTGCGCACGCGAGTTGCATTGACGCGATCTAACTCGGGTCCTAGAGCTGCAATATTTTTGGACTCCACGCGGCCAACTAATCCACTGACTCGAGATGTTATGAGCCACTGGCTCGCAATTTGCTGCCAACGAGCTCCTGGCGTTTGCATCAACCAGATATCAAATTTATTGCTTGGCAAAATCTGGTCATCAGCATTGATTGCAATAAGTGATGAAAGATATGCAAGTTCTGCAATAAATGCGGTGCAACTTTCATCTACACCCAAATGTTGAGATGCAACTTTGAGATCACGAACACCTAAACCGCCTGCACGCAATGAATCAGCAGGTTCTTGCGCCCAAAAGTTGAGTAGCTCTTCCACCCATCGCAGAACAGTCGAAATATTGGCAATCGCTGCGAGATCGCGATTCTTTGCATCACGCTTTGTACCCTGTAATTGTGGCGCTGTTATGAATTGTTCTTTATGAATTTTTCCACCACGCAAATGAATTGCGACTTCTTTAGGCAAAATTACAGTGCGTTGATCAAGTGGCACTAAGAATTTCTCTTTGAGCAACCATGCAACTCCTGGACCAGGGTTCTTAATATCTCCAACGCTTCCCCGCGGTGGCCCCCACACTAAGTGGGACAAAATTTTCTTTGCATCGGCAGGCATTTCATCGAGTGCAGAGAGTTTGAGTTTTGCCATGGAAGTTGGCCCCAACCCTGCAGGTTCATTTCCAATCACTTCTCGAAGTTGATAAGGCAATCGCAGCCCATCTTCTGAGGGATAAATAAGGCCAATAGAAATCAGAAATGGAATAACGCTTAGAGCTGCTTTATCGGTGAGTGCAACAATATCTTTTTCGCGAATTGGCTCATCAAGTGCTGCGCAAGCTTCGATAACTTGAAACTGCCATTTATTGAGTGAATCAATTGCACGCGCCAAACTTGGCGCAGATGTTGCTCGCACTGCAAGGGATGCAATATCTGGCGGAACTGGAGTTACAAGATCTGGTCGCATAGAAAAAAGTGCAAGCAAGGCCTCATCATCAACACTTCGTAAGTGGTCTGTGAATGAGCGCTTTTCCATAACTTGCCTACATTACTGGCAAGTGAGTACTTCTGTGTAATCGAAGCTTTCTTATCTGCGCTTCCTGCGTGGAGTGAGCCATGTCGCGAGTGCAGCTATTCGAATAACAATTGGCGAGAACGCTTTAGTAAATATCCGAGCACGTCTGAAATCGTGGATTGGCCAACCCTCAGCCATTGCTCGTATGCCAAGAATTGCATCGGGATTGATTGCACTGGGATGTCCCACTGCGAGCAAGAGTGGCAGATCGTTATGGCTATCCGAATAGGAATAACAGTTGGAAAGATCCATACCCTTTTCCTTCGCCAATTTTTGAATGGCTACTGCTTTTTCTTTTCCATGCAAAAGTTCACCTTGCATTGCACCTGTGTAAATGCCATCTTTTGTTTCAGCTTTACTACCGAGCGCTCCGGTAAATCCTAATCTTTTTGCAATGAGTGTTGCCATATCTTCAGGAGCAGCAGTAACGAGCCACACTTCTTCACCATTGCGCATATGGTTTTCAGCAATATCAACGGTTCCTTGCCACATTTTTGGCGAAACGTATTCGTCGTAAATTTCTTGTGCGATAACTCCAATATCTTTTACGGAATGTCCACCTATGAAATCCGTTGCAGCATCTTGAAAACGTTTTATCTCTTCTTTATTTTCTTTTCCAGTCAAACGAAAACGTAAATTTGCAAGGACAAATCGAGAGATATCCTTCTTCGTGAAGAAGCCACGTTGGTACATGCCACGACCCAAGAAATAGAGCGTGGAGCCACGAATCAGCGTGTTATCGACATCAAAAAAGGCTGCTCGATTCTGCGTGAGTGCCATGTCACTACCCTACCGATAGCGCCTTAGTTTCGACGCTTTATGCTTATCCAATGAGCTCTACAGTCCACGTACTTCGCCATGGAGAAGTCGAGAATCCAAACAAAATTCTTTATGGACGCCAGCCTGGTTGGTATTTATCTTCACGTGGCCAAGAAATGGCAGCGACATTAGGTGAATGGTCTAAATCAATTGATCTAGGTGCACTTCATGTTTCACCATTGCAGCGTGCGCAAGAAACTGCCGCACCAATCGCAGCCGCGCACAATATAGCAATTACGACTGATGAACGACTTATTGAAGCTGCAAACATTTTTGAAGGTAAATCATTTGAATTAGGTAGCGGAGTTCTCAAACACCCATCTTCATGGCGCCATCTTTACAATCCCTGGAGACCTTCTTGGGGTGAGCCATATGTTGAACAGATTAATCGAATGCTTGCAGCTGTTTTCGCAGCTAAAAATGCTGCTAACGGAAAAGATGCAATATGTGTATCCCATCAATTACCAATATGGATTCTAAGAAGCGCGATTGAGAATCGTCGCTTACTTCATGATCCGCGAAAGCGCGAATGCACATTAGCATCAGTAACAAGTGTGCATTTTGATAATGATGGCGTGATTTCAGGAATCTCTTATTCCGAGCCAGCGCGTCATCTACTTCCAAAGAAAAAATAATGTCAAAACGATTCCTCTTAGTAGCCATTAGCTCACTCATATTCTTGACGGGGTGCGGCGGGGGAGGAACATCATCCGGTCAAGAAAGTTTTATTTCAGGTGATGGAAGAATCACTTTTATAGAAAAATCTAATCGTGAAGCAGCGCCAACACTTTCTGGCATGACACTCAAAGGAGTCAATTATTCATATTCTGGAAAAGGTGTAGCAGTTGTCAATGTATGGGCATCGTGGTGTGCACCATGTCGTGCAGAGGCACCAACTCTTACAGCCCTTTCCACAAAATATAGTGATGTACCTTTTATCGGAATATTGACGCGTGATAATCCAGCAAGTGCTGAAGCATTTGAGCGAAAATTCGCAATTCCTTATCCCACCCTCATCGATGATGCTGTACTTATTGGCTTTAGAAACACACTTCCTGCAAATGCAATTCCTTCAACTGTAGTTCTTGATAAGAATGGATTAGTAGCGGGGCGTATTTCTGGAGCAATCACTGTTGCATCTTTAACTTCTTTGATTGAAAGAGTGAACAACGAATGAAAGATTTGATTGTTGCTCAATTACTTGATGGCTTTCTTCTGGCGGCATTTCCCATCGCATTTGTTGCAGGACTAATCTCTTTTCTTTCACCGTGCGTACTTCCATTGGTGCCAGGTTATTTATCTTTTGCAGCAGGATTCTCTAAGAATCGGGGCAAGGTTTTCTTAGGATCTCTACTCTTCGTTCTTGGATTTTCAACTGTCTTTATCTCGTACGGCGTTATCTTTGGTGGCATTGGTTCATCACTTGCAGTATATGAAGTTGAAATTACTCGAATAATGGGAATACTTACAATCGCACTGGGACTTGTATTCCTTGGAGTATTTCCTATGTCGCCGACACTTCGACCAAGAATGAATACAACAGGTGGCCTCCTTGGAGCACCATTACTTGGTTTTCTCTTCGGTGTTGGTTGGACTCCATGTATCGGGCCAGCACTTGCAACTGTTCAAACGCTAGCATTTCAAGAATCTAGTGCGCTGCGTGGTGCAATTCTATCTTTTGGTTATTGCATTGGACTCGGACTTCCATTTATCGCATCGGGCCTATATCTAGATAAGTCAGAGAAATTACGTAAACTCTTAGTTCGTCGAGGTAATGTCATCACGATTATTGGTGGAACTTTCTTACTTATCATCGGTCTACTTCAAGTTCTTGGATTGTGGAGTGATGCCATGAATTCTCTTCGCTCAATTATTAGTGATTTTGCTCCGGTGATCTAATGTCAAAAGCGATAGAACTACCTGAACTTGGAGCAACTGGTTTACTCCGATATAGCTGGCGCCAACTTACAAGTATGCGCACCGCACTTATTCTCTTACTCATGCTTGGCGTAGCTGCTATCCCCGGATCTGTAATACCCCAGCGAGATCAAAACCCTATGAAAGTCAGTGAATACTTTACAAATTCACCAACTCTTTCGTTATGGATGGATCGTTTCTCTCTCTTTGATGTTTATGGCTCACCATGGTTTAGCGCAATCTATATCCTCCTATTCATATCGCTGATTGGCTGCGTGCTGCCACGTTCAGTAGAACATTTTCATGCAGCACGTGCACTTCCTCCAAAAACTCCAAAAAATTTAGACCGTATGGAATTTTACACAACATGGGAGTCCCAGGGTGGAGAGATGGAAATAGCTCACACTTTGCTGAGATCATCGCGATTTAGAATACTTCAAGAGAATAATTCAATCTCTGCTGAAAAGGGATTTACACGTGAGACCGGAAATCTCTTTTTTCATCTATCACTTGTACTAATTTTGATAGGTGTTGGACTTGGTTCACTCTTTGGAATGCGCGGCTATGCAATCGTCAATGTAGGGGAACGTTTCATAAATGTACCTACAACCTACGATTCTCTTACTTTCGGCAAGTTATTATCCGAAAAAGATTTACCTCCCTTTGTAATTACTGTTGATAATTTTGTTGCTAAGTACAACACTTTCACAAATGCTCCAGAGGATTACACATTGGATGTATCTGTCGTGGAAAGTCCAGGTGCACAGCCTGTAAAGAGAACAGTAAAAGTAAATAGCCCATTGAGATTTGGTAGTACGAATGTTTATTTGCAAGCAAATGGATATTCGCCAATAGTTACTGTGCGCGATAGTGCTGGAAATGTAGCCCTGCAAGGCCCAGTGCCATTTTTGCCGCAAGATGGAAACCTTAAATCAATCGGTGCGATAAAAGTTCCAGATGCAGATCCACAAATTGGGTTTGTTGCAACCTTCCTACCAACTCAAGCACGCGATTCTGTGCGCGGAGGAATAAGTGTTTTCCCCGAGGCCCTTGATCCAAAAATGCTCTTCTCTATCTGGCGAGGAGATTTAGGACTAAATACTGGTGTTCCCCAATCCGTGTATCGAATAGATACTTCAAAGATGGAGCGGATAGGACTTGAATCACTTAAGCCGGGCGAAAGCTTTTCATATGATGGCGGGTCAATTACTTTTGAAACATATGTGCCATGGGTGAACCTGCAGGTTGTGCGAGATCCGGGAAAGAATTACGCACTTCTTGGAGGTATTGTTGCCATCCTTGGGTTGCTCGCTTCACTCTTCACAAGAAGACGACGTATCTGGATTCGAATAAGCGAATCTGGAAAAGTTGAAGTTGCTGGCTTAGCCAAGAATTCAGCACCAGGACTTGAAGCAGAAATCGCACGTGTAGTTTCATCACTCAAGGGAGAGAAATAATGTCAGAAACATGGGCTTACATCTCAAACTATTCAATTTATTCAGCGATGGCCGTCTTTACACTTTCCTTCCTTGCTCACGCCTATGAAACTGCATGGGCAGTTCGTGCGCCTCAGTCGACAGACTCAACAGATGGAAATCTCGCAATAAAAACTTTGGACTACACACGTACAGAGAAAGCCTCTCGCATTGCAACAGCGTTGATGATTCTTGGATTTATTTTGCTTTTTACCGGAGTTATCGCCCGAGGAATATCTGCGCAGCGTGTCCCATGGGGAAATATGTATGAGTTTTCAATTACTGGTGCACTCGCATTTACTGGCGCATACTTAGCTGCACTCCGTAAATATGACCTGCGCTGGCTTGGACTTTTAGTCTCTATCGCAGTTCTGCTAACTCTCGGTACTGCTATCGCAGTTCTTTATCGTCCGAGTGCGCCACTAGTACCGGCACTAAAATCTACCTGGCTTGTTATTCACGTCTCTGCGGCAATTATTTCTGGTGGAGTTTTTCTACTTGCCAATGCTATTTCAGCAGCATATTTATATTTGGATTCGATGGAGCGCAAAGGTCCTCGTACTCTATGGGCACAACGACTCCCATCTCTTGAAGTTCTAGATCAACTTTCATATCGACTCGTTGCCTTTGTATTTCCGCTCTGGACATTTGCAGTAATTGCAGGAGCAATTTGGGCCGAAAGCGCGTGGGGTCGTTATTGGGGCTGGGATCCAAAAGAGACGTGGGCTTTTATTACATGGGTTGCATACGCTGCATATCTTCATGCGCGCGTAACGATTGGCTGGCGCGGACGCAGAGCAGCATGGTTATGTTTATTTGCAGGTTCTACATTCTTATTTAACTACATTTATGTAAATATTTATGGAACTGGAAAGCACACGTACTCAGGTTTATAAATTAGATCTTGCGTAAGAAATCTGGGTCATCATCTGGTGGCAAGATTCGACGCTTTGGTCCACCACCGCGACCAGGACGCTTTGGTCGTCCTGCAACCCAATATGCAATTGGACCAATAGTTCCTAAAAGAATGATTATCAAAATCCATCCCCATTTTGGAAGATTGCGAACTAATGATTCATCGGTGCGTGCACAGTCAACGAGTGTGTAAATCGTAAAGGCAACAAGCAACAGGGGGAGAAGGAACTTAACCATGAGATAAGTCTAACCCCATTATCCAATGATTAGAGCAATAGAAAAAACAGTGGCAAAGAGCAATTGTAATTTTCCTGTTACGCCTAGCAACGGAATCAACTCTTTCCCCTGCGCTCCCTTGAGCACCTTACGTGAAACGCTAAGACTTATCGGGGCGGCAAGAAGAGTAAGAGCGCCCCATGGAAAGGTTGTTGCTATAGCTGCGGTGTGAGCAGAAATAATGAGAAAAACAAAAAAGTAACGGGCATTACGATCACCGAGTCGGACTGCGAGAGTACGTTTACCCACGAGGAAATCTTTTTCGCGGTCACGAATATTATTCACAGCAAGAATTGCACACGCTAGCGCTCCTATTGGAATCGATGCAAGAGCGCTTTGTAATGTAACAGACTCAGTTTGAACATAGAAAGTTCCCATTGTTGCGACTAAACCAAAAAATATGAATACAGAAATTTCACCAAAGCCACTGTAACCATATGGATTTTGTCCACCTGTGTAACCCCAGGCAGCAAGAATTGCAACACCGCCAATGAGTATGAGCCACCAAGAAGTTTGCGCAGCAAGTATTAGTCCTGCAAATGCTCCGATAAGAAATGAAATATATGCAGCGCGCTTTACTGCGCTAGGTGATGCAAGACCGCTAGCGGTAAGTCGAGTTGGCCCTACACGATCTGCATCAGTGCCCCGAATTCCATCGGAGTAGTCATTTGCGAAATTCACACCAACTTGAAGGCTCAAACTAACCAGAAGCGCTAATGCTGCTCGCGATGGCTGATAATCATCTCCGGCAAGTGCTGTTGCAACAAGTACAGGAGCAATAGCTGCCGGCAAAGTACGAGGGCGCGCACCAAGAATCCATTTATTCATTGTGGAGTAATTCTACGAGTGCTTTGCGATCTACTTTGCCAATCCCAATTCGGGGAATCGAGGCAACTCTATGAATTTTCTTCGGTTTTGCAGATACCCCAAGAGTCTTTTCCAAAAATATAAGCAATGTTGAATTTTCAATCTCACCAACAATTGCCAAATGAAGCGCGTGGCCCCATTCGACATCAGTTACTGCGAATGCTGCCGCTTCAATATCAGGAAAGTGAAGAGATAAGAGCTCATCAATTGCACTGAGGGAAACATTTTCTCCACCGCTAATTACGATTTCATCATCTCGCCCAAGGATCTGAAGATAACCATCTGCATATTCGCCGATATCTTGAGTAGTGAACCATGTACCATCAAAAGATTTCTGCCATTCATCCTCTGCATTGAGATATGCAGAGGCAAGAGATTGACCGCTAATTCGCACTAATGACTTTGAGTTAATTTCAATCTTTATGCCATCGAGTGGTTTACCGTTATAAACACATCCACCACAAGTTTCACTCATCCCATAGGTCGCAACGATTGTGATTTTAAGGCGTTCAGCTTGATCTCGCAGGTGTCGAGGTAAATGTGCACCACCAACAAGTACCGCTTTCGCAGATTGCAGATGACGTAACAATCTCTCATCACCATGGAGTGCACGATATAACTGAGTTGGAACAATTGCAGTGAAATCCGCGTGTGGATATTCGCCATCAAAATTTCTTAAATCAATTGGTTGACTTTGTAATTCAAGGCAGCGCACTAAGACATTTACTCCTGCGATATGAGTAAGTGGAAGCAAAAGTGACCAACGTTGGCCAATCTTGGCTCCAAGAAATTTATGTGATGCTTTTGCCGATGCAATAACTGCCTGCGCAGTGAGAGCAACTTCTTTGGCAACTCCCGTACTTCCAGTAGTGGTGACGACTACTGCAATTGAATCTGGTGCGAATGAGGATTGGACTGGTCCAAAAGCCAGAGCTGGCCCATTGCCGAGGAGAGCAGAAGAAATTATTGCCATTATTTCGGCAAGGGGCTCTTCCGAGCCTACGAGGCTCACTTCTCGTTGTGACTTCATATCCATTGCCATCGTAGGCTATCGCTAGCAACGAAGATGGAGGAAATGTGAGCAGACCGATCAAGCGTGATTTTGGCAGTCGCGA
>CAMCCH010000006.1 GCA_945873335.1 Bifidobacterium breve | reverse complement strand
GTTATTGCTGATGTCTTTGGAACAAAGAATTCATTTGAAGAGAACACAGATATTGAGTACGAGCGCAACCAAGAGCGTTATCGCTTCTTGCGTTGGGGCCAGAGCGCCTTTGATGAGTTCAAAGTTGTGCCACCTGGAACAGGAATTGTTCACCAAGTAAATATTGAATTCCTTGCACGCGTCATTATGACTCGCACGGTAGGCGGAGTTCTTCGCGCATATCCAGACACAGTTGTTGGAACAGATTCACATACAACAATGGTCAATGGCCTTGGAGTACTTGGTTGGGGAGTCGGCGGCATTGAGGCAGAGGCAGCCCTTCTTGGCCAGCCAGTATCGATGTTGATTCCACGCGTTGTTGGTTTCAAACTCAGCGGCACTCTTCCACTGGGAACAACAGCTACTGACTTAGCGCTGACAATTACTCAGATGCTTCGCAAGCATGGTGTTGTTGGAAAGTTTGTTGAATTTTATGGTCCAGGAGTTGTTGCAGTTCCTATGGCCAATCGCGCAACTATTGGAAATATGAGTCCTGAATATGGATCAACGTGCGCAATCTTTCCAATCGATGAAGAGACTCTGCGCTACTTACGTCTTACTGGTCGCAGCGAAGATGCAGTTGCACTTGTTGAGCAATACGCAAAGAAGCAGGGTCTATGGCACGACCCATCACTTACCCCACGTTTTTCTGAAAATATCGAACTCGATCTTTCAACTGTTGTTCCATCTATTGCAGGACCTAAGCGTCCGCAAGATCGCATTTCACTTACAGATTCAAAATCTTCATTTGAAAGTATTTTGCCAACGTACCTTTCTGACAAAACCGAAAAGTCAGCAGTTGCAATCAAGGTACGTAACGAAGCAACAACAATCAAAAATGGTGATGTTGTAATCGCATCGATTACTTCATGTACAAATACTTCTAATCCATCAGTAATGATTGGCGCAGCACTTCTTGCAAAGAAAGCGGTTGAGAAGGGCTTGAAATCAAAGCCATGGGTAAAGACAACGCTTGCTCCTGGTTCAAAAGTTGTTACTGATTATTACGACCGCGCAGGACTCACTCATTACATGCAGGAACTGGGCTTCCACCTTGTTGGCTACGGCTGCGTTACATGTATCGGTAACTCAGGACCATTACCTATCGAAATCAGCAAGGCAGTCAACGAAAACGATCTAGCAGTAACTGCAGTCCTATCTGGTAACCGCAACTTTGAGGGTCGCATTAGCCCAGATGTGAAGATGAACTATTTGGCTTCACCTCCACTCGTTGTTGCATATGCAATTGCAGGAACGATGGATCACGATTTCCAAAAAGACTCTTTAGGTAATGACAAAGATGGCAAACCTGTGTATCTCAAAGATATCTGGCCATCACCAGAAGAGATTCAAAGTGTCATCGATGCCTCAATCTCATCAGAGTTGTTTACAAAGGATTATGCAAGTGTCTTCGATGGCGATCATCGTTGGAAATCACTTGCGACTCCAACAGGTAAGACTTTTGAGTGGGATACCAAATCAACGTATGTTCGTCGCCCACCATATTTCGATGGAATGCCAAAGCAGCCAACACCAGTAACTGATATTGCTGGAGCGCGCGTAATGGCAATTTTGGGTGATTCTGTAACAACAGATCACATCTCACCTGCTGGCAATATCAAAGCAGATTCACCTGCTGGAAAGTATTTGGCCGAGCACGGCGTTGATCGTAAAGATTTTAACTCATACGGTTCACGTCGTGGTAATCACGAAATCATGATTCGTGGAACTTTTGCAAATATTCGCCTAAAGAACATGTTGCTCGATGGAGTCGAAGGTGGCTTTACTCGCAACTTCCTACAAGGTGGAGTGCAATCAACTATTTACGATGCATCAGTTGATTACATCAATGCTGATGTGCCACTAGTTATTTTGGCTGGCAAAGAATATGGATCTGGATCATCGCGTGACTGGGCAGCAAAGGGAACAGCACTCCTTGGTGTTCGTGCAGTAATTGCTGAAAGCTTCGAACGTATTCACCGCTCTAACTTGATCGGCATGGGCGTCCTACCTTTGCAATTCCTTGATGGCCAAAATGCGCAATCACTTGGACTCACAGGTGAGGAAACATTTACCATTTCAGGAATTATTGAACTCAATAGTGGCAGCACTCCCAAGACGGTAAGTGTTAGCGCAGGGGATAAGAAATTTAGTGCGAAAGTACGCATCGATACACCGGGTGAGGCAGATTACTATCGCCATGGCGGAATCATGCAGTATGTATTGCGCTCACTACTCGCTAATTAGTGCAAAAGTGAGGGCGGCAAACTAGAATTGCGCTCATGATTGAGTCGATAAAGTCACCGCGCGATTTGGATGCGCTGACCCATGATCAACTCGACGCACTCTGTGCAGAAATTCGAGGCTTCTTAGTTGAAAAAGTTTCTAAAACTGGAGGCCACTTAGGCCCAAACTTAGGCGTAGTTGAACTCACTATCGCCATCCATCGTGTCTTTGAATCACCTAAAGATGTTGTTCTCTTTGATACTGGACATCAAAGTTATGTTCACAAAATTCTTACTGGTCGCGCAGATCGATTCGATATGTTGCGCCAACGCGGAGGAATTGCAGGCTATCCAAACCGCGCCGAGAGCGAGCACGATGTTATTGAAAACTCCCATGCATCCACTGCGCTCTCATGGGGAGATGGAATTTCTAGAGGATTCTCACTCACACACCAAGATGATCGCCACGTAGTAGTCGTTGTTGGAGATGGCGCACTTACTGGCGGAATGTCATGGGAGGCGCTCAACAATATTGCTTCACAAGAGAGCCGTAACTTAGTAATTATCGTCAACGATAATGAACGCTCATATTCACCAACTATTGGCGGCGTTGCTACATATCTTTCAACACTTCGCGTCACTCAAGGCTATGAGCGCTTCCTTGATTGGGGTAAAGAAGTTCTGAGCAAGACTCCAGTCGTTGGTACGCCGATTTATGAAACTCTGCATGGAATGAAAAAGGGAATCAAAGATATTGTCGCTCCGCAAGGAATGTTCGAAGATCTTGGTTTGAAATACATGGGCCCTATTGATGGTCACGATATTGCAGCCATGGAAAAAGCGCTCACTAAGGCAAAAGAGTTTGGTGAACCAGTATTGGTCCACGCCATCACTGAAAAGGGACGTGGCTACCAACCTGCAGTTGAAGATGAGGCAGAGAAGTTCCATGCTGTTGGCATTGTTGATCCTGAAACAGGAGAGCCAATTGCAAAAAGTGGTACTAGTTGGACTCGAGTATTCTCAGATGAATTAGTTCGTATTGGTCATGAGCGCGAAGATATTGTTGCAATTACTGCAGCGATGCTTGGACCTACCGGCCTTGATGCTTTCCAAAAGCAATTCCCAGAGCGCACCATCGATGTTGGTATTGCAGAACAGCACGCCGTAACTAGTGCTGCAGGAATGGCATTTGCCGGTCTGCACCCAGTGGTCGCCCTCTATTCAACATTTTTGAATCGTGCATTTGATCAGGTACTCCTCGATGTTGCACTGCATAAAGCAGGAGTTACCTTTGTCCTGGATCGCTCAGGAATAACTGGTGATGATGGACCATCGCACAATGGAATGTGGGACTTAGCCCTTACTGGAATTATTCCAACTCTTCATGTTGCTGCCCCTCGCGATGGCGCACGATTGAAGGAGACACTCAATGAGGCAGTAGCAATAAGTGATGCACCATCACTCGTTCGCTTCCCTAAAGGTGGCGTCATTGAAGATATTCCAGCATTTGAACGTCGTGATGGAATTGATGTTTTGTATCGTGGAGAGAGTGCAGATGTTTTGTTGGTCAGCGTTGGCGCACTCGCTCACGTTGCAGTAGAGGCTGCCTCACAGGCATATCGCGAAGGTGTTGGCGTAACTGTTATTGATCCACGCTGGGTAAAGCCGCTACCGGTATCACTTATTACCATGGCTCAGCGATACAAGAGTGTTGTTGTGCTAGAAGATGGAATTCGCCATGGTGGAATTGCAAGCACGATCTCTGAAATGTTTAGAGATGCAGGATTGTTAGTTCCAATTCATTCTATTGGCGTGCCACTTGAATTTATCGAACATTCAAAGCGCGCAGAAGTTTTGAACGATTTAGGAATTACCGCCCAGAACATCACACGCAGCGTTGTGGAATGGAGCAGCTCTCTTAGAGAAGGGATGCAACTCCAGGAGCATGAAAACGTTGACCACAAACAGAATCGCTAATTCCTTCGCGATCTAAGTACGGCAAGATTCCACCCAAGTGCATTGGCCAACCGGCACCCATCAACATACATAAATCAATTTCTGCAGGTGTTGAAACAACTCCTTCATCGAGCATCATGCGTGCTTCTTCTGCAATTGCAGTTAGCGCGCGCAAGCGAACTTGTTCTGCAGTTGAGGCCTTCTCACCTTTTTCTACGAGTGCAAGTGCGGCAGGATTTGGCGCGAAAGTTCCATCATCGTTTTTGATGTAGAAAGTGCGAACGCCTTCTTTGACCATGCGTTGCATCGAAGGCGAAATTCGATAACGTGGTCCTAAATTTTTGTTGAGAGTCTCGGAAACATGGAGTGCGACACCGGGACCGACGAGGCCAAGTAATTCAAATGGTGACATTGGGAAACCAATACTGCGCATTGCACCATCTGCAATATCCGGGGCTGTGCCCTCATCCATTGCATCGGTGATTTCGCCCATGAAACGTGTGAGCAAGCGATTGACGACAAAACCTGGTGCATCTTTTGTGATCACCATTGTCTTCTTGAGTTCTTTGCCAATGGCTACAGCAGTTGCAGTTGTCACATCATCAGTTGCACTTGTGCGCGCAACTTCAAGTAGCGGCATGACTGCAACAGGATTGAAGAAGTGGAAGCCAATAACGCGCTCAGGATTGCTCATACCTTGACTCATCGCCTCAACAGAGAGTGAAGAAGTATTGGTTGCGATGACGCATTCAGGGGAGACGATCGCCTCTAATTTCTTGAAGAGATCTTGCTTGAGTGAGAGTTCCTCAAAAATTGCCTCAATAACAAAGTCACAACCTGCAAAGACGCTCTGATCAGCTGAGCCACTTATGAGTCCGACTAGGCGCGCGGCAGCTTCTGGGTGCATGCGCTTTTTCTCAACTAGTTTGGCAATCTCTGCCTTGACCCAAGCAACACCTTTTTCGGCGCGCTCTTGATCAATATCTGTCATAACAACTGGACACTTGAGATTACGCAAAAGTAATAGCGCTAATTGAGATGCCATGAGCCCTGCGCCAACAACGCCGACGCGAGTTACTTTGCGAGCAAGGGCTGGCTTTGGTGCGCCTTCAACTTTCTTGCGCTTCTTTTGAATCAAATTGAATGCATATAAAGATGCGCGAAGCGGATCACTCATTGTCAGATCAGCAAGTACTTGATCTTCTGCATCAAAGCCTTGGCCGAGTGTGCATTTTTGAGCCGCAGCAATGAGCTCGAGTGCACGAGTAGGCGATGCTATTTCTGCTCCGCCATATTTTTTCAAAGCAGCAGCGCGACCAGTTGCAATCGCTTTTTCCCAACCAGGATCATTGGAGTAATCAGTGCGCTCAATCTTCTTTGAACCATTGAGAACCGATGCTGCAAATGAGATAGAGCGTTCCAAGAAGTCTGAGGGTTCATAGACTGCATCGACAACACCGAGTGCAAGTGCATCTTTTGACTTCATCATGGTGTTGTTATTGAGTGCGTTGAGCATGATTACTTGAACCGCGCGCTCTGGACCGATGAGCTTAGGCAGAATTGTCGCGCCACCCCATCCAGGAACGAGTCCTAGAAATACTTCTGGAAGGCCTGTAAAGGCAGTCGTTGCAAGAGTGCGATAGTTGCAATGCAATCCAACTTCGAGACCGCCACCGAGTGCGAGTCCATTGATAAATGCAAATGTTGGTGTGCCGCATTCATTGAGGCGACGAAATACATCGTGACCTATTTTTCCAATAGCCAGAGATTGTTCGCGCTTGGTTATAAATGAAAGGGCTGAGAGATCAGCACCTGCTGCAAAGATGAATGGCTTTCCAGTAATTGCAATCGCTGCAGGTTTGCGTGAGAGTGCCTCAGTTATTGCTGCGTCGAGTGCCATGAGTGATTGCGGACCGAAAGTATTGGGACGTGTGTGGTCTAGCCCGTTATCTAAAGTAATAAGGGCCAAGGTGCCTTTGTGGCCAAATGAGCCAAGATCAACATCTCGAACAAGTGCATTGGTAACAACTTCCTCAGGTGCACCTTCTGGCATCTCAATTTTGACGGTAGTCATTATTTTGAACCTCCGACAAAGTGTGGATTTTCCCAAATAACTGTGCCACCCATTCCAAGGCCAATACACATCGTTGTAATGCCATAACGCACCTCAGGGCGCTCTTCAAATGTTCGCGCTAAATTGAGCATCAAGCGCACGCCAGAGGATGCAAGTGGATGTCCAACTGCAATTGCGCCACCATAAGGATTTACGCGCGCATCATCGTCGGCAATTCCAAAGTGATCTAGGAATGCAATTACTTGAACAGCAAATGCTTCGTTGATTTCAAATGCTCCGATATCAGCAATTGTTAGACCTGCTTTTGCGAGTGCTTTGATTGTTGATGGAACTGGTCCATAACCCATTACTTCCGGCTCGACTCCAGCAAATGCAAATGTAACAAGGCGTGCTTTGATAGTTAGCCCTAACTCTTTGGCCTTATCTTCATCGGCCAAAATTGCAGCAGTGGCACCATCATTGAGTCCTGATGAATTACCAGGTGTAACGCGACCTGCTGGGCGAAAAGGAGTCTTTAGACCTGCAAGACCTTCCATGGTTGTCGTTGGTCGTGGTGACTCATCTGCAGTTGCAACGCCCCAACCAAGTTCGGCGCTTCGCGCAGCAGTTGGAATCAAATCACGTTGAATCTTTCCATCGGCATATGCCTTCGCAGTCTTGAGTTGTGAATTCATTGCATAGCGATCTGCGCGCTCTTTTGTCAGTTGTGGGAAGCGATCATGTAAACGTTCTGCAGTTGCACCCATAGCAAGTGCATCTTGATCAACAATTTTCTCTGCTAAGTAGCGCGGGTTGGGATCCATGCCTTCACCCATTGGATGATTTCCCATATGTTCAACGCCACCTGCAATTGCGATGTCGTATGCACCTAGTGCAATCGCGCCGCTAATAGTTGTTACAGCTGTCATTGCGCCAGCGCACCATCGATCAATTGAATAACCCGGAACAGAGTTTGGAAGACCTGCAAGGAGTGCAACACTTCGACCGATATTCATTCCTTGATCACCGCTTTGTGTTGCAGCAGCAATTGCAACATCATCGATTGCCTTGGGATCTAGCTTTGGATTTCGCTCGAGGAGTCCGCGAATAGCGCGCACCATCAAATCATCTGCGCGAGTACCGGCATACATGCTGCCCGCTTTTCCAAATGGAGTTCTAACTGCATCTACTAAAACAACGCTGCGTGACATTGAAAGTCCTTACCTAAGATCGCCTTACGGGATATAGGTAATGTTACTCAGCAGTAGGTATTTAGGAAACTAGCACCTTTGAGCGTGCGGGGCGAAGGTATGGAATCAAGACTGCGCCTAGGTAGATCGCCCAAATAGCCAATTGCAGCCATGAAGTGGTCGTATCAAAGCCCACAGTGCCACTGAGAAGACCAGCCACTAGTGACTCCTTAGGAAGCCATGAGGTCACATCCCATACAAAGGCATCAACGCCAGGAAGCCATCCGAGCTCTTGGAACTCATGGATACCGTAGGAAAGAACACCGGCTGCAACAACGATTAATGCAATTCCTGTATATGTAAAGAATTTACTGAGGTTCAATCTGATTGCACTCTTAAAGATTGCCCAACCAAGTGCAATTGCAATTGCAAAACCTAATAGCAGACCAATAGTTGCCGACGTTTTGCCATCGACTGTTCGAAAGTTTGCATAAACGAAGAGTGATGTTTCAAGGCCTTCGCGAAGAACAGCGAAAAAAGCCACGCCCGCTAGCGTTAGAGGCCCTGTTGCTACGGCAGTATCTACTTTTCCATGAAGTTCACTCTTGAGAACGCGCGCTGTGCGCTTCATCCAAAAAACCATCCATGTAACAAGTCCTACTGCAATAAAAGAAGTGATTCCTGCAAACATTTCATTTCCGCGATCTGAAAGTTCAGCAGCAGTGAATGTAAGGATCGTGCCAAGGCTCACACTCGCAAACAATGCCGCGCTCACGCCTATCCATAATGGCTTGAGCAGAGAACGGCGATCAGTTTTGATGATGTACGCCGCCAAAATACCGACGATCAGAGCAGCCTCTAACCCTTCGCGAAGGGCGATGATGAATGTACTGAGCATTCGATAAACCTAAGGCAGTCCAACCATTAACGCAACTCTTATGTTGCGTAATTCAGGATTTACGCCTGAGTCTCCTCACTCACAGCCTCTTCTTCCACCTTCGGCTCGGGCAAGGCCTCTTTCTCGAGCAAGGCCAGAGCAATAAGTGGTCCGACGATATCGATCTGCCACTGGCGCGCCCCTAGGGCGGCTAGCTTTTCGCGCACAGCACCCTCACTCAGTGTTTCGGTAGCACCTTGTGGTGGTTCCCAACAAAGGCGGCGGATGTAATCGGGAGTAATCAAATTCTCTAGGGGGATAGAGAGTTCTTGGGCTCGCAATTCAATGGCAGCGCGCGCGTGAGTAAGAGGCGCGTATTTATCAGGGAAGCGATCTCGCCACAGTTTTACAGGTGGCATTGAATTATCAGAATGTGAACGAAGCGGTGGCCATTGATCTTCTGGGATGGTCGCTGATTCTAAAATTACTTTGAGCCAGGTATCGATATTTTCCAACCATCGCGCTCGCAAACCTAGAGGACGTAGCGACTTTTCGAATTCCTTTTTATTCTTTGGCATCGACATTGCAAGTTCAACGATTGCGTAATCGTTGAGCAATTTTCCAGCGGCAATATCATCCCTTTGCGCAATCGAATCTCGCGTGATCCATAATTCCTTGATGGTTGCTAGATGATCGCGACGCTTTATTTTGTGCATCCCTGATGTGCGTCGCCAAGGATCAACGCGAGGAGGTGATGGGGGAGCAGCAAGTATCGAATCAAATTCTTGCAACGCCCACTCTAATTTTCCAGAAGATTTGAGAAGTTCATACATCTTGTCTCTAAGTTCAACGAGTAATTCAACATCGAGGGCTGCATATGTCAGCCAAGCAACAGGTAATGGGCGAACAGACCAATCTGCGGCGCTATGTTCTTTAGCCAGTGATACGCCCATCTGTGATTCTAAAAGCGGGCCAAGGCCAACTCGAGGTAACCCAGCAATACGACCACCTAGTTCTGTATCAAATAATTTCGTAGGATGAATTCCGAGTTCGCGCAAACACGGCAAATCTTGGGTACTGGCATGCAAAATAACTTCATCAGTATTGAATAATTCATTGAGTCGGGCAAAAAGCTTATGTCCTGGTCCAAATGGAATCGGATCAATGAGGTGGAGTCCACCGCCTGCGCGCTTGATCTGGATCAGGTATGCACGAGAGCTATATCGAAAGCCCGATGCACGCTCTGCATCAACTGCAAAAGGCCCACTTCCTTTTGCTAATTGTTCTAGCGCTTTTTCAAATGCACTCTCGGTATCAATGACATCGGGAGTACCAGCACTGGGAGTGAGCAGGGGGACAGAGGTAACTTCTTCTTCGCTCATACTTATCGACGTTTAGCAGATGTAATTGCAGAAACACCCTCAGGGATGGGAGGAAGCGCTGCGATTTCAGAGATCAAGTTGCACCAGCCAGTTATATGTTTCATGATTTCATTGGCAGAAGAAATTATTGGTGTCCACGATGCACGAATTTCAATCTCGGCTTCATCACTTCGCGGAGATAGTTTTCCAAATGAAGAACTTGCAACACGTGTCACGGTTCCACTTGGCGCAGTGAGTTCACACCCAGCGGTATCTAGCGCTTCTAGAAACCAGTTCCAGCCATTTTCTGGCAACATCGGATCTTCTTGCATAATGGAATCAACATCTGCTCGCACAAAAGTAACGCAGCGATATTCACCATCCCATGTGTCTTGTCCACCGGGTTCGTGCAATAAAACAAAGCGCCCTGATGCAACTTCATCTTCGGCATCGCCAAGTAAGCCATTGCTGACATCGGCTGAGAATGCGAAGGAATATGTCGCAAGTTTTTGAGGGGCGGGAACTTCTTCCAAAATAATTTCAGATCGTGGAGTAAATGTGCGTACTAAATCAATCATTCGATTGAATTCGTTGATATCCACTCTCTAAATGTAAAGAATGCAGTGCGTTAAATGTGGGAGGCTGGGCTGTAACCTTGCTCAATGGCTACTTTGCTCGCACTCATCTCAAGTCTTTTATGGGGTAGCGCCGATTTTGAAGCAGGACGCCTTAGTAAAAAATATCCAGCACTTGTTGTTCTAGGTATTAGCCAAATCATCGGTTTGTTCACAGGAATCACAATCATCATTGTCTCTGGTGGATGGATAGCACCATCTATTTCAACAGCAAGTTATTTCATTCCAGGTATTTGCGCAGGTATCACTGGATATTTAGGTCTGCTCTGTTTATATGCAGGTTTATCAACGGGGCGAATGGGAGTTGTCTCACCGATTAGTGCACTCGGTGCAATTATTCCGCTGAGTTATGCAATTTATAATGGAGATCGTTTATCTCTGATTACAACAATTGGTGTTGTGCTAGCACTCACTGGTGCATTTTGTGCAAGTGGACCAGAACTTGGAAATGGTCTTCCAATCAAGCCACTCATCCTGGCACTGGGTGCAATGTTCGGTTTTGGAATCACACTAATATTTATGTCTATCGGATCTGAAACTAGTTCGCTGATGACCATGACAACGATGCGAGCAGCAACTGCAGTGATGACGCTTTCATTGTTCTGGAAATTTAGAGGCATAGGAGCTATTTCTCCATCACTCTATCCACGATTTATTTTGGTCGGTGTTGCAGATTTCCTAGCAAACTTACTTCTAGGAGTTGCCTGCACTAAAGGCTTAGTCTCCCTTGCAATGGTGCTTGGCTCTCTATATCCCGTTGCAACCGTTGTACTCGCTTATAAATTACTACATGAGCGCTTACACAAAGTTCAATATGTTGGTGTTGCCCTCGCTGTTGCTGGAGTGGCCGTTATTTCCGCTTTTTGATCGCGTGATAGAAAAACGTTCCATCATCTTCGCTTATTTCGTATGAATCAAAGCGTGCAATAAGTTCTTTCCAATCAATAAATCCTTCTCCACCAGTCTCTGGCGTAACACTGAGTTCTAAGCCATCCAACAAATTTGCATCCAATAATTCAGAGATCATTGAATAGCCGCCTTCGATAAGAATGTTGGAACCAAATTTTCGTGTTGCTCGCTCTACCGCCTCTGCAGGAGAGGCGTTCCACATCAGCGCTAAATGATTACCCATTACTGGATTCACTAATGAACGAGAGAGCACTACAAGTGGTACGGGGGTTCGGTTATATGGTTCATTGCGCGCTGTATTTCCACCAATAATGATGCAATCAACACTGCGTCGACGCGCTAGAAATGAACGTCGATCTGCGGGGGAGCTCACACCGGCAGACTTTGAATCTTTACTCGTCGAACCATCAGAGCCAACAACCATGCTTGCAATAACACTCATGCCCGATACGTTACGCGAGAAAATAGGTGACTTCTGGTAACCATGCATACTTTCGTGAGTGTCTAGACAAAATTAGTTGCGATGTTGAATACTGACTCTCAAATAAGGGAGAGAAATAGATGGCAATAACACCCAAAATGGGAATCTCGAAGACTGGTAATAAAGCTGAAGATCTCTTTCGATCTTTGACATCTTCACAAAAACCGGGTGAAGCCAGATTAGGTGATGCCGTCAAGAATGGAAATTACGCTGAAGTAAAGAAAGTCAGCGGGGATACTCTCAATCAAGTTCGCGCAGTGAAATACACAACTCTGGTTGCCTACGATGCCGAAAATGATGCTTGGTATGTTGTTCCTGCATGCGATGTTGTTGCACTCATTGCAGGAAAAGAACGTGGACAACACACAGAAAATCCATTTGAGAGCTCAACACTCTCACTTCGAAATCTTGGACCATTCAAAGTTGCAAGTGCAAACTTATCTGCGGCATGGGATGCGGCAGTTGTGAAAAGTGATGGAAAACCTCTACTCAAGCAGAAGATGAATGATGTATTGCAAGAGTGCAAAGATCTCTCGACCGCGCATAAGAACGCAGTTCGCAAACTTGTTTAGGACTCAAAAGAGACATACTCAACGCTACCGTTGAGATCTCCATCGCCAATTCTCTTCTGTATTACTTCAATTGCCTCTGGATTTTGATCGATAGTGAGAAACTTTCTACCTAACTTATGGGCAACTGCTGCTGTAGTTCCACTTCCGGCAAAGAAATCCATAACCCAATCGCCCTCGTTACTACTTGCGTGAATTACTCGGCGCAAAATACCTTCAGGCTTCTGTGTTGCATAACCAGTCTTTTCTTTACCCGTTGGCGAAACAATGGTGTGCCACCAAACATCGGTAGGTAATTTTCCTTTTTCTGCCTTTTCAGGAGTAACCAAACCAGGTGCCATATATGGCTCGCGATCAACGGCCTCATTATTGAAGGTGTAATTCTCTGGATCTTTTACATAGACCAAAATATTGTCATGTTTTGCAGGCCACTTTTTCTTTGCACGTGCGCCGTAGTCGTATGCCCAGATAATTTCATTGAGGAAACATTCGCGACCAAAGAGGGCATCGAGTAAAACTTTTGCGTAATGAACTTCGCGAAAATCTAAATGCAAATAGAGAGTGCCATTTGGCTTGAGAATGCGCCAGGCCTCTTCAAGACGTGGTTCAAGAAATGCCCAGTAATCAACAAAGTCATCGTTATACGAAGTAACAATTCCTTTTACGGTTTCATAGCTCTGACCCTTGAAACCAACACGTCCGCCTTCGGTGCTTCGAACAGTTTTGATTGCTTGGCGCTTTTGCACTTTGCCTGTATTGAATGGGGGATCTATATAAATTAGATCAATGCAGGCATCAGGCATGGATTTCAAAACTCCAAAATTATCGCCAAATACAACAGTGCTTGGACCATCGGCTGACCATGGCGTGGAGGTTGATTGCATTTGCTCACAATATCAGCGCCATACGACAACTAAGGCCATCGGAGAAGAATTGAACTAAACTATTGCTCACAATGAGGCCAAAAATCTTTTCAAAAGTATTTTATCTCTTCGCCGATCGAAGAGTCTGGGTGCGCCAAATTGCAGTCGCTGGCCTCGCTGGCGCAGTTTCGTGGCAAGTCGGAGATTTACTCATTACAGATGGTGGCGTAGTTGCAGCCATTGTTTGTTCCTTGAGTATTCGAGTCTCATTGCACAAATCAATTCGTGAAGGTTTTGGCCAAATTGTTGGAACAGTAATTGGCGCATCCGTTGCACTTTTTGCAGTATCTGTCTTCAATATGGGATTTATTGCAATCGGTATCACCGTTGTCATGTGCTCCGTTGTTGCCCGAGCGCTACATCTTGGTGAAGTTGCCTCTGTCAACGTTCCAGTAACTGCCCTTATTGTTATCGGCCCCGGTCTATCTGGCACGACCGCTCTGCATCGCCTCGGTTCCACACTCATTGGGGCTGCAATAGCAATCGTCTTTTCATATTTCTCTCATCCAAAGACTCCTGTTGGCCGAGCAATAGATCTCATAACAAATGTGAGTCACAAAGCAGCAAATCTTTTAGCTGAGATGTCTGAAGGTGTTGCAGCTGGCTACACACAAAAAGAGGCAGGCAATTGGTTAGCAAAGGCACGTTTGCTCATTGAAGATATTCCAGCCCTTCGCTCTCAATCTGTTGAAGCTCGTGGACATGCACGGTGGTTTCCCACTGCTGAAAAAGATGAAGCAGAAGATGTCTATATCCGCGGAATCGCACTAGAACATACTGTTGTGCAGGTGCGCACTATTGCTCGCACACTCTTTGATTCAGCTGTCAGTGGCGGTATTGCAGATTCTACCAAGAAGCAAATAGCAGTGGCACTCTCTGCTGCCAGCTTTGCAATCTCATCAAAGTTTGAAGAAGATAATTTCAGCGCCGATGATTCAAATCAGAGCGCAACAGAGGATGCAAGAGAAGCAGGCGCTGCCCTTGCCGAATCCTTGATTGAAGATGCCAAAGATGCCGATCAAGAGCAGATTATTCGTGGCCTTTCCATGGTTGCCAATATCGACCGTATTGCAGACTCACTCGATCAAAATTCACCGGCGCTCAAAGATGTATCAACTCCGGATGAACCAGCGCAGCAAAAGGTTATGGCTGTCTCTCCTATTGATCAGACACTGAAATTGAGTAAGCGCATAAGAAAGAACTTCAGGAAACTCTTTGGAAAATACTTCTAAAGCGCAACACCAATTTGTCTGCGAATCTCTTCACCAATTCCAATAATTTCAACAGTTTGTTGGTGCGTATGCAAGGGAGACTCGAGTAGACCTTCTGATACATATTTAGCTAAATAATTAGCTTGGTATGCAAGACCTTCATGGCCAACGACGCCGGTCTCATCTTTCCAATTAGGGCCTTTGCCATTGAATACTGCTTCGCGAAGTCCGAGACCTGATGGAGTAAAAAAGGGTGAATCAACAAGTAGAACGCCTTCAGTACCCGATACAGATGCACGAGTTGGAACATGGCTATAACCAGTTGTTGTAATAACGGCTCGAGCACCTGATTCGTATTCAAATACAGCAGATGCCATCGCCTCTGAATGCGGACTATGTAATTGACCAGTGGCAGTAATTTTCTTTGGTAGTCCCAATATGGATTCTGTAAAAGCAATTGGATAGATACCCATATCTTGAACAATGCTTGCACCCGGTAGCCACAAGCGTGCAACATCGCGAGCATCTTGGCCAAAATCGGCTTGGATCAATTCAATCTTGCCCAGTAATCCACGCTCTAACATTTGGCGCATCATGTCAGCCTGTGGCAAATATCGAGTCCACATCGCCTCCATTGCAAAGACATTTGTTTTCTTCGCAGCATCGTAGAGTGTCTTGGAATCAGCCTTACTAATAGTTGAAGGCTTTTCGATGAGTAGATGTTTACCCGCATTGATTGCAATCAGAGAATCTGCAAGGTGTGTATTTGGCAAAGTAGCTATGTAAATAACGTCGATATCTTTTTGCGCGCAAAGTTGCTCATAAGAGTCATACGTTTTATCAACGCCATGTTTTGCAGCGAGGGCCGCCGCTTTTCCAGCAGTCTTAGAAGCTATTCCAACTACCTGCTGCTTCGTGTGTTTCTTGAGAGTATTGATAAAGACATCGGCAATATCACCAGCTCCAACAATTCCCCATCGAAGAGATGGGACAGAGTCAGGATCTATTGCCCGCGGTTTCGGAAAATCGGACTCGGAGAAATTCTTTACAACATCTGAAAACATAGCCATGAGATGAGCCTATTGCCTAAAAAAGAATTTAGGGAGTAACAGTAAATCCATCGAAGTTGAAGTCTGCTCCATAGGAATTTTCAATATAGATCGGCCCCGATGTCGCACCACTTTGCACCACGGCGGTAACCGAAGTTGGACTCACTCCTGTAACACTTGCCATATCCTCAAAGTTCAATCGGACCACAGTGACTCCATTGAGTCCTGTGCCAGTGATAGTAATGGTTGTTCCAACAGGGCCTGAAGAAGGAGTGAAACTTGTAATCGTTGGAGATGCAGTTGCATTCTTATTCCACGGTGTTCCACCGCCCGTGAGAACAATTCCATGACTAGAGCCAGTTGATGGTGTCGAAGCCGTAGTTAGCACTTCGTAAGTTCTAAAAGTAATTGTTACGCTCGAGCTCTTCGCGTTGTAGTTTGTGCTCTGTTCTCTCGTGAAGGCAACTATGCACGTTCCTGCAGATGTTGAGATCAATACTGATCCAGTAAGTGAACAACCCGTTGCCGTACCACCTGTAACAAGGTAGGTAACGGTCCCTGTCCCACTGCCACCTGCAACATATAGAGAATATGAATTACCAACAACAGCTTCTGCTGTGGAATAACTCATAAATCCAGAATCTTCCGCACGGTTGATCGTTAGAACGCCGCTGACGTAATTGATCCCTGCGTAATTTCCTTGATGCGAATCTGTCAGTGTCACTGCACTTGGCACTATGTAATAAGTACCAGCATTAGTTGGAATAGATGCAGAAGTGGTGGCGGTATCAACCCCATATCGATAAGTAATGGCAGTGACCGTGTCTCCAGCTAACAATCCGCTTGCCGTGTAAGTATTGGTGAGAGAAATACCCGAGGGCGAATAAGTAAAGGCGCTCGGCGTTGCCACAGTAATCGTGATTGCCGATGCAGTCGAAACACTTATGGTGATAGACAAAGACGCGCTAGCACTAACGGAGTCCACCGCATTAATGCTTACAGAATACGTTCCCGTCGTCGCACCGGCCCCAACCCTTAAAACAGCCCTATTTGCAGTGGATGTGTCAATTGAAATATTTGGTTCACCCGTTAAATTTGTAAGAGTCAGTGTTTTATTGCCAGTGCCAAGTGTCGCCGTAATCGTTTCCGTGGCTGCAACCCCATAGGCCTTACTTATCGCTGTGTTCGTTGCTGTGAGTGAAATCGCTTGTGCAACTGTGAGAGTAATTGCAAAAGTTGCCGATGCTGTCAAACTATCAGTTGCTGTAATTGTTTCGTAATAAGTGCCTGCTACGACGCTAGAAGAGACTTTGAGTATTGCAGTATTTACCGTACTTGTATCTAATGTAATTCCAGCATTAGCTGTACCAGTAAGGACGAACGACTTGTTGCCTGTACCACCGGATGCGGTAACAGTGTCGGAAGTTGCAACTCCGAATGTGGTTCGCAGATCTTGGGTCGTACCTGTCAGTGAAATTGCATTGTTTTTCTCGATCGAATCATCGGCGACTACAGGTGCGGCTTCGACGTTACCTGCAGCATCCGTTGCTCTCGTATATACGTAGTACGTCGTATTTGTTGCTGCCACCGTACAGGTGATAGTTCCAGATGTTGCTGCAGAGTTTGCAGTGCCGCAAGAAGTCGGAGACGTAAGTGACGGACTGATGCTGTAATAGACCGTAACCGATGCAATAGTTCCAGCATCGGAGGCGGTGTAATTAACAGATACCGATGTGGAATTTGTGTAGAGAGAGACAATATTTGCACTCGATGTTGGAGCAACAGTATCGGTGCTTGTAGCCGTGAAAGTCACACTAGATAAATACTCTACGGAAGCAGTCAAAGTGTTGCTCCCTGGACTCGAACCCAACGTCCAAGCAGGTGATGTCGCGATACCACTTGCGTTTGTCACAACAGTTCCTGAAGCGCCTAAAGATCCACCACCGCTCGCTACTGCAAAAGTTACGGTTGCGCCCACTACAACATTATTTGCACTGTCTTTTACTAATACTGAAGGCGCAGTTGTAACTTGACCGGAAGGCGCAGCAGATTGATTATTGCCAGCATTGACTGCCACAGTTGCAGGCACATTGGCAGGTATTCCGTAAACATCCGCTAAATATGCCTCCATTTTCTTTATTTCAGCAACCGTCAAAATTCGGTTATAGCTAATAACTGCAGCTACTTGAAAATTCGATGTCTCAGGAAATGCACCACCGTTGATGATCATTCCGTGCGCGACGGAATCTGCTGTGTTTGTCGTTGACACGGAGGTTCCCTTACTGCTGTACGAGTTATAAACCGTAGAGCGGTAGGTGGGGGCTGATACGTCGGAACTAAGAACCCAATTATTTTGATGGGTGTCGATACTGGAACTTGTCTTCCATCCGTCATGGTAGGCAACTCCAGAATAGCCAGCCCAGAAACCTGATAACCAGTTCCCTGTCTTAGAGGAAAAAATTCTATTTCTTCCGCTTGAATTATTATAATCACCTGCAGCATAGTCGGTGGGATTACTAGGGTTGTATCGCGCAACGGTAAACAATGTGTATGTGGCTGGGAGTGCAGCATTCCCAAAATCAATTGAATCTGCTCTTGCTCCCTGCACTGCCTGAAATGCTTTTGTGTTTCCAAAAGCATTTGCAGCAATAGAAACAACGCTCGCGGTGCCTGAAGCTGTTGCATTGCCCGAGCCACCCACTGCTGAGTTGGTCCATGTATTGGCACTGAAATTGGCAGCTGTGAAATTGGAGAGCATTCCACTTGTAACAGGAATATCAACTGCACTTGCACTTTGTGGAAAGCTCAAACCTGTAAAAAGTGTTGCGGCGACTATCAGAAATGTAAGTATTCGTCTAGACATGGTCTTTGTCTTACGCATTCCTAACCCGCAAGGGAACTTTCAAAGTTCACACCCGTTACATCGGCCATTCGCGCTAACGGATTAGCAAAGACCAATGTGTATACAGAAGTGGAAGCCGTGTAGTTCAGATACTGATAGGCGTTAGCTCTGCCAATGTCTTGGCCATTGCCATCGATAATTGTTAGGGCAAGAGATCGCGCGGTATCGGAATTGCTATTTACTTTTAGAAGCGCCCTAGAGACTACGAGAGATCCAGTATCTGTAAAGATGGGAAGAGCGGTACTGGTCTCGTTATTTGTAAGTGTGAATTTTATATTCTTGCCGGCGCATCGCGGAGTATCAAGGCCAGAGATTTGAATACTCTTCACGCGAGACTCTGATGTGTATGCAGTGCCATTGATGCTTGTTCCTGAATAAGTTGAAGACGATGGATTGAGTTGTATTCCAACCCATGTATCGCAGGCAACAACTTGAAAGTAGCCTTGTCCGAATTCAGTCCCGGAATTCGGGCCAAGAGAAATTCGCTGCGCCAAGACTGTTCCGAAAGTGGCAACGGCTAGAAGTATGCAGCCGATGATAAAACTTGGACTCTTGAGAAATGCATTGCGGTCCACATTTTCAGTGTGCTCATCTTGGTATTTTCCCAAGTTCGCCACCCCGTCCGATGTGAAATATCACGATTACAAAAGATTGACTGAGTTAAATTGTAACGGATGAGAACTTTTTGCCTCGACTAGATGGCGATATTGACCCAACATTGAAAGCCCTCTTATTATCCGTTTATGGCTGTCGTCAAACTCCCCGTCTCTCGCTTCATCAAAGGACATAAAGCTGTTCGCGACGCCCTTCGAGATACTCAGACTTACTCCTCAGATTTACAAGGGGACTCTGATGTTCGCACCTATAGACAACTTCCTTTAGAAGTAGATCCACCGCGCCACCATCTGTATAGAAGCGCACTTGCTCCGATATTTGTAAAGCCAGCGATTGAAAAATGCGAAGCCGCTTTTGCTCAAAGTACAAAGAAATTACTTGCCGAATTTCTCACTGACCCTTCCCGCGATGTGATTCCACATCTTGCACTTCCAATCGTGATGCATAACTTAGGAATTTTGTATGGCCGTGAAAAAGATGTAACTGAATGGATTTCTTGGGGACCAGATGTCTGGACTGCAACTGGGCCAGAGCGAGATGGCAGCGTTCTTCATGCATATATCGATCGCGTATATGAAGAGAGTATGAGTATTGAGAGCAATGATGTCTGGCATCGAATTGCTCATATGGAAATCGAAGGCCGACAAGTTAGCCCAATTGAATTTAGAGGAATCGTTAGTGTCATGTTGGCCGGTGGCCGAGACACAATGGTGAAGATGATTGCAGGAATTTTGCTGCACCTGGGAAATAACTCAGCCGATAAAGAGATGCTCATCGCTGAACCTGAACTCATCGATAGCGCTGTACAAGAATTCTTGCGATACCTCACCCCAATTCCTTGGATGGGCAGAACTACAGTTCCAGAAACTGGAGCTACTGATTTGCCTGATGATAGATATGTAAATATCAGTTTCGTTTCTGGAAACTTTGATCCTGAAGTTTTCCCAGATCCAACAACATTCAATTTGCGCAGAGAGCGAAATGCCCACGTTGCATTTGGCTTTGGCCCACACACCTGCATCGGAAACCACTTAGCCGAATTTGAAGTCAGGGTCTTCCTTCAAGTATTACTTTCCAGCAATATCAATTGGAGCATCTCACCCGAGACAGCCATCATGCGATACCCAGATGAGCTCAGTTCGGTGCCTTTAGTAATTGAGAAGCTTTTTATAAGCCTGTAGGCCCCATTTGTCAGCCTTAGGGTTCACAATGGTTTTATGTTCGAATTACTTTTCTTCACAGTCCTGATCTATCTATTTCTGAGTCGCAGCAAAAAACGCAAGAGATTGCGCGGCCTCGATGCCGAATTGCGAGAACTCGTTGAAAGCTCCAATGATGCAACTGGCATTGGCTTAGATATCAAGCGCTTTTTACTTAGCGTAATTGATGATGACAATAACGATGTTGAAAAATTTAGTGATCGCCAATTGGCCGAGGCGCAGCGCATCCTTGACCGAGCAGGGCCAGGCGCGTTTTATTGGATGACTGAGATTGCAGCCCAGCTCGCTTTCTTAGGCGCTGCGCAAATCAATGGAATTCCAACGAATGTAAATCATGAACTAGGGGAGTCGGCAACGGCTGCCGATGTTGTCAGGGTAGTTATTCGTCCATAAGGCCGCGACACGCACCAAGGCATTTGTCAGTGGCGGGCTTTACCGTAATTCCATGATCATCAACTGTCAGACCTGCACCATGCGCGCTATTGCCTGTGGCGATTGCGTTGTCTCATTCTTTCTCGATACCCCTGAGGTACAACCAGATCGCGAGATCACACCTGCAACTGTTGCAGCCCTTGAACTCTTAGCCACTAATGAATTGGTCAAGCCACTTCGCTTTGTTTCAGGTAGCTAAATAATCGGGTATTCAAAAAATAATTGCAGCTGGGTGCATAAAATCTCAGATTGTTAAAAACGCATTTAGTCAGTGCGAGAATAAACAGGAATGCACACCGCATCGCTTGTTCCCTCAGAGGGTAATTCTTGATACTTTGGCCTTATGAAACTGGAGAGATTTACTCGAGGATTAGCAGTACTTGCATTTGGCTTAGTCGCCACAAGTATCAATGCTCCAACAGCGCATGCTGCTCTCTCGATTCCAAAAGGTGCCTTTCAAGCATGTTCAATTGCACCAGTTGATTACTGCATCGAAAGCGTTTCACTCACACCCGTTGGCGCAAAAGCTATTGCGCTTTCATGGGTTGCAACTGGTGGCGCAGGAGGCAGTGCCGGAAATACAAATAACGTTGCAGCAGGTAGCGAATTACCAGGGCGCTGGAGTGCAGCCGATGCATTTGCAGCCGAGAATTACGACGGACTCTATCTAGAGGCCAAGAATGCAAATGAGTTTGTTCCATGGATCGTCATAGATGCAAAGCCAACATATTCACCAGGAAATAAAGTCTCGCTTGCAGCGCTTCCAACGAGTCCAACGACACCCGTGAACTTAAACTCGGAAGTTGCCATTGGCATAAAGATGCGAATCTCTGATTTTCAAGTTGGTGTGACATTTGGTGTTGTCACCGATGCCACAGTAAATATCACATCTACTGGCGGTAAGAATGTTTTTGAATTCTCTGGCTACCCTGTCAAAGTCCCAACAGCTAAGAGCTCAAGGGATTGCACAGGAGATAAAGGCGTTGCCTCAACCGTTGTGACTCAATTCCAAAGCGTGATTGTTCCCTCCAATGATCCAATGGGCTTTTCGATTCCTGGAAGTGCAGGAAAGATCTACGTAGGCTCTAATGGAATTTGCAAACTTTCAACGCCTACTTGGAATGCTGAAAAGAAAGCATTTACCTACAAAGCAAGTGCGCCGCGCCTTGCACCAGATGGCACATCAGTAAATACAGGTTTCTATTACGCATCCATTTCATTTGCTGATGCGATTGCGCTCTGGAATCTAACAAGGCCAGAAGATGCTGCAACAGCGCTCGTGGTGTCTGTTCGCACAGGTGCTGGTGGCTCAACTGCAGCGATTGCAAATGTCTCTGCAAAGAATGGCAAAATTGTTATTCAAGTATCAGGTTTTGAATTCCCAGATCCAATGCTCGATATCTCACTCAATCCCGCATATAACGATCTCGGTAAGCCATCTGCAGAGAGCAATATGACTGTTGCTGCATCAGAACAGCAGATGAGCACACCAAAGAAATCCACCACAGCAACAAGTAGAGGCAGCGTTGCAAAAGCTAAGACCATCACTATTTCTTGCGTAAAGGGAAAGACAACAAAGAAGGTAACGGCTGTAAAGCCTGTGTGCCCAGCTGGTTTCAAGAAGGCTTAGAGAGTTTTTCTCAAAGCCGTCTATCTTGGTGGCAGAAAATTTCTACCTTGTTATGTTTATGAAGCGATATTGACGCGGATGTCTGAACTCAACTCTTCATATGATGCGATCCATGAATAACCACATTCGCAACACATAGTCATTGGGCCAAACTCTTCATTAGAGATGATTTCCAAGTCGACTGAACGACAGACGTAACACGTTGGAAAATCAAGCATTTGAGGCATGAGAACTTCCCTTCGCTATATCTGGAACTCGAATGGGGAAGCAGTAATAGTTTCGACCTCAGAGCTCAAAAAAATGGCTTGGTGAAAGTGTATGTATTATGAATTTCGCTCAAACACTGGTGCAGGAATTTTGCAGCTATCCAAGCTTGCGAGAGTTGAACAAGATATCTAGGAAACTTCTCTCGCGGCGCAGTTCTATTTCAATGGCCTCAATCGCTTTGCGTGAGCGACTAAAGAGGGCCCGCTCATCAGTCTCGAATTGCGAGTTCTCCTTAGCGCTATCGCGAGGAGCATTGAAGATAAATGGTGAGTGAAAGGGATCCATGAGGAGATGATGGGGGATTGAGCCAAACAGGGCGCATGTCCAAAGTGAATGTGCAGTGAGATGCCGGTGAAGGTTCGGAACGCGCCACATAGGCCTCTTAGTCTGCCCGAACACCTGTTCGAATTCTGTGCTACTGTGCGCTTCCCCCGAAAGAAACACCCTCAGGAAGTCCCTATACCTGAGGCTGATTTGTCAGCCCCGCAGAGTAACTTCTCCACTCCGTCCGAAGCTCTATTGCCTCAAGAAAGGCCACGGTGAGTACAGAAAACAAACCCGATGAGAAAGAACTCTGGAAGAAAATTCCAGCAAGTGTTGGAACAGAGCGCGCAGAAACATTTATTGAACTTAGCCATTTGGCATATGACCGTGGGGATCACAAGGCAGCACTTGCCTTATGTCAAAGCGCTCGCGAAATTTATGAGGGTCAATCAACATTCGTTGGAACATCGCGGATGCTCCATGTCTATGAAGGAATTACCTGGTCACTTCGCAAGTTAGATCGCGACGCCGAAGCAGCTCAAGTTGCACTCGATGCAGCAGAATTACTCAAAGATGAAGATGCCGCAGCATCAATTGAAATGTTTCGAGATGCTGGCCGTTTTTACTATGCCGCAGGTGAATATGAAAAATCACTTGAGTGCCACACCAAAGCATTAGAAAATGTTGATCCGGATTTATCAGATCTAACAAATGGAATTGATTATTACAACGTTGGCTCTGCCTGCATTCAACTCAAGCGATATCCAGAAGCACTCGCTGCGTTGCAGAGCGCTCGCACATATTTCAAGAGAGAGAAAGAGCCAGAGCGCGTTTTCTATTGCGATGAATACATCACCGTTTGCTTTATCGAATTAGGCAATAGCGTTGAGGCGATGCGCCATGCACAAAAGACTTTGGACTTTGCAATAACGGCGCAGAAAAGTGTTCTTGAAACTTGGGCCCGCTATCGCATGGGTTGTGCCAAGATTCTTATCGGTGAAGTCGATGAGGCCGAAGAAGAACTACGCCAAGCACTTTCTATGAATGCAGGTGCTTGTCACACTGACTGGGATCTTGCAATCGATATCGAAAAAGAGATTGCCAAACTCTTAGTTTCAAAGGGTCGCGTTGGCGAATCCAATGAAATCCTGCGCCGTATTGCAAACCTTGAAGAAATCATGGAAGACGAGCAGTGAGCCTTTCGCGGCGCGCACTTCTTTCCATAGTTCTATTTCTGACATTTTGGGCAGTGACCTTCGCCTTTAGCGCGCTACAAGAGCGCCTGCCTATTTCTAGTTCTCTAGATTACGAATCTGTTGAAACAGATTTTCTACCAGAGCCAGAGCGCACATTTCTACCTGCGTCAGATTCCATCTCTTCTCAAGAACTTTGGACATTTGTATGTGAGTTGGAAGAACAACGCCCTGGCACAATGACAAATACCTGTGCCGATTTTGGTGAAGTCGTGCATTCCATCAAGTGGTCTACCTGGGATAAAGGCAGCGCAACGGGAACAGGAATCTATTCAATAAATGATTGCGACCCAGATTGCGCCGATGGAACCCGCCATGAGGCTGCGGTAAATGTCGAACTCAAAGATGTAACTCGCGATGGCAATAAGTATTTCCTCAACACCTTTACCTTCACATCGAAGATGAAGGAAAATTTACCGAAGAAAAATAGCACCGCAGGTTCTTGGGATATTTCAGAGTTCTATCGAATGGTTCCCGGAATGCGCGAGGGCAGGTAGATCGGAAACTTTGTCATTATTTTCTTTTGAGATTCTTATAGAAATTCTCATGAGGACCAACTAAAAGTAATTTGATGGACTCATCTGAAAGCATTCGGTAGGCCAAAAGCCATTGCCGATTGCCCATCTGGAATTTGTAGACGTATATCCCCATTAGATCTGCCTTCTTGGATTCGCCAAGCAGTGGGTTTGTGGCAATCTCGTGAATGACAAGATCTAGTAATTGTTTTTGATTCTTATGCAGCTTCTTGGTTTGTTGTTCAAAAGTTAGAGTTACAAATATCTCCATCAACCAAACTGGTATTTGCCTGCAACAGCCTCGGAGTCACTTCGCAAAATCTCTTTGATAAGAGTGAAGGAGAGCTCTGGATTCGCTTCTGCGATGGCAGCAATTTTGAAATAGAACTCGATTTGTTTTGGTACTGATCGATGTTCAATGGCAGCAATCTTTCCTGCCTGCTTTACGAGCTCATCAGGTAGTTTTACATTTGTAGCCATGAGGGCGCCTCCTTCGAATACCCAGACCATAGCAGGAAATGTTCCAAAAAGTAACCTTTTGCCCCTTTTGATTGAGCCAGTGCTTCTAAACAACATCTTTCTCACCTCCTCAATACCTACGTGTCTAGGTAGTCAGTTTCATACAGCTCACTGACAAAGAGGGAAAAGTTATCCAGAGGTAAAAGAACTACTCAGATAAACGAGCCTTCACCATCGCCACTATGAGTTTGGCATCGACGTCCCAGTCATTGGGTATGCGGATGGTCTTCTTCAATAGAACTAAATCCTTCATCTTCGGAGCAAACTTTGCGATCACATCGGTACTCCATGGCGACATAGAGATGTGATTCTTCGAGGCAGATAGTCCAAATACGTACTTTCCATCAATGTGCATCATCGGTTGATTCCAAGCAATAACTAATTGCGCATCAGGGTATTTAGAAGTAATTGCCTTGAAGATTGCACGGGCTGTCTTTGCCTGCGTTGCGTCAATACTTTTGTAGTACTGCGCTGGGGTTTCAAAGCGTTTAGCCGAAACTGAACCACGCGAATACATCACGAGTGCGTTGGCATGGGCTTGTGAGAATCCGTAATTCTCGCGAAGGTGAGCGATCTGCTGCGGATATTTCTGATCAGCGATTTTTGCCATAACTGCAAACCAATATTTCATCGGCTCGCCATGCTTTTTTTCTATTGCAGGGAAGTGAGACTCGCGGCTTGGATCCTTTGCGCTCATAACTTACTTGGTCTTCCCTCTTAGATACTGTTCAGGCCACTCTACCGAGACACCTAATTCCTCAGCTGCATATAGCGGCCAGCGAGGATTGCGAATCATCTCTCGCGCCATAAAGACTGCATCTGCTTCATTCGTTTCAATAATGTGTTGGGCTTGATGTGCATCGGTGATTAGCCCAACCGCACTCGTTGGAATCTGTACCTCGTTTTTGATCGCATGTGCAAAAGGCACTTGAAAGCCAGGTCCTGCGACAATTTTTTGCGCATGCACATTGCCAGCGGATGAAACATCAATGAGATCGACGCCAAGTTCTTTCAATTGTTTCGCTAACTCAATGGAATCAATAATGTTCCAACCACCATCTTCTACCCAGTCACTTGCAGATAAACGGACAAAAAGCGGCATCGCTTGGGGGATTGCTGCTCGAATAGCTTTAGTAGTTTCAAGTAAGAATTTGATTCGATTCTCAAAAGATCCACCATATTCGTCGCTTCGGCGATTTGTTAGTGGTGAGTAGAACTGATGAAAGAGATAGCCATGGGCTGCGTGAATTTCGACTAGATCAAAACCGGCTTTGACGCAGCGCAGTGCTGCATCTACGAAGCTTTGGGTGAGTGCGTGAATTTCGTCAATAGTGAGTTCGCGAGGCACTGGCATTTCGTTATATGCAATGGGAGATGCTGAAACAGTTTGCCAACCACCCTCACTAGAACTCGCTATCGGGTGGTCATCGGTTGGCACTGTTGTGGAACCTTTGCGACCAGCGTGGGCTAACTGAATTCCAACCTTCACATTTTGAGAATGTGCAAAATCGATAATGGGAGTGAAAGCATTTACCTTTGCATCTGTTTCAATTGAAACACAACCGGTAGTGATCCGACCCTCAGGTACAACTCCGGATGCTTCAACCATGATCAACCCTGGGCGACCAGTAGCAAAGGCAGTCAGGTGGGTGTAATGCCAGGCACCAATGAGGCCGTCAACAGCGCAGTACTGACACATGGGCGAGACCCACACACGATTAGCAAAAGTGGTGCCGCGTAGAGTCAGTGGATCGAAAAGGTTTGTCATGTTTTGACTTTAGCCGACCTATTTTTATATTGCGAATCGGCTTCGATACCGATTCGTCGCAACCACTTATTGGGGTAAGGATAACCTTGAAGGTAGCGTGAGCATTGGCTTCTCAATCGCAATTCGTTTTTCCATTTCATGTAATTCTTTGAGAACTGCCGCAAAACCTGATTCATTCGCCGCGGCGGCAGAGCCTAGAAAACGATTGAACTCTCGACCAGTAGCTGGACCAAAGCGCACACCAGATGTCTTTTGTCGGTTAGAAACGTTTATAAAATAATCTGATTCGTCAGGTGTTGTCGAGAGCATGAGCAACTTATCAAAGTGCCATTCTTGCGTCTTTATGGGCCCAGTAAAAATAAGTCGCTCGTTAGTGAGCATGACAATGCCTTCATCTTTATCCATCTGCAATTCTTGCCCAGGAATTGCCGTGCCCTTCATTGCGCCAACACGAAAGCGAACACCGCCGCCAATGGGAATGCTTACCCCAGTAGATCCGCCCACATATTGCGTTGGCGTGCGTCCTGCTTCGTGAAAGATTGCTCGTTCGCTCCAGAGAGTATGTTCTCCGGGTTTTTGCATCAGAGTATTAGGAACAGAATCTTCGCCCTTTGATGCAGCGGTAAAGACAGTAATCAATTTCTTGAGTTGCTCAACATCTTCTTCCCACATCAATTGAAGATGATTGAATGTGGCAGTCGCAGCCTTATCGGCGCGCTTTGCTTTCCAATTTGCGAAAAAACCCATAGATAGAGAGTAGTTGACCTAACCGACAAAGGGGAGAGGAAGCGATGAACGCCTTACTTCCGAAGTAGGGCTATGAGATAAGCAAGTGAGAAAGCAAAGCCAATTGCTGCATATAAGTATGTAAACCAGGCTAATGGTGCGGGGATCATCAGAGTCAATACTCCAAGGCCGGCGGCGCTAACGCACATTATCTTTGCAACGCTTGCAACTCTTTGATCATTGCGTTGCTGCGAGTTGTTCCACATATTTCCAGCCAGTGCAACAAGAGTTATGCCAATCATGCGCATTGACCAGACCATGCCATCACTTGTTTCGAGCTGGAGTAAATCTAGGAATGTGCGAGGAAAAATAATCAAGAATATGGCGGAGAGCCCAAATACGCTCGAGCCCGCTTTTAGAATAGTTCTCATAGCATTGATATTCACAGAAAAAGGTTACATCCTCGCTCAGCTAGATGAGCGCGAGGCAGCTTTCGACTGGCGCTACCTCTCTCTAGAATTTAGCCTTATCCCAAGGCTCACGCGGGGTCTTGTTTTCTTTATGAATGGATTGACTCGATGAACGAATTAGCTCTATTGAAGTTATGGAATCAGAAGCGCACACAAATTATTCAGGCTCAAGTTGCTCCAGCACTTGTCCTCATCGCAATAATGGTTCTCTCTGCATTAGGCCTATTTGAAAAGGCTAATGATGGAGCTAAGTACCTTGCCCTCGGAGTTGCGGCAGTCACTGGAATTCTTTCAATGATTACCCAGTATGCAACTATCCGTGAAGCAGAAGTACTCATAGTTGATCTCAAAAGAACAAAAGATTCTTCAGAGCTATCTAAAAAGATTGCAGATTCACGCGGGCTTGTCTCATTGACTGCCATCGCAATTGTTGGAATGGGAATCGCAATCTTCGCACTTGTTACTTGGGCAGTCCTCGGTAGCTAATGAATGCAGCTTTCGCAATTATTGGGCTTTATACCGTTGCGACAATTGTCCTCATATTTGTTTATGAGAAGCCAAAGCGTAATCGCAGAAAGATAACGGGGCGTGGTGGTGATTTCGAAAGTTAATCTCCATTACGTCGCAGCCCCGATGCGGCGCACTCTGCTTCTGCTAATCACTGTGGTGTTGGCAGGTGCAGTCATGCCTATTGCATCTGCTCACCAACCAGTGCAATTGCTCGATACTGACACCACACCAAAGGCTGGTCCACTTCTAGTCGATGGCACTATCTCATTTGCTGTACGAGCCTCCTTTACTAAATCAGGTCAGAAGAAAGCATTTCGCGCTGCGCTCAAAGAAGGCGATCAATTAGCAGTGCAGTACCTCATTGTTGATAAGAAGCCTGAGAGCGCACTAAAGAATACGCAATTGCCGCAACTAGTTATTACTTCACCAACGGGTAAGAAAATCACAATAAAAATAAATGAGCGCAGCCCTTTCTATGAACCATATGGCGGCACTAACTACTTCTATCTTGCTCGATATTCAGCACCCGCCGAAGCAGGTATCTATCAATTCCTTGTTACATCTCGCGCTAAAGCGGGAATTACTATTGCAGTCGGTGAGAAAGAGATCCGTGGTGAAGTCTTGCGCGGACCTGCGCCTTTATCAACACCAACTCCAACGGCATCACCAGCTGCTGCAAAACCCACTCCAGAGCCATCTGCATCAAGTACTCCTAAAGCAGAAGCAACTACGCAATCTGGTTACACCATGGCAAATGTAAGAGCTAATAATTCCGAATCAAGTTGCTGGTCTGTAATTGGCGGCAATGTTTATAACCTCACTCAGTGGATTAATTCACATCCAGGTGGTGCATCTCGTATTCGCGCACTCTGTGGAACAGATGGAACATCATCTTTTAGTGCCCAACATGGCTCTCGAGGTTCACCAACTAGCACCCTTGCAAACTACCTTCTTGGCCCACTAGCCAAATAAATTCTGCTTAGACTCTGCACTTCCTATAAGATTGCATCAACATTTCAAGAGAAAGAGGAAATCATGGGCGCTTGTACATGTGGTTACACCAGAGATGAAGAGAAGAACTGCGATGGAACACACAAGGTCGTCAAGGCTGTCAAAGCTGATATCGCTGAAAAGCTAGAAGCAAATGGCTTTCCTCACGCATCTGAATTCGTAGCCAAGAACTAATTACTTTTTCTCTCGCTAATTATCAAAGTGAGTGAAATCTTCGTTATCTATGATGGCCAGTGTCAATTGTGCAAAAATTCAATAGCTTGGGTCAGCAAGAAACTAGTTATTACGCCTCTTGATTTTCACACAGCCGAACTCTCTCGATTTGGCTTGAGCCTTGAGCAATGTTCACGTGAGGTTTTTGTCATTACTGATCAAGGCCAGTTCAGCGGTGCTGGCGGCGTAGCGCTCTTGCTCAATCGTCGTGGAAACAAGGTTCTCTCAACTCTAATTACTTGTTCAGGTCCGATTGGCCGCTCTGGTTATAAGTGGGTGGCAAGCCACAGAAATTCATTGCCAGTAAAGATTTTGTCTCGCTTACTTAGAGGTTGAAACGATACCGAGACACATTTCATCTGAGGATCCTTCACCCCATGTGACATATCGAGGTTCAAGATCTTTTAGTTGAGGTATTTTCTGTCTCAATGTGGGATCAAATGTGCATTCAATACGAATAGTGTCACCAGGTTTTACAGCGATCGGGCTCTTGAGAAGAGTTGAGGATTGATTATCAAAGTCGTAATTCGCAACATTGAGAATTGTTTGCTCACTCGAAGTACCTGGGTTAAGAGTTAGTTTGAGGGAGCGTCCCAGTAAATGCATATGCGGCCCTGCAGAGATGATGTTGAAACTTGATCTCATCACCTTGTCACAGCGAGAGGTCAAGGAAGGAATTGGCTTATAGGGATTTTGTCTACACAAAGCATTGATTCCCACTGACTCAAGGGCACTCTTTGAAGTTGTTCGCGTTGCTAGATCAATGAGTGATTGGTCGCGATCGCATAGGGGACCTGTGACACCGGGCGGACAGGCTAATTCGACTGGAGCTGGGAATAGTTCAATACCTAATTGCTTGATATTTGAACCCTTGGCTGGGATTGCATCAATGATGATTTTTGATTGATCTGTTTCAACCATTCCATTTGATGCGGCCAACAAGTTGTAGTGAACTTGCAAAACTATTCGTTCGCCTTTTTTAATCGGAGTTCCATAGCCAGCTGGTGAAATATCTTTACCGCGACCAGGCGCCCATGAACTTAGCCACGGAGATGAAATAAATGATGAGAGCATTCCGCCAAGACCCGTACCACCAAAACAAGGCCATCCAATTCCACTTTTATCTGCTTCAAGTGCTTCAACGAGATCAGCATCGGTTACGCGAAAGATAATTGCATGATGGACATAATTTTTGCGCTGTGGAACAAATTCGATACTTCGAATAATTGAATCTGCGCTGATTTTTGGATCAAGTAAAAAACATCGATAATCATCGGTACCTTTATTTGGCACAGCGGGTAGATATGCCTTCTTCATCGTGACGCTGTATTTCTTGACCTTAGGAGCCTTGGCTGCATCTGCAACTTGTGGCATAAAGGATGTAAGCAATACGGCTGCTACCGCTGGAACGAGAAGTCTTCGCATATTCACACTGAAAAGAATACCGAATCTCTCAAAAGGCAACAATCTAAATCTTTCCTGCCTCTAGACCCTTCAAAACTTCTTGCGCACGTACCCTCAATTCAGGTAGATCGGATAAACGGTTTAAACCGAACACCTGTTGGCTCATTCGATGGTTTTTAGCAAAACTCTCTTTATGGCGATCAAGGAAATCCCAATAAAGAGTTGTGAAGGGACACGCATCCTCACCTGTGCGCAGCTTTGGATTGTAAATACAGCCCTTGCAGTAATTAGACATTCGCGAAATGTAAGCACCACCTGCTGCATAAGGCTTAGTCATCATTTTCCCACCGTCGGCATGCACACCCATACCGATAACGTTGGGAACCATTACCCATTCACTTGCATCGATAAATACTTCGCGCATCCAATCCAAAAATTCTTGTGGGTTAGTACCAGTTACTAATGCAAGATTAGATAACAACATCAGGCGAGGAATATGGTGAACCCACGCACGTTCATTGATATCTGTGACAGTTTCCTTCATACAGTTCATTGAAGTTTTATTAGGGTCGCTAAATAAAGGTAATAATGGACGGTTTGCACCGAGTTCATTATTTTCGCGATAGTCAGGCCCTAGAAACCAATACATACCGTTGACATATTCACGCCAGCCGATGATTTGGCGAACGAAACCTTCAGCAGATTCAATAGGAACCGATCCTGTCTTATATGCCTTCATTGCAGCAGTTATAACTTCACTCGCATGAAGCAATCCATTATTGATATATGGCGAAAGCAAGGAATGGTGAAGAGCCCAGTTCTCACTCGTCATCGCATCTTCGAGGGGTCCAAATTCGCCAAAGTGATTATCGAAAAAGTTCTTCATCTGGGCCAAAGCGCCCGCACGAGTTGTTGCCCATGTAGTCGTTGGCTTATGGCCTAACTCTTTGGCAACTGCGCTATCAATTTCATCTCGCTTATGTTCTAAGTAAAGGGGACCTTCATATTTCTTAGGGGGAGGCAATCGATTCTCTTTATCAAAGTTCCAGGAACCACCTTCGGGCTCTTTTCCATTCATCAACACACCAAGGCGAACACGTTGCTTCCTGTAAAAACTTTCCATAAGGAAACTCTTTTGATCCTTAGCCCAATCCATAAAAAGTGGCCGGGGCGTGAGGAAGAAATCATTTTCGATAAAACCCACGCCGTAATCCTTGAGCGCTTCGAATTGCCTAAAGGAGGAAGGCTCAGCGCAAACAATAGGAAGGTTGGGATATTTCTTTTCAACAACCTTGAGGCCATCAATAGTTGTTCCAGCTTTTACATACTCAACGCTAAAGCCTTCTTCTTCTAGCGATTGCGCGAAGTGGCGAGCACTAGAGATAAGAAAGAAGAGGCGCTCCTTGTGCCAAGTGCGCCCAGTAATCATGCGCGCACTTTGAACTAAAACGATTACATCTTCCTGCGGATTAGCGCCTTTGAGTGCACCAAATTTTCGATGCAAGTGATCAAAGGGAATATAGATAATGCGCTTCATTTATTTTCTCGGCAACGCTCGCTGCAATATTTCACGTCGTTCCAGTTTTTAGCCCACTTCTTTCGCCATTCAAATTCAAGGCCACAGCGCAGGCAGATCTTCGGTGCGAATCCATTCTTATCTTTGGCTATGCGTGGCATAGCGCAGAGAATACTGTTCAAAATTACCGATTCTCGAAAATGCGTGAAAGGCGCTAGAATTGCGATGTTGTTATCGGGGTCGATGTAATTTCGAACCGGCGGTTATAGTCCGCGACCCGCACATATCCAATGGGCGGTTGACTCAGTGAAACTCTGAGACCGACGGTTAAAGTCCGGATGAGAGATAACAGCGGAATCGGTGCACCTTGTTTAT
>CAMCCH010000005.1 GCA_945873335.1 Bifidobacterium breve | reverse complement strand
ACCTGTACGTAGCGCTTCTTGCGCAACAGCTAGAGCTGCTCGCATAGATTCTTGATCGTTCACAGTCCTAGTAACTCTGCAAACTGATCGCCAAAACCAAGTCGTGATGCAATCGCCTCTAGTTGCTCATCTGGAAATAATTCTTCATCAGCACAAATTGCCTCGATTTCCATTTGATTCATTCCTAAATCAGAAAAAATATCCAGGTTTCCGACAGGGAAACTTTCATCATCATCTTCGGGCATTGGTAAATCTGCAATTTCTAGGAATTCTTCTGCAACTTCATAATCGAGGGCACACGTTGCATCACTAAGAAATAGAGATATGTGAGTTCCTAAAACTCTCACTAAAATAAAGAATTCTTCATCAATTGCAATAAGTGCGAGTGCGCCACCATTTGTTTGTTGTGCTTTAAGGCGAGTAATTATTTGTGGAATATCGTGAGCATCTGGCAATGTGGCAAGTGTCCATCGTCCATCTTCATGCCACGCAGCAACAGCAATATCGCTTTCATCTGTGAGGTGGGTCTCTGGTTCAGTTTTATCTTCGACTGCATCTAAGTCGTCGAACTCTTCGATATCGTCATCGTGATCGTCCAATATATCTGCCATTCCGCACCCCCCCCTTTCGCATGCACATAGTTTCACTTATTGAATGAGAAAGAAAGCCCTGTAAGGTAGGAAGCATGAAAGTACATGTCGCCGATCATCCACTGATTTCACACAAGTTGACGGTTCTGCGTGATGAAAGGACTGATTCACCGACATTCCGGCGACTCGTCGAAGAACTTGTAACTCTGTTGGCATATGAAGCCACACGCGATGTGCGCACTATGACGGTGAAAATTACCACTCCTGTTACAAAGACAGAGGGCAAGAAAATGGCCGAGCCTCGTCCTGTTGTTGTTCCTATTCTTCGTGCTGGACTTGGAATGCTCGAAGGAATGGCGAAACTAGTTCCTACCGCAGAAATCGGTTTTCTTGGAATGGTTCGCGATGAAAAAACTTTACAAGCTAGTACTTATGCAAATCGTCTTCCTGAAGATCTCTCAGGACGTCAATGTTTTGTTTTAGATCCCATGCTTGCAACGGGCGGAACTCTTATCGCTGCCTTTCATTTCCTTATAGATCTTGGCGCAACAGATATCACTGCAATTTGTATCCTCGCAGCACCTGAAGGTATCGCAGCGGTTGAAAAAGAGTTTGCTAATAACAAAGTACCAATCACACTTGTTACAGGTGCGCTCGACGAAAAACTAAATGAACATGGTTACATTGTTCCTGGGCTCGGCGATGCCGGTGATCGACTTTACGGAGTTGTCTAGATGGCATCCACTAGCCCCGGCTATGGAATTACGATTCGCGTTGAAGGTCATCCTTCTAGTCAGCCAGTAGCCCTCGCAACTGCAGTAATTACTGGTGCGGGCGCGACTATTACCGCACTCGATGTCGTTGAATCATTATTAGAAAAAGTTGTAATAGATATAACTTGCGACACAATTGATGCTGCCCATGCCGAGGAAATAACAGAGGCAATTGATAAGAAACCAGAGCTTACGGTTCGCAAAGTTAGCGATCGAACATTCTTATTACACCTCGGTGGCAAAATTGAGATTCAATCTAAAGTTCCGCTAAAGACGCGTGATGATCTATCCCGTGCCTATACACCTGGAGTTGCGCGTATTTGTCAGGCAATTGCCGATGAGCCAGCAAATGCCCGTCGCCTCACAATCAAACGAAATACTGTTGCTGTCGTAACGGATGGTTCAGCTGTATTAGGGCTTGGAAATATTGGACCTGCTGCAGCACTTCCGGTGATGGAGGGTAAAGCTGCACTCTTCAAGCGTTTTGCAGATGTTGATGCGTGGCCAGTCTGTATTGATTCCCAAGATATTGATGAAATCGTTCGTACTGTTCAATTGATTGCTCCCGTTTATGGCGGTATAAATCTAGAAGATATTTCGGCTCCTCGTTGTTTTGAAATTGAACGTCGTCTGCGCGAACTTCTAGATATTCCTGTTTTTCATGACGATCAACATGGAACAGCAATAGTTGTATCTGCCGCACTAAGAAACTCTTTGAAATTAGTAAAGAAGAATCTCTCTGATGTAAAAATCGTCATGAGTGGTGCTGGTGCAGCAGGAACTGCAATTGCACGTCTACTAGTGAAGAGTGGCGCTAAGAACATAATTGGTTTTGATAAAGATGGGGTTATCTGTAGAGATACCAAGAGCGATGATCCGATGCGCACCTGGTTTATAGATAATTGCAATCCAAATAACTTTTCAGGCAATATCTCAGATGCAATGAATGGGGCTGATATCTTTATTGGTGTCAGCGCACCTAATGTCATTTCGGAATCCGATGTTGCCTCTATGGCGAAGGGTTCAATAGTTTTTGCACTAGCTAACCCAGATCCTGAAATCGATCCAGTGATTGCTCGAAAGTATGCAGCAGTCGTAGCAACGGGTCGAAGTGATCAACCGAATCAGATAAATAATGTTCTGGCTTTCCCTGGAATTTTTAGAGGATTACTTGATGCAAATGCGAGCAAAATTACTGATGAGCTTCTCATCGCTGCTGCAGAAGCAATTGCTGATTGCGTTTCTCCAGAACAACTCAATGCCTCATTTATTGTTCCCAGTGTCTTTGATCCACACGTTGTCACCGCTGTTGCTGCTGCCGTAAAGAAGTCCGTATGATCGAGCTAGCTGCTTCCTTTGACGAACAATTTTCAACACTTGCTCCAATAATTCTCTATTTATTGGTTGGCGTAATCGTCTTTGTTGAAACAGGTATCTTGCTAGGTTTCTTCTTACCCGGTGATTCAATTCTCTTTAGTGCGGGGTTAGTAGCCGCGGCTCATAGTGAAGCAAACATCGTCATCTTGGTAACAGTGATATTTATTGCTGCATTTATGGGTGATCAAGTTGGTTTTGTCCTAGGTCGATTAGTTGGCCGGCCCTATCTAGAGCGTCATTCTTCACCTCGAATAAAGAAAATGATTGAGCGCTCAGAACGCTTTTATGAACAGACGGGATGGTGGGCAGTTGTTGCAGCACGCTTCTTCCCCTGGCTTCGTACATTTGTGCCACCAATTGCTGGCGCTTCACATATGAATTACTACAAATTTCTCAGTGCAAATGTACTTGGCGCACTCTTATGGGGCGTAGGAATTACATTGGCAGGATATTACGCAGCAAGTCTGCCTTGGGTAAAGACTTGGTCATACGCGATTGCAGCATTCTTTATTGGGGCGTCGCTGGTTTCCGCACTCTGGAACTACTTACGCCACCGACGATAACGCCAAGGTATGTCATTACAATTCCGCTAATTAGATATGCACTGATTTGAACACCATCTGTCGGATACAAAATATCGATTGCAAGTGATCCAACTAGTTGGCCACCAACGCTAAAGAGTGTGAAATTTAGTACACCAAGGTGTTGAACAATTGTTGAAGAAAAAGCAATGTAAATAACCCCAATTACTCCACCTGTATAAATCCACCATGGCCCACTTGGTAGCGGAACAAGTTCAATTCTTTTAGCAAGAATCATGACAATGAGTAGCACTACTAAGAAAGTTGTACCCATAATAAAATTGAGCAGAGAAGTAGTAAAACTCTGCTGAGAGTATTCATTGATCTCTCCGTTCATTGCCCTCTGAATTCCACCAAGAGCACCAGTAATTACTCCAAGAAATACGGCAAATTTTGAGAGGTTGCTTGCATCAAGTCGGTCAAGCACAGAGAGTAGAACAGCTAAAACTGTAATGAGCGCAGCAGCAACTCGGCGCTTTGAAAGTAATTTCTTTCCGCCACCGGTAAGGCCAATTCGATCCACAATTAGTGATGCAGTTGCTTGCCCTGCAATTGATGCCACTGAAAATATTGCAACACCGATCAACGGAACGATATGAGTTTGAACCGCAACCCAGGTTCCGCCCAGCATGCCTGCAGAAAGTTTCCAACGAGCGATCTTTTTTTCTTGTACCGCACCTCGTAAATTATGAATTCCTTCTTTGATTGAAGGACTAAATAGAGAGATAAAAACAATGATGATAAGTCCTGAACCAAAGGAGACTAATGCTGCCTGTAGCCCATTTCCGAGTTGGTGTGAGAGTTCACCATTTGCGCGCGCTTGGAGCGCAATAAGTATGCCTGATAGCGCCGCTAATAAATCAAGACGCATTAAGCGTGTGTGCCGTCAAAATCTCTCTTATCTGCGATCCAATCCATAAGAGCAAAGAGCACGCCGGATGCAACAAATGTAATATGTATAACGATTCTCCATTTAGTGCCTCCTCCAACCTCATCTTGGCCAGAGAGTTCAATGAAATCTTTGAGAAGTTCGATTACAGAGATTGCTACGAGTGAACCGATAAGTTTGATTTTCAGACCACTAAAATCGATGGTACCCATCCAGTGTGGTCGATCTTTAGATTCTGTTGCAACATCGATTCGAGATACAAAGTTTTCGTATCCCGCAAAAATCACCATGAGAATCAAGTTAGCAAGAAGTGTTAGATCTAGAAGTGCTAGCAAATCAAGTGTGAAAGATTGTGGTGTTGCTTTATCAATCTTTTCCGCCAAGTGAATAAATTCGATTATAAAACGATAGCCAAGCAGTGCTAATGCTCCAACAAGCCCCAAGTACAAAGGAGCCAATAGAAAGCGAGAACGGAAGAGAATAACTTCGACGTAATGTGAGATTTTGCCCATGTACAAACTTTATCCTAAGGCTCGACTTTGAGCGTAGCTTCTAACCACTCTTCTTCGCGGGTGTTGAACTCCTTATGAGCTTTTTCCAGTTGATTTGTAACTTCAAGTAGGCGGCCCGAATCTGACCCAGCCTCCTGTTGTTCTCTCTCTAATGTGGCGATGAGCTCTTTTAGTTTTTCAATCTGTCGCTCTAACCTAACGATATCTTTCTTTATCTGGCGCTGTTCAGCAGCATTCGATTGAGTTTTCTTTGGGGTATTAGATGCGATTGCAGCATTGATAGATGCTTCGCGTTGCTCCAAATACTCATCAACGCCGCGAGGAAGATCTCGGACTTCCTTATCTCCAAGTAATCCAACAAAGCGATCGCATACTCTTTCTAAAAAGAATCTATCGTGGGAGATCACGAGAAGTGTTCCTGTATAACTATCGAGCAAGTCTTCAAGTTCGTTGAGAGTTTCAATATCAAAATCATTTGTAGGTTCATCAAGTAATAAAACGTTTGGACTATCCATCAATAAGCGAGTGAGTTGTAAGCGGCGTCTCTCTCCTCCAGATAAGTCCCCTACTGGAGTCCATTGAGAATCACGATCAAAACCTAATCTTTCGCACAACTGTGAGGCAGAAAGCGACTTTCCTTTACCTAGCTCAATATGGTTTGCGACTTTTTCAACTGCTTCAAGTACGCGCCATGTTGGGTCGAGTTCGGTCAGATGTTGTGTAAGAAATGCAGATGCAACAGTTATTCCTGTAACCAATTTTCCGCCACTTGGTTTTAGCTCACCCGCTAGCGTGCGCATCAATGTTGTTTTGCCAGCACCATTAACGCCGACAATTCCTATTCGATCACCTGGGCCGACATTCCACGTTAGGTTATCAATGAGTTCTATATCGCCAATTTTTACTTGCATATGGTGCGCCTCATACACAGTATTTCCTAAACGATTACGCGCAAATTTTAGAAGTTCAGTTTTATCACGCGGAGCTGGCTCGGCTGAAATAAGTTCATTGGCAGCATCTACACGAAATTTTGGTTTTGTTGTTCGTGCAGGTGCACCACGGCGCAACCATGCCAATTCTTTTCGAATGAGCGCGTTGCGGCGGCCATCAAGTACGGATGCTTGACGCGATCTTTCTGCCTTCGCTAAAACATAGGCAGAGTAGCCACCGTCATATTCTTCAATTTTTCCTCCGACTACTTCCCACGTTCTATCAGTGACTGCATCTAGGAACCAACGATCGTGAGTTACAACTGCAACAGCTAAGTTTTTGCGATTATTCAGATGCTCTGCAAGCCAAGCAACTCCTTCAACATCTAAGTGGTTCGTAGGTTCATCGAGCAGAATTAGGTCTAGGTTTGCAATAAGTAATTTTGCAAGACCTACACGTCTTTTCTCTCCACCTGATAATGATTCAAATTTTCTTTCAAATAAATGATCATCAAATCCACCGAAGAGACCAGTAAAGACTTCGCGAATTCCCGCATCACTTGCCCATTCATGAGTTGCTGTATCGCCAAGAACGACATCTCGAACTGTGCTTTCTGGATCTGCATAATCGATTTGTGAAAGTACTCCAATGTGCGCGGAGTTTGATCGGGTAACACGTCCGCTATCGGGTGATTCAATTCCTGCGATAACTTTCATGAGTGTGCTCTTGCCGCAACCATTTCGGCCAACAATGCCGATTCGATCACCTTCAGATATTCCAATTGAGACGCTATTTAATAGCGCTTTGATATCAAAGGCCTTGGAGACCTCTTCGATGTTTACAACGTTGCGCGCCACGATAGGAGAGCGTACCTTTGAAGCATGGCTATCACTGACCGCGAATACGCACTTGAACTCGATCGAAATGACCCATTAGCTCATTTTCGTTCTCGATTTGTAATTACTGACCCCGATATGTGTTACCTCGATGGAAATTCACTAGGTCGCTTGCCGCATTCAACTGTTATTGCAGTAAATGAATATATGACTCAAGAGTGGGGCCGCGAAGTTGTAACAGGGTGGAGTCATTGGGTCGATGAGGCACAACCAATAGGAGATCTCATTGGACGTTCCGCACTCGGTGCGGGGCCAGGGCAAATGCTTGCCTGCGATACAACATCTGTAAATTTTTATCAATTGGCACTTGCAGCCATCAATGCTCGTCCTGGCCGTAAAACTATTATCACCGATGCTGCCAATTTTCCAACAGATCGATATATTCTTGAAGGAATTGCACAACAATTAGGTCTCAATTTAGTAATCATTGATAACGAAAGTGCTGGTTCGGCAGATTGCGAACGTATTACACCTGAAATTTTAGAAAAGTATCTCAGTGATGATGTTGCTCTGGTAACTCTAGAAGTAATTCAATATAGATCTGGTGCCCGCAATGATATAAAGTCATTAACAGATCTCACAAGAAAATATGGCGCGCTTCTCTTATGGGATGCAAGTCATGCCGTTGGCGCTATAGAAATGAATCTCGATGCAAATGGTGCAGATCTCGTTGTTGGTTGTACATACAAATATGGAAACTCAGGTCCTGGATCACCAGCATGGCTGTATGTGAGCAAAAGAATCCAAAAAGAATTACAAGTTCCGATCCAGGGTTGGTTCTCACAAGGTGATCAATTTGGAATGGGGCCAGTCTTCGAACGTGCCGAAGGTATCCGCGGCTACCAAATTGCAAGCCCTTCCCTGATGGGACTTCGTTGTGTGAAGAGTGCCTTTGAAATAATCGAAGAGGCAGGTATCGATGCAATCGCTTCTAAAGCTGCTATTGGTACTCAAATGATGATTGATTTATACGACGCATGGCTTGCAGACCTTGGAATCACGCTTCTAACATCACGAAATGCGAAAGAACGTGGTGGCCATATCACTCTTGGTCATCCCGATGCTGCGCGAATTTGTGTTGCACTTCGCCAATTCGCAAATGTAATTCCAGATTACAGAACTCCGAATTCAATACGTCTAGCAATCTCACCTCTACCTACTTCATATGTTGAAGTCTGGGATGGATTCCAGAGAATTAGAGATCTAGTGGCATCGCGCCAATTTGAAAAAGTTGAAGAAGGCGGTTCTCGAGTCACATGAGCGAAGAAAACTTTGATTCTGCGCTAACGTACACATCATATTTAGCTGTTGATGAATTACTAAAGTTACAACGTCCTCTTTCGGTTGGACCAGAGCATGACGAAATGCTCTTTATTATCATTCACCAAACCTATGAGTTGTGGTTCAAGGAACTTATTCATGAATTTCAAGCGGCTCAAAAATCATTAGAGGGCGGCGATACTCACTATTCACTTTCGCTATTGGGTCGCATTCGAACAATTATGAAAGTATGCGTTGCGCAAATTGATATCTTAGAAACAATGACACCACTTCAATTCAACTCATTCCGAAGTTATTTATCTTCATCAAGTGGTTTCCAATCAGCACAATTTAGAAAAGTGGAAGCAATCCTTGGGCGACGCGATAGCAAAATGGCGGGACACTTACCTGTTGAAATTCAAACCGAGATAGCCGTAATCACTAGCGGTAATTCGCTTTGGGATTCCTTGCTTGTGTATTTGAGCAAGCAAGGTCATCCAATACCAAGTGATGTTCTAGATCGCGACAAGAGTAAAGTTTATGAAACTAACTCATCCGTACAAGATGTGTTGCTAGAGATACATAGAAATAGCCCGGAGAGCGCAATGGTGTGTGAGCGCCTTGTAGATATCGATGAAGGAATTCAAGAGTGGCGATACCGCCATGTAAAGATGGTGGAGCGAACTATCGGCCACAAAGTGGGTAGTGGTGGTTCCAGTGGTGCTAGTTACTTACAAAGCACTCTTTTCAATCCTGTATTTGTTGATCTATGGGGGATTAGATCTCGCTTTTAGTGCTCTAAACCAATAACAACGATTTCTTCCAAAGGTTTGCGCACCCTAGGCGCTAATTCTCGTTGCGCAGTTGCTTCATCTAATTGCTCGACTCCAGATTGCTTGCCTATCGCAATAACAACGACTGGAATTAAACCAGGTGCTATCGAAAGTTTGCCGATGGCTACATCTTTTTCAAACCCTGCCATTTGGTGTGCGACATATCCACGACTATGTGCTTCCAGTGTAAATTGAGAAACTGCTAGCCCACAGTCATACATATAAGAATTGTTCTCACTTCCATCTTCATTCTTTGTAACTCCAGCAACTAGCGCAAGTAGCGATGCTCTCTTTGCCCAGCCTTGATTGAAGGGGCGTAGTGATTCCAAAATATTTGTAAATACTGAATCTCCACGTTGGCCAACAAAAAAACGCCAAGGTTGTAAATTATTTGCTGATGGCGCCCATCGCGCTGCTTCGAGTAGCGCTCTTATTTCATCTGGCGATAGCGTTACAGATTCGTCGAGTGAGCGAGGGCTCTTTCTCTCTGCAAGCAATGGATAAATTGGTACAGATGTGTCAGCGCTCATAAGAAGTAACAGTATATGAGATTTAGAGCGGGCGCGACTTCGTAATTACTGTTTTCTCTCCATATGCAGTAGCTGCAATTTCAATTCTTCTATGTCTATATTTTTCTGATGCTTCAGAAATGAGATGCTCAAATCGTGTTTCACCTCTGATGAGTTCCCTAAGTTGAGCCGCATCAGTCTGATCACCAAAAACAGGTTCCGCTTCTTTGACTATTTCAGTAACAATATGCGGGTTCAAGAATCGATATACAAGTGCAACTCGGCGCAATCCTAAATTCGCAACGTGGCGCAATCCACGGTTTACATGATCTTGAACAATCAAGCGTGCGTAAGTGAATTTGGCAGGCTTATTCGTATCTGATTTTGTTGCTAACTCGAAGAGAATTTTTGCAATTTCAGCTCCTCCATTTGAGGCCGGCAATTCTTTGCATTTTTCTGAAAGGCGCTGACGCGTTGCGGAATCTTGCAATTGGCGCACCTTTTCAGTGATATCAGCTAAATTGCTTTGATCAGCCCTTAGCGCGAAACCTCTGTCATGACACCACTGAGCACGGGCTTCCTGATCATCTGTTCCTCGAATATTTGAGACAAAGACTGTTGGTATCCCAGCAGGTAGTAGCTCATGCACTCCGTTATATCCTGTTGCGCACACTCCTGCATCAAATGCATGGAGCACATTCGCGAGTGGAAAATATCGCAACACTTTTATATCCAAGCCATCTGGCGCTAATGATTTACCGCTTTTATCTGTAGGCGCTTTTGTCAGTATTACTTGTAAATCTTTCCAACCAAGTAAACCTGATAACGCTGCACTCATCTTCTCATTTACATCGCTATCGCCCGTACCTAATTGAACTAATGCAGTTGGACGATTTAGATCTAGACCTAATGCTTTGCGCGCATCTTCACGAGACATTGCATGTGATGGTTGAAAAAGTGAAACCGGCGAAGTAATTACTGCATCTTGGCGAGTTGAAGTAGGACCGTGATCATATTCGCGAGCAATGTCACCAGGTTCAATAATCTGATCCATCATTTGCGATTGCAAACCTAAAACAAATCTCTGTGGTTTTTTCTGCCATAAGCCACGACGAACCCAGACAAGAGCCAGATTTGAATTTGAATTCTTTGCAGCAATAACTCCTGGATAAGGTGCGACGCCATCAAATGAGAGAACAGTTGCGCCTGTCTCTTCTACTAAAGCAAGTAAACGGTCGCGCAGATATTTATCCCATTTTTCACGTGACATCCACCCACGATCGCGGCCGGGAATGTATTCACAACGAATTCCCATATATGAAGGAAGATCTGCAATTCCACCAGCCATTGAAACAATTATTGGATTTGCAATCTCTTTGAGTGCGACAGCGATTGCACTTGCGCGCGCTAAGTGGCCCATGCCCACACCATTACTGGTTGCGAGAATTATGGTGGGCTTTGTCATGTTTCGTAGCCTACCGAATTGGGATGGTTATTTTCCTTAGGAAAGGGCTAGTAACTGCAATAGTCGCCCACATTCATCGGCAACTTTATTTCTAGCACTTTTCACATACTTTCGAGGATCTACAATTTTTGAATCCGAGTTTAGAATTTCACGAATTTCATCGGTAAAAAGATGATTGAGATGTGTTGCAATATTTACCTTGCGCATTCCAGCTCTCACTGCCCTTTGTAAATCTTCATCACTTACCCCGGATGATCCATGTAGAACCAATGGGACACTTACAGTCTTGGCAATCTGAGAAATCAATTCAAAATCTAAAGTGGCATCACGAGTTGTCATCGCATGTGAACTTCCAACCGCTACCGCCAATAAATCCACTCCTGTAGCTTCAACAAATGCCTGTGCCTCAGCAGGATTAGTTCGAATCCCTGGTGCGTGAACTCCATCTTTGCCGCCAACTTCACCAAGTTCTACCTCGATTGTTGCTCCGTATTGTCGGCATAGTTGTGCCATTCGAATACTTGCCTGCACATTGCTTGCATAGTCCAACTTAGAACCATCAAACATAACGCTGTCGAAGCCTAAATCGAGTGCCTCCTGAACTAATAATTCGCTCTCTGCGTGATCTAAATGCAAAGAGACATTTACCAAAGAATCTTGCGCAATAGCTTTAGATGCAAGTGCAATTGGTTTAAGGCTGCCATGGTAATCAACGCAATTCTGGCTAATTTGTAGAACGACAGGCAGTTTCACTTTTTCTGCACCAGCGACAATAGCCTCTGCATGTTCAAGAAGGATTACATTGAATGCTCCTACTGCAGCGGCATTTTTTAACTCTCCTGTAATTATTTTATGTGGGTTAAGTTGAGTCATTTTAGGCTATAACTATTTCTATTCCGAGTTGGCGTAATTCTTCGAGCATTTTTTCATCTGTTCCGGAATCAGTGATAATCGTATTAATTTGATCTGCAGCACAGATTGTCGCAAAAGCAGATCGTGTAAATTTCGAGCTATCTGCAACGACTACAACTCTTTTTGATCGCTGAACCATTTGACGATTTACTTTTGCTTCATCTTCATGATTGGCCGCAGCTCCCATAGTTGTATTGAATGCGCTAACACCAAGAAATGTTATGTCAATATTTACTTCCTTCAGTACCTCTTCTGCGAAAGGGCCAGTCAATTCATATGATTGTGGGCGTGCTACACCACCGGTAACAACGATTTTTATTTGGTGGCGGACAGTCAACTCTGCTGCAATATTTACCGCATTTGTTACAACTGTCAGTGCTGGTGAATGTTCTTGGGCATCTCTAGCTGCGAACTCAGTTCTTGCAGCGAGCGCACGTGCAACTTCGGTAGATGTTGTACCGCCATTAATTCCAATTATTTGATGGCGTGTAACCATTTCAGCCGCTACTTTTGCAATTCTTTGTTTTACTTTGTCATCTTTTGCTACCTTATAAGTAAGCGGCAATCCAAGAGAGCTGCCCGTTGCTACAGCTCCGCCGTGGGTTCGCGTGAGTAATTGGCGCTTTGCTAGAACATCAAAATCTCGTCTGATCGTTGCAGCCGATACTCCAAGAATTCGAGATGCATCATCGACTTCAACGCTTCCTTTTTCTACGACAAGTTCGAGGATGCTGCTTAGGCGAAGTTGACGATTCATGCATTTCTCCTCGTAAATGAATAGATATGCGCAAGCATATGATTGTTTATGCTCACTTTACTATACAAGTAGTCAAAATTTTTTGACTCTTTCCAATCACTCGCATATGGTTTCGCATTATGAGCATCAAAGTTGCCTGCGAATATGCAGATGCAGAGATAGCGTCGCAACCATCTATCTGGGCACAAGTTGCTGACTTCGCGCCAAGTTCACTCCATCTATTACCCGAAAAGGGCGAGAAGGTTGCAGTAGTTGGTTGTGGAAGTTCTTGGTTCATGTCTATGGCTTACGCGTCACTTCGTGAAGCTGCTGGCCATGGTGAAACTGATGTTTATGTTGGATCCGAAATGAATTACGAACGTAAGTACGACAAAATTGTTTCAATTTCGCGATCAGGAACAACAACCGAAGTTGTAAAGATGCTTGAAAAAACAAAAATTCCTTCTGTTATGTTGACTTCAGTTCACGGCTCACCTGTAACTGAACATGCAACGCATTCGATTGTTATGCCTTTCGCTGATGAAAAATCAGTGCTGCAAACTCGTTGGGCGACAGCAGCTCTTGGTTTATTGCGAATACATTTAGGATTTGATCTTCGTTCCATTATTAAAGATGCGCAAGAGGCGCTCACCTGTGACCTTGGCGATTTAGTAAATGTTGAGCAAATAACTTTTCTTGGTCGTGGATGGACAGTCGGCCTTGCTCAAGAAGCAGCGCTCAAAACTCGCGAATCTTCACAATTTTGGGCAGAGGCATACCCTGCACTTGATTACCGCCATGGACCACTTTCAATTTCAGAACCGGGTCGCGCTGTGTGGGCATTTGGTGAGATTCCAGATGATTTGATTCGTGATATCAAAAAGACTGGCGCGCTATTTGAAAACAGCACGCTGGACCCAATGGCTCATCTAATCAAAGCACACCGCGTTGCTATCGCCACCGCGAAGAAGCGTGGGTTAGATGCAGATAACCCACGAGGTCTGTCAAGATCCATCATTTTAGATAAGTGATTTAGACTAGCCAGCGTGAAACTTGTCGCGGCTGTTGATGTTGGTGGGACAAGTATCAAGAGTGCCTTAGTAGATGCAGACTTGCGCATTATTGCAACAGCTAACGCACCAACTCCACATAATGATTTAGATGGCAACAAAACCGTAAAAGTGATTAGTGAGCTACTTTCAAAAATTGCATCACCTGGAGAAATCAAAGCAGTCGGATTAGCAGTACCAGGTGCACTCGATGAGACAAATGGAATCTCTAGATGGTCAGGAAATTTGGGATGGAAGAACCTTCCAATTCGTGACTTGCTTGCTCGTGAAATAAATATTCCAGTTGCATTTGGACATGATGTTCGAACCGGTGCACTTGCCGAACTTCGAAACGGCGCTGCTAAAGGTGTCAATAACGCAATCTTTATTCCAATAGGTACTGGTATTGCTGCTGCGCTAATCATCGATGGAAAGATTAGATCCTCTGATGGTTTTGCTGGAGAAATTGGCCACGTCGATGTTGGCGCAAAATTTGATTGTGTCTGTGGGAAAAAGGGATGCTTGGAAGCTGCTTCTTCTGCTTTAGCGATTACATCGGCTTATGCGCACGCATCTGGGAAAACAGGCATCAGCAGTGAAGAAATAGCAACGCTTGCGCACAGTGGTGATGTTCTTGCTGAAAAAATTTGGAATGATGCAATGGCTTCAATCGCTACGGCCTGCCAAATGCTTGTCACTGTTCTTGCCCCAGAAGTAATTATCTTTGGTGGCGGTCTATCACAATCCGGTAATTTATTGATCAACCCAATTACAAAAGCTCTAGCGGGTTCACTTACTTTCCAAAGAGTCCCACGATTAGTCATCGCGCACTATGGGGCTCAAGCGGGAACTATCGGTTGCGCAATGATGGCACTTGATTTACTTCCTGAGGGAGGTAACTAAAATGATTATTCAAGCAGCATCTGGGGTAGTTGAAGGAGTCTTGCGAAAGAATTTTTGGTTAGAGATATCAAATAAGACGATTTCTCATATTGAAGATGGGGCTAATGAAAAGGCCGAGAAAGTAGTTAAAGGAATTCTTATTCCCGGTTTTGTAGATATTCATTGTCATGGCGGTGGCGGTGCATATTTTTCATCCCACGATAGCGACGATATTGATCGAGTTATTAAAGCGCATAAGAAGTATGGAACAACTTCGCTGCTTGCAAGTTTGGTGAGCGAGCCTATTGAAATTCTCATTGAGCAAATCAAAAGAATTAATCCATATGTAGGTACAAGTGCGATAAAGGGAATCCATCTAGAGGGTCCCTATCTTTCACATGCTCGCTGCGGGGCACACGACCCTTCTCTGTTGCGCACCCCTTCTGTGAAAGAATTGCAACGCTTATTAGATGCCGGGCAAGGCAATATTTCAATGATGACATTGGCCCCTGAATTAGAAGGTGCACTCGATGCAATTGATTTCCTTGTTGAAGAAGGAGTAGTTGTCGCCCTTGGTCACACAGAAGCATCGACCCATATCGCGCTTCAAGCAATTGATTACGGCGCAACGATCATTACGCACTTCACAAATGGCATGCCAAAGCTTGGCCATGATGCAGGAACTATTACTGAAGTAGCACTTGCCGATGATCGACTATCTCTTGAATTGATTCTGGACGGAACGCATATAAAGAAGGAAGATACCGAAGAGATTCTCGCTTTGGCATCGCATCGATCCATACTTGTAACAGATGCAATCTCTGCTGCAGGTACGGGCGATGGACAATACAAAATCGGTGAACTCGATGTTGAGGTTTCCAAAGGGGTGGCAAGGCTTGTTAGCAATAAATCACTTGCTGGAAGCACATTGACAATGGACCGTGCATTCTTGAAATTGTATAAAGATTTCAAGGTTTCCATTGAAGATGCAGTTAATTGTTCTTCAGCACTTGCTGCTGGGGAGATTGGTATGGGCAATGTCGGTGAAATTGCACTTGGAATGAGTGCAGATCTGTTGGAACTCACACAAAGCGGAGAGGTAGTTGTAATTGACTCATGACACTAGAAAATAATCGCAAGGCTGCTTATGACTTCTTTGATCAAATATGGAATAAGAAAGATGAGAGCGCAATCGACCGCTTTATTGCACTCGATGCCGCTGGCAATGATCCAAAATTTGGTGTTGGTCGCGAGAGTTTTAGAGAACAATGGAAAAAGTGGCAGGTAGCTTTTCCTGATCTCCACTTTGATGTTCAAGAGGTAATTGTTGAAGGTAACCGCGTCGTATCACGCTGGCATCTAACAGGAACACATACTGGTGCGGAATTTCTAGGTCAGGCACCAACTGGAAATAAAGTATCTGTTGACGGTGTCAGTATTGACACAATCAAAGATGGAATTGTTCTAGATGGATTTGATGCGTGGGATTCTCTTGGATTTAGACAGCAACTTGGAATTCTTCCTAAGGATTAGAAGAGCCAAAGTAGTAAGTAGCGCTAAGCCAACCCACTGCCAAAAGGAAATTGGGAATGGCTTGTGTTCAGGTAAATCAGCGCTGCGAGCGCTTTCCGAGCCATCAAGAACTAAAGTAGAAAGGACTCCTGCGTGATCTGTAGCTAAACAAATTCCAGAATCTGGAGCTGCGATACCCATACGCTGTGCTATTTCTTGTGTGTTATTAATCTGTTCTTCATTGGAACATTGCCATACATTCTCATTTTCTGGCCAGGTGTTTCCAATTATTGTAGAAGAGAGCTCTTTGATTCCATTCTTAATAAAGACATAATCCAAACGGTCACTAAATCCATATTCATTACCCATTTTCGCAGCTTCTTCAAATCTCGCAGCGTCTGGACCAGCTAGTAGTGCGCTCGTTCCCCATGAATAGTTCTCCGGAAGTAATGGGTTTGGATCCGCCTCAATGAATCCGGCATCACGCATAATCCAATAAGCACTGCAATTATTTTTTTGTACAGGACACACATCACTGGCAATTGGTTGCTCACCCGGATTCGGTGCATCTAGCGGACGTGGATCACGTGGATCAGAATTGAAATCACCGATTACTACCACGGGCATTGTCGTATTTTGAAGATCTTTTACTAATTGTCCAGCCTGCTTAGCTGCATTAGGAATTTTTCCTTCATCCCAAATAGATTCTAAGTGTGTTGTAACAAATCGCACTGGTTGGTTTCCAATAGTTATATCTGCCCAGGTATAACCACGATAAATAGTCATCAATGTTGGAACGATGCTGTATGTATCTACATATTCAGTGTTTCCAACTTTTAGAACTTTATCTGCTAACTCTTTCTTGATTGCTAGAGCATCACCAATAACAAAACCGCATGCAGCTTGATCTTGACTGAATAGGGGTTGAAAAGTTGAAGGATCGTTGACCATCGTTAGGAAAGGGACTGCAGCTATTGAATAACCAGGATTGAAGGCCTCTCTACCCTCAAATTTTGCCAGCACATATTCACTTCCTTGTGCTTTTGTAGCTTCAAGAAATTGCTTCGTAAAATTTAGAACTTCGACTTTTTTGCTCCATGCATTCTTTTTACAATACCAAATAGTTGCTTCTTGAATTCCTATGACATCGGCATCATTGCTTATTGCTTCTTGCGCTAATTTTGGTGCGCGTTGGGCGAAATCATTAGCCTTTACTTGGTTCCACATGAACTGCGCAGCAGCAGGAAAATCAGGAATTAGTTCGAGTGCTATCCCAACATCTGCACCTAAGTAGAGATTTCGGGATAAAACAGTTACTTGGTTATCTCCAGCTTGAGCTGATACCGGTGCAAGTAATGAAAATACTAAAGCGATGGCGAAGAAAGAGCGCTTCATGCAGGCAATGCTAGAACCTAAAGTGTCCAAGAAGAATGGAGTGGGCGCCCCTCTGCATAGCCAGCAGAAGATTGGATGCCTACGACTGCTTTATCAGCGAATTCTTCGAGATTCTTAGCTCCGGCATATGTACAAGAAGAGCGAAGCCCTGCAATTATTTCATCGAGTAAATCTTCAACTCCTGGACGAGCAGGATTGAGAAACATTCTCGAAGTTGAAATTCCTTCTTCAAAGAGTGATTTACGCGCGCGATCAAATGCATCTTCAGAAGATGTACGCGCAGCTACTGCGCGAGCAGAGGCCATTCCAAATGATTCTTTGAATAGTCGACCATTTGAATCGCGTTGTAAATCTCCTGGTGATTCATATGTTCCTGCAAACCATGAACCAATCATTACTTGGGATGCGCCAGCAGCTAGAGCGAGCGCAACATCGCGAGGATGGCGCACACCACCGTCTGCCCATACTGATTTTCCTAATTTTTTCGCTTCGGCGGCGCATTCCAAGACTGCAGAAAATTGTGGTCTGCCAACACCCGTTTGCATACGTGTAGTGCACATCGCCCCAGGACCAACGCCAACTTTAATAATATCGGCACCTGCTGCAACTAAATCACGCACACCTTCGGCTGTAACAACATTGCCAGCAACGATTGGAACAGTTGGACTTATTGCGCGAATAGCTTTGAGCGCATCAATCATTTTCTTTTGATGACCGTGGGCGGTATCGACAACGAGCACATCTGCTCCTGCATCGATAAGTGCTTTTGCCTTAGCAGCAACATCTCCGTTGATTCCAACAGCTGCTGCAATACGCAAATGTCCCTTTGAATCTAATGAAGGTGTATACAAAGTGCTTCGTAGTGCGCCAACTCGTGTAAGGATTCCAACGAGTTCACCATTTGCCGAAACTACTGGAGCAAGTTTGCGGCGGTTATTGTGCAAGAATTCAAATGCCTCTTTAGCGCCGTATGTGTCAGGCAAAGTAATAAGGTCTTTACTCATCACAATCTTGAGTTGAGTAAAACGATCTACGCCTTCACAATCTTCTTCGGTCACAATTCCAACAGGCTTATTTTTATCTAATATAACTATTGCCCCGTGGGCTCTTTTATTGAGCAAACTGACTGCATCGGCAACTGTTTGATCAGGAGATAAAGTAATTGGTGTATCAAAAAATACATGGCGCGATTTCACCCAAGAAATAACATCACTGACTATTGCGATTGGAATATCTTGTGGAATAACACTCATTCCGCCGCGACGAGCAATAGTTTCTGCCATTCGTCGACCAGATATTGCAGTCATATTTGCTACAACTAAAGGAATTGTTGTTCCCGATCCATCATGTGATGCTAAATCGACTTCCATTCGACTTGAGAGTTCGGAATGGCTAGGCACCATGAATACATCGTCATAGGTGAGGTCATACGTGGGTGAATTTAGGAATCGCACGTAGGCAAACTATAGATGAGAAGAGCGCTATTAGATAAAACGCACTCAGGCTTATACGCCTGAACCTGCAGTAATATTTTTGAGCCAGAAGCGTTGCAGGAAGAGAAATGCAACCAAGATAGGGGCCATGGCAACAAAAGCGCCCATAATCAATCCTGGCCCACCATATGAAGTTCCAAGGCCTACTGATAATGGGAACATCTTCGTCTCATTGAACATAAGCAAAGGTAGATAAAAATTATTCCAGTTAGTTACTAAATTAAGTAGAAAGACTGTTGCAAGCGCGGGGCGCAAAATAGGAATTGATAGTTGAAGAAAAATACGGATTTCACTTGCACGATCAAGTCTTGCCGCTTGGATGAGTTCCTTAGGTAAATTTTCTTTTGCGTAATAAGCAATAATAAAAGTTCCCAATGGATTTACGAGTGAAGGTAAAATAACCGACCACGGTGTATTGATTAGATTCAAATTTGCAAAATAAATAAAGAGCGGGAGCACGAGGGTATTGGCTGGAACCATTACAAGAAATAGAATAAAGGCCTGTAACTGTCGTACACCGTGAAAATTATAAACAGCAATCGCAAAGCCTGCCATTGCCGAACACAAAAGTGCGCCGATAGCACCAGTGAATGAATAAAAAATAGTGTTTTTCAGCCACACAACATAAATACCGCCATTTGAATCTACTAACCATTGGAGGTTTTGGAAGAAGCTAAATGAATTTCCAAACCATAATGAAAATGTATTTCCAAAATCCTGCGGCGGTTTTGTTGAGCTAACAAAGAGAAACATAATTGGAATTGCAAAATAGATAATTGAAACAACGAGAAAGATATTGACTATCTTGCTCTTTGCCTGAAGTCCTTTTTGCACTTACGTATCTTAGGCTTCGCAGATATAAATTCGCGCGCCAGTACCAGTATCTGGGATTATTGACTCGATTTTCTCGCGCCGACCACGTAATAATTCTTTTCCACTCATGGGATCAATAACCCTGTAATTCAATGGGATTCCATCGCCTCGGACATCGAGTGGGCCACCATTTTCTTGATAACCAATAAATAGTTTGCCATGGACAATAAGTCCTCGTGGTGAAATTGCTTCACTCCAACTTGGTTGTATCTGCGCAATAGATAATCCACGCAATATTTTTCCAACTAAACCAACATATGTTGCTCCTTCAAAATCGAGTGCTTCGCGCCATCCGCAACCTGGTGCAAGAAAGAAATCGCTATGTCCTACTTCATCTTTATGTAAGCGCCATCCCCATAAACAAGCAGCACCATAAACAACTCCCATTGTTGAACCAGCACAGAGATTGCTCCACGCTTCATGTCCTTGCCACCACCCTGCAGATTTTCCAATTGCACCTGTGTTTTCATATGACGGTTCGCCATTAGCAACTGCACGCTCTGGTTGGTTGCGCCACATATCTGCAACTCGCTCTTGTATATGTTCACCACCATGTCCTGTTTGGCACCACTGAAAATCTAGCCAGTCAGCGTTTTGATGCGCATTGGGGTGGATATGTGGCCTGTAATGAATTCCTGTTGGTTGTGAATAGCAATCCCATTCATGGAATTCTTTTCCACCAACTTCTACCTGCACTTCAACGCCTGTTCCATCAGCACCAGCTAAATAGATTGCAGGTCGTGCGCCATATCGTGCAACGATGTAGCGACAAAAGCGTGCATACTCTTGTGAATCAACAACGGGTCCAATTACTCCTAGTCCTTTCCAACCAAAACCAAAAAATAGTGGTGAGTACACAGGAACGATTTCATTTTCAATGAGTATTGAAATAAGTGAATCAAGGTAATCAAAATATTCAGGGTTGAGAAGATTTATATGTCCTTCATGTAAATCTTCAAATCCAACGCCAAAACCTTCATCTGCTCTTCGATCGCGCGGTCCGCGTGCTCCCATATCTGGTTGCACAACCATAAGAAGAGCTGCATTAAAGCCTTTAGTTTTGCGATCTTTTGCATAAATCTCTACATCGTCAACAGTTGCGCGCCACGGTAGAGCCCATGCGGTATCTGCAACGATGAGATCAGAACTTCCGTCACGAAATTTTAGGTTGCGCTCCCCTGGCGATACCGACCAAAATCCTTTTCTATAAAAAATATTTTCACTTGATTTTTCCTTTGTAACTACAAAATTTTCTTCGAAATTGAAGGTGCCATCTTCATGGCTTGAAAAAACCGTGACTTTCCATTTTCCAGCCTTCGGCGCAGCAAAACGAAGTTTCCAATTATTTCCACCTGTCCAAAAACCTGGACGCCGCATTACCGTGCCATCATCACACGTAAAATCTGCCCAAACCTCTACATCGGTATATGCATTCTTATAAGGCTTAGAAGAAGTAAATGTAAACTCAATCTCTTGCCACAAAGAATGTGTAGAACTCATTATGTGTTTTGTGGGAAACCTAAATTGATTCCGCCATGACTTGGATCTAACCAACGGCTAGTAACAACCTTGCCGCGAGTAAAGAAGTGAACTCCTTCAGTGCCATGTGCGTGTGAATCACCAAAGAGTGAGTTCTTCCAGCCACCAAATGAGTAATAAGCCATAGGTACTGGAATTGGAACGTTGATACCAACCATTCCAACTTCTACTTCATTTTGATAGCGGCGGGCTGCACCGCCATCATTTGTAAATATTGCAGTTCCATTTCCATATTCATGCTTATTTACTAGATCAAGTGCTTCGTCATAACTCTTTACGCGAATAACACTGAGAACTGGTCCAAAAATTTCTTCTTTATAGATACTCATTGAAGATTTCACATTGTCGAAAAGTGTTGGCCCAAGCCAAAAACCATTGCCATCTACTTTTACTGTGCGACCATCTTCTACAAGCGTTGCACCCTCTTTTACTCCTGCTTCAATGTATGAAGCGACTTTATCGCGGTGTACACGTGTAACTAGTGGGCCCATATCTGAACCTTTTGTTCCATCACCAGTTTTAATCTTGGCCATACGAGTTCTAATTTTTTCAATGAGAGCATCAGCAACTGGTTCCACTACAACGAGTGCGCTAATAGCCATGCAACGCTCACCTGCTGAACCAAAGCCTGCATTGATTGCTGCATCTGCCGCTAATTCCAAATCAGCATCTGGCAAGACAACCATGTGATTCTTTGCGCCGCCAAGTGCTTGAACGCGCTTACCTGCTTTTGTTCCAGTTTCGTAGACATAGCGGGCAATAGGTGTTGAGCCAACAAAAGAAACAGACTTAATCCCTGGGTGCGTAAGGAGAGCATCAACGCTCTCTTTATCTCCATGGACAACATTGAATACACCATCTGGCAATCCAGCTTTTTTCCATAACTCCGCCATAAATATTGCAGCACTTGGATCCTTCTCTGAAGGTTTCACAATCACTGTGTTGCCACATGCGATAGCAACTGGGAAGAACCACATTGGAACCATCGCAGGGAAATTGAATGGGGAAATAATTGCTACAGGGCCAAGTGCCTGACGAATGGAATAAACATCAACGCCTGTTGAAACCTCTTCTGAGAAACCACCTTTGAGAAGGTGTGGGATACCGCAAGAAAATTCAACTACTTCTAAACCCCGAGTAACTTCACCGAGAGCATCGCTGAGAACTTTTCCATGCTCTTCAGTAATGATTGCCGCAAGCTTTTCTTTATTTTCATTGAGTAATTCGCGAAATGCAAATAGAACTTGTGTGCGTTTTGTGAGTGAACTATGGCGCCATGTTTTGAATGCTTCCGTGGCAACTCCAACTGCTTGATCTACAAGAGCGATATCTGCAAAATCCACACTTCCAATAACTTCTCCAGTTGCCGGATTGTAAATATCGCCGGAACGAGCAGCCTTACTTGTTGAATATTCGCCATTTACCCAATGCGTGATTCTTTTCATGGGTATACGTTACTTTGCTTTTACCCATGCCCACTACCCCTTTAGGTGTTGGTCATGATTAGATTGGTTACAAATAAAAGGGGATACCGTGGAAAAACCAGTAGCTAATCCAGAACTCGGCGCGCAAGTCTACGCAGATGATCGTGCGAATGTATTTCACTCATGGTCGGCGCAAAAACAGATTACGCCAATGGCTATCGCTGGGGCACAAGGTTCATACTTCTGGGATTACGACGGTAAGTTATTTTTAGATTTTTCATGCCAATTAGTATTTACAAATATTGGTCACCAACATCCTGCTGTTGTAAAAGCTATTCAAGAACAAGCAGCTGTTCTTACAACAGTTGCACCACAACATGCCAACATTGCCCGTAACGAAGCGGCAAAGCGAATTATTGAAGTTGCAAATGGTGGATTCGAAAAAGTATTTTTTACTAATGCTGGGGCAGATGCAGTAGAGAACGCAATTCGTATGGCGCGTATTCACACAGGAAGACATAAAATTCTTTCTACTTACCGTTCGTATCACGGCAATACTGGCTCAGCAATTACCGCTACTGGTGATCCACGTCGATTCCCAAATGAATTCTCATTCGGTCACGTCCACTTCTGGGGTCCATATCTGTATCGCACTGCATTCTGGGCAACTAATGAAGCGGAAGAATGCCAGCGAGCGCTAGAACATCTTGAGCAGACAATTATTTTTGAAGGTCCAAAAACAATTGCAGCAATTCTTATTGAGAGCGTTCCAGGCACTGCAGGTGTATTAGTGCCACCTGTTGGATATCTCGATGGAATTCGTGCCCTCTGCGATAAGTACGGCATTCTCTGGATTAGTGATGAAGTAATGGCTGGCTTTGGCCGCACAGGCAAATGGTTTGCATACCAACACAGCAAATCAACTCCTGATCTCATTGTCTTTGCTAAGGGTGTTACCTCAGGTTACGTACCACTTGGTGGAGTAATAATCTCTGGTCCAATTGCTGCAACATTTGACGAAAGAGTCTTCCCTGGTGGACTCACTTATTCTGGTCACCCGTTAGCCTGCGCAACAGCGGTTGCGACTATTGATGTAATGAAGTCAGAGAAAATGATTGAAAACATTGCATCTATCGGCGAGAAGATTATTGGTCCAGGGCTTCATGCAATTGCCAAAAAGCATCAACTAGTTGGCGATGTTCGCGGACAAGGTGGTTTTTGGGGATTAGATATCGTTACTAATCGCGCTACCCGCGAGCCAATTGCTGCATATGGTGGATCAAGTCCTGCCATGAATGAAATTGTTGCTACATGCAAAAAGAATGGACTAATGCCATTCAATAACTTCAACAGAATTCATATGAATCCACCATTGAATATCAGCCAAGCAGACGCTCAATTAGGAATGGATCTCTTGGATAAGTCGCTAGGTGAAATGGCACATCACTACAAGGGATAAACTTCTGGCATGTCTTCACCACTGATTACAGCGCGAGGGCTCACGAAAAAATTCGATGAGTTCGTTGCTGTCGATGAGATTGATTTCGACGTAGCTAGAGGCGAATCTTTTGGGCTACTTGGACCAAATGGTGCGGGTAAATCGACGACGATGCGCATTATTGGCGCAACTTCCCAGCGCACATCAGGTGATCTCACAATTCTAGGAATGGATCCTGAAAAATTCGGTCCACAAATCCGCGCTCATTTAGGTGTTGTTCCTCAGCAAGATAATTTGGATATGAATTTATCGGTAAGTGAAAATCTATATATCTATGGTCGTTATTTTGGCCTTTCGCGTAAATTCCTTAAAACAAAAATCGAAGAGCTCCTTGAGTTCGCTCAATTACAAGAAAAACGAAATGCAAAAGTTGAATCTCTGAGCGGTGGAATGAAGCGCCGTCTCACTATTGCTCGTGGATTAGTAAGCGAGCCTGAAATTTTGATGCTCGATGAGCCAACAACTGGATTAGACCCACAAGCGCGTCATATTCTTTGGGATCGCTTATTTCGCCTCAAAGAACAAGGTGTAACACTCGTTATTACAACTCACTTTATGGATGAAGCAGAGCAACTCTGTGATCGCCTTGTTGTTATGGATAAAGGCAAAATCATGGCAGAAGGAAGTCCTGCGCAGTTGATTAAAGATTATTCAACGAAGGAAGTTCTTGAGATTCGATTTGGTTCTGAGCGCAATAGTGAAATGGCTGACCAGTTACGTGGAATGTGCGACCGTATTGAAGAATTACCAGATCGGATTTTGCTCTATAGCGAAGATGGTGAAGCGCTACTAGAAAAGATTTACAGCGCAGGCTTGCACCCTAAGACTTCGCTCGTGCGCAGATCATCACTCGAAGATGTGTTCCTGCGTCTTACAGGAAGAACTCTTGTCGACTAATGAGCACTCCACATATTCGCCAAGGCTCATTAGAGATAGTTGATCAAGAAAAAATAATCTCTCGCGGCTCTCTCTATGTTGCTCAAGCACGCCTGACTGCAATGATGAAATGGATTTGGATGATTTTGGCAATCGCTGTTGCCAATCCAGTTCTTTATCTTTTATCTATTGGAATAGGTGTTGGCGCATTCATCGACAAGAGCGCTGGAGCTGCAGGTATTGATGGCGTTAAATATCTAACATTTTTAGCGCCGGCTTTACTCGCTACTGCTGCAATTCAAGGTGCGATAGATGAATCTGTTTTCCCCACACTTGAAGGTTTCAATTGGTGGAAAAATTTCTTGGGCATGAATGCAACCCCGATTTCTGGAAATCAGATAGCTACCGGTGTTTTTCTGGCATCTTTCGTTCGTGTAGTTGGAACAGTCATTATTTATTGGTTTGTGATGCTCGCTTTTGGAGCACTGGAATCCAGTAAGGCATGGCTGGCAATTCCAACTGCTGTGATGGCTGGTGTTGCATTTGGTTCAATTACACAGGCAATAGCAGGACTTTTAAAAGATGAAAATATGTTTTTTGTCATTTTCAATCGTTTTGTGATGATGCCACTCTTTCTTTTTTCAGGAACTTTCTATCCACTTTCATCGATGCCGATTTATCTGCAATGGATTGGTTGGATCTCACCGCTGTGGCATGCCACTGAACTCGGTCGTTATCTCACTTATGGTCACGCCCTCACCCAGACAATGGCAATAACTCACATGGTCTTCCTTCTAACACTTCTAGCGCTCGGCATATTTTTCTCTCGCCGTATATTCACTATGAGGCTAGCGAAATGATTATTAGTGCAGCCGTTGCTATTGCCGAAGCGCGTCGAGGGCGATTAGGCGAGCGCGTTTACTCTGGGCGCTCTCGAGCAATCTTTGAACGCGGTTACATTGCATTCAAATCTTCCACCTGGATGGTGATCCTCTCTGGATTCGTTGAACCCGTGCTCTACCTCTTTGCTTTCGGTTATGGTCTTGGCGAGTTGATTGGCAATATTGAAAGTAATGGCTTGAGCATTCCTTATGCCGCCTACATCGCACCAGCGCTCCTTGCCACAAGTGCAATGAATGGAGCGATTTATGACTCCACCTTTAATATCTACTTCAAACTCAAACACGATCGTATTTACCACGGCATGCTCGCAACATCACTTGGTCCACTAGATGTTGCACTTGGTGAAATTGGACTAGCACTTGTTCGTGGTTTTCTTTACGGGGTTGGATTTATGGCCGTTGTCGCACCGCTTGGGTTGATTCCGAGTTTGTGGGGAATCTTGGCGATTCCGGCTGCAGTACTTATTGCATTTGGTTTTGCAGCAGTTGGTATGGCACTTACTACTTATATGAAATCTTTTCAGCAATTAGAAATAATCAATATCTTTTTACTTCCTATGTTTCTATTTTCTGGTTCTTTTTATCCACTTACTGTTTTCCCAGAGTGGTTACAATTTATTATTAAGGCACTTCCGCTTTCACAAGCAATCCACCTGGTTCGAGGACTTACCCTAGGGCAGATAAATCTTGGACTTTTGGGCCATGTTTCCTATTTTATAGTCATGATTATTGTTGGACTTTTTTTCACAACAAAAAGATTAAACGCACTTTTTATGAAATAAGGACATTTTTTTCATGCGTAAACACGCATAAAATTTCTGCACTTGCTTTAAAGTCTTTACTTGCTAAACTCGCGGGGTAACAAACTCTGTAGGGAGTAAGGCATTAGGGGTTCCGGGAAAGCCTTGGAATCGAAAATGCAAAAAATGAAAACCCACGCTAACCATGCGCAAACGTTTAGATCAGTACCCGCAACATCCGAGCCGCTCTCAGTAACAAAAGTCCAGGCCCTGTTAGATCAAGAATGGGCGCGCTTTAAAGAAAATACTTCAGCCTCTGAAAAAGAGAGCGCCCTCGCGCTGCGAACAATGCCTATGGGTGTTCCTTCTAGCTTCCAACACTGGGATCCATATCCAATCTCAATCGTTTCAGCACAAGGTGCATGGATGATCGATGTTGATGGACGTCGCTTACTCGACCTATCAATGGGCTTTGGAGCAATGCTCGCTGGCCACCTCAACCCAGTTGTTGTAGGCGAAATTGAGGCATCTCTCAAAGAAGGAATGCTCTTCGTTACACCATCACCAATTTCTCGCGATGCAGGTGAACGTATCTGTAAGCGCTTTTCTATTGACCAAGTTCGATTTGCGAACTCAGGTACTGAAGCAACAATGTATGCGACTCGACTTGCTCGCGCATATTCTGGAAAGAATGGCGTTGTAAAGATTGAAGGCGGATACCACGGTTCATTTGATCCACTTATGGTCTCTGCAAAACCAGCACTTGATGAAGCTGGCGATGCACAATCACCAAATGCAGTTGCATACGCTGGAACAGTTCCTGGTGATGTCTACGTTGTTCCTTATAACAATCTTGTAGCACTTGAAAAGACATTTGAAGAGCATGCAAAGAATATTGCCTGCTTTATTCTCGAACCAGTTCTAGAAAATATTGCGATTGTTCTCCCAGATGCTGGATACCTTGAAGGTGTTCGCGCACTCTGTGATCACTACGACATCATTCTTATTTTTGATGAAGTTAAAACAGGACTTACTGCTGGACCACAAGGCGCAGCACAACGTCTTGGTGTAAAACCAGATCTGATCACACTTGCTAAATCAATCGGCGGTGGAGTTCCACTTGCAGCATTTGGTGGCAAGAAGAAGTACATGGATGCAGTTGCCGATGGCCGTCTTGCACACTTTGGTACTTTCAACGGTAATCCACTAGCAATGGCTGGTGTACGCGCAGTTGATAAAATCTGTACTGAAGAAGCACTTGCGAAAGCAGAGGCTCTCAACATGCAGGCACTTGCACGTATTACCGAAATTATTGAGCAATACCAATTACCAGCGCACACTGTTGGTTTTGGCGTAAAAGGTTGCATCACATGGTCAACGCTGCCCGTGCGCAACTACCGCGATTACAAAGCAACTGATTTCAAAATCGCAGAGCTCTCATGGCTCTGGTCGCTCAATCGTGGAGTAATTACGCCTCCGGGACTCGATGAACAATGGTTGATCAGCTTGGCACATGGCCAGGAAGAGATTGATATTTTGGTAGAAGATTTCCGCAGTCTTGCGGAAGCGCTACGTAGCTAAACCAAATAACGTTTTCGAAAAAGAGATGACAATGGAGTCAGCACTTGAGACCGCGCGTGCACAATTACGTCGCGCTGTAGAACTATTAGAGCTAACAGAAAACGATTGGCAGACACTTTCAACGCCGCGTCGTATTTTGGAAGTTGCCGTTCCGCTTCGCCGAGATAACGGCAATGTGGAGATGTATAAAGGCTTTCGAGTCCAGTATTCAACAACGCGAGGCCCATCAAAGGGCGGTGTTCGCTTTCACCCAACAATTGATATGGATGAAACCGTTGCGCTTGCAATGTTGATGACTTGGAAATGCGCACTTACAAATCTTCCCTATGGCGGGGCTAAAGGCGGAATCGCAGTTGATGCGCACACTCTTTCGCTCGCTGAAAATGAACGCCTAACTCGTCGTTACACATCTGAAATTTTACCAATCATCGGACCAGAGCGCGATATCCCCGCCCCCGATGTTGGAACAGATGAGAGAAATATGGCGTGGATGATGGATACATATTCTGTCAACGCTGGTTTTGCAGTTCCAGGTGTTGTTACAGGAAAACCAATTGTTCTCGGTGGCTCACTCGGTAGAACTTCTGCAACTGGTGATGGCGTTGCAATATCTGCAATAGAAGCGCTACTCGTAAAGGGTATTGATCCCAAGGGTGCAACTGTTGCAATTCAAGGCTTTGGAAAAGTTGGTTATTGGGCTGCTATCGCACTTGAAAATTTAGGCCTCAAAATTGTTGCTGTTAGTGATGTCAATGGCGGCGTTACAGGTTTCAAGAACGTTAATGAGTTGTGGAACCATTTCTTAGCTAATAACAATCTAAATTTGCCTGGAACTGACAAACTCACACAAGAGGAACTCATCCATTTAGATGTCGACGTTCTTATTCCTGCTGCACTCGCTGATGCAATCACTGAGAAGAATGCCTCAGGAATTCGAGCAAAAGTTATTGTTGAAGGCGCAAATGCCCCAACTACTCCTGGCGGAGATGCAATTCTCAATGCGAATCACATTCTTGTTGTTCCAGATATCTTGGCAAACTCAGGTGGAGTAATCGTTTCGTACTTCGAATGGGTTCAAGATAAGCAAAATTATTTCTGGACTGCTGATGAAGTGAAATCAAATCTCAACGAGATCATGATGCGCTCTTTCCGCGAAGTTGAAGAGATGGCTCGCACTAAGAAGGTTTCATGGCGCGAAGCAGCACATATGATCGGTGTTGCGCGCGTTGCAGAAGCCCATAGATTACGCGGGCTTTATCCATAAAAAGATTACGGTATGAGCGAAACCTTGATGGATTCGTTTCCTGCTGAAACCATATCAAGACCCTTTTGGAAATCTGCGAGTGGAAGTTGGTGGGTACAGATTTTATCCAACGGCAATTTTCCTGATTCAATCATGGCAATTGCAGCTGGCCAGCAATGTGGACCAAGGTGAGCACCTAGAACATCGAGCTCTTTATCATCGCTGATAATGCTCCAATCAACAGTTACATCTTCTTTGAAGACGCTATACAAAACAAAGGTTCCAAGTTTGCGCAAAATTTGTAGACCTTGCGCAACTGCACTTGGATGACCAGTGCCCTCCAAGTAAATATCTGCGCCATATCCTTCAGTCAATTCTTTGACTATTTCAATCGCATTTTCGCGCCCGATATTGATAGTAAGCGTTGCGCCACATTCTTTTGCAACTGCCAACTTACGATCATCTAAGTCCAATGCAATAAGAATTGCAGGTTTTTTCACAGCAGCGCCAGCAATCATTCCAAGACCAATAGGACCGCATCCTGCAACAACAACGACATCGGTATTTTTGATATTGGCTCGCTCCACAGCATGAAGTGCGCATGACAACGGTTCTGCATATGCAGCATGCGCTGGTTTTACACTCTTCGAAATTTTGTGAACACGAGAATGCTTTGAAAAAACCATATACGAAGCCATAGCACCGGGAGTTTTTCTCTTGAAACCAAACATTCCGTGGGGTGCACACATCCAATATTCACCGCGCTTGCAATAGCGACACTCTTCGCAAGGAACAATCTGTTCTGCCACAACTCGGTCACCCACTACTACTCCCCAGCGCTTGCTTGCTTCTTCATCAATTTGCGCAATCTCGCCTACGAATTCATGACCTGGAATTACTTCAGTCTCAGCCCAAGCAGGTCTATTTGCATCTCCCCAAAACTTTGATGCACCGTGATAACACTTCAAATCACTAGCGCAAATACCAACAGCTTCTACTCGTACAAGTGCTTCGCCCTTAGATGGCGTAGGTATTTCTACATCCTCTAACTTGTAATCCATTGGACCATGACATACGACTGCCTTCATTGTTGGGCTCATTTGTGGTCCTCTTTCATTTTCATAGGTTTGCCGCTTTGATTGAAATACATTCTTGAACTATTGAAATATAAGTTTGAGGGTTATGAGATCTGCGACCAAGAAATAATCCATCACATGTTTGAGAGATTAATTCAAATAGACCCTCACCCGCGCTGCCCCCATAAAGTATACGAAAATTTTGAATATTCATATCCTCTAATTCTGTGCGGATGAGCGAGCACATTTTATTTATATGTTCGGCTGAGGCTGGCTGATCTACCCCAATCGCCCACGTTGGCTCATATGCAATAACTAACTTCTTTAGATTCTTTTGCTCCTTCACAGCGCTTCTAATCTGAGTTTTTACCTCTACCGCAGCTGACTTATCCTCTTTGCTGATCTCGCCGATACACACAATCGGAATGAGATTATTTCTATTGCCCGCCGCAATCTTTTGAGAAATTACATCGTTGCTTTCACCAAAGAGTGTTCGTCTTTCGTGGTGACCAATGAGTGCATATTCACAACCCATTTGAGCAAGCAATTGGGGGCTAATCTCACCAGTAAAGGCACCAGAATCATGCGCGCTTATATTTTGGGCTCCGATTGCAAGAAGAGAAGCTGATGTTCTTTCTATGCAGTCGGAAATAAGTGGCGCTGATGGAAGAAGAAAGAGTTCAACGTCGTCACTATTGATACTACCTAAGCCAGTAACTGCTGCATCTAACCATGAGAGGGTCTGTTCTCTATCCATATACATCTTGAGATTTACGCCTACTAGTAGTTTGCCTGCGCGACTTGCCATCTATTAATCTTTATTTTCAAATTCAGTAATAAGTGCAACTTTTTGTGCTGATGCCGAACTTTCATCAAAATGATATGTAAGCCACTCTTTTGCTAATCGTGAGGCTAATTCAATACCAATAACACGTTGACCAAAAGTCAGAACTTGCGCATTATTACTAAGCACAAGTCGCTCTACTGAATAACTATCGTGGGCCGTAGCTGCCCGTATTCCTTTTACTTTATTGGCAGAGATTGCAACTCCAAGACCAGTACCGCAAATCAACAGCGCTCTGTCAGCTTTTCCATCAGCAATCATCTGCGCTGCAGCAATTGCAACATCTGGGTAAGGAGTCTTACTTGATGCATCGACTCCAACATCTACAACTGAGTCAACGTTGGCATCACTTTGCAACTGTTTTTTCAAGATCTCTTTATATTGGAAACCTGCATCGTCGCTACCGATTACTACGCGAAATTTCTTGGTCATATCATTTTCCTTCCAAGAAATTAGCGATTGTGGAAATAATCATTGCTAGTGATGTTGCCCCTGGATCTTGATGCCCCAAGCTCTTCTCCGCATGTGGGCGTGCGCGACCAATTTTTGGAAGTAAGTTGGCTGTATCTGCTGCCGAGCTTAAAGCTACGCCACTTGCACTGCGCCAAGCCTCTGGAAGTGACTTTCCGTTTTCACTTACTAATTTCTGTGAAAATGGAATGAGCACATCTACGAGTGTCTTATCGCCAATCTGCGCTTTTCCAAATTTTGTAACTTCGGCGGAGGCTCTTGCAACTGCACTAGCTACTACTTGCGCCGATGGCTTTACTGAATCACCAAACTCTTTACCAATTTCTCGCAAGATAATTCCCCAGATAATTCCTGAAGTTCCTCCTGCTTTATCAGACCAAGAATCTGCTGCTGCTTCAAGGGTAGATCCAGCGCCTGCACCGGCATCTACATATTGCTTCGCTGCACTAGCTGCAGCATGTGCACCGCGCGCCATACCGATTCCATGATCTCCATCGCCAGCATATGAATCTAAGAGTCCATACTCATCTGCACGCTGCACGGTGTTGGTTTCCATGAGTTGCAATATTTTTAGAACATTTTTTGCACATTCCTGTGATTCTGAACTTCCTTTAGAGATTTCTTTCTTCTCATCCTGTAGGGCATTAGATTGAGATGAGCCAGAACCTAGAGAGACGGTGCCTTTTTTATACCCCGGTGTATATGTTGGCTTCTTCCAAAATCCTTCTTGTTCCTCATTGAGCCATGTAAAAGTAAGTGATGCGCCTGCCATTTCAAAGCTGGTAACAAGTTCCCCAACTTCTGGCTCAACAATTTCGATATTTTTCTCTTTTAGGATTGCAGAAATATTGTTATAGAGCACATAGAGCTCTTCATACTTAACTCCACCCAAGCCGTTGACCAAGACACACAGTCGAATCTTTGAATCATTTCGACATGAATCAGGCGTCTCTTCCAGCAAGTGAGTTACAAGTTCTAGGGCTAGTTCTTTAGATGTTGGAATGTCGCTTTCGCTAAGTCCAGGTTCTCCATGAATACCTAAGCCGAGTGCCATGCGTCCTTTTAGAACAGTAAATAACGGTTCGGTTTTGCCCGGCAAAGTACAACCAGAGAATGCAACGCCAATTGTGCGGGTGCGCTCATTCGCTTCGACTGCAACTCTGTAAACCTCATCGAGTGAATATCCTGCTTCAGCAGCGGCCGCTGCAACTTTGAATACAAATAGATCGCCAGCAATTCCTCGGCGCTTATGAAATTCTTCTTTGCTCGCACTCATAATGTCATCTGTAACAAGAACTGTTTTACACGGAATTCCTTCGGCATTGAGTTGTGATTGTGCCAAGTTGAAATTCATAACATCGCCAGCGTAATTTCCATAACTCAACAGAACTCCGCCGCCTGCTTCTACAGCTTTACAAACAGTATGTACGCGCTGTGTTGATGGTGAAGAAAAAACATTTCCTACTACTGCGCCGTGTGCTAATCCGGGGCCCACAATTCCAGCAAATGCAGGGTAATGTCCTGAGCCGCCACCAATGACAACAGCAACTTGTCCTTGTGTTTTCTCTTGATTTCTAACAACGCCACCTTGTACTCGCCTTACTAGGTGAGAGTGTGCGGTTACAAATCCTTCGGTAGCTTCATCAACAAAATCTTCAGGATCATTTAGTACATATGGCAATGTGTAACCAATCCATTCTTCGACGGCTAAAACCTATGTTGAAGTATTCCAGATTGCCAGTAAAGTTGCCAGAGTAAAATACTGCTTATATGAAAGCTGGGGCTCGCTATGACCGTTGATATGAACTTTTCTCTCGCTAACAAGATTGCACTTGTTACTGGCGGTGCCTCTGGAATTGGCAAATCAATTTGCGAAAACTTTGCTAAAAAGGGAGTAACCGTTGCTGTTGTTGATATGAATATTGATGCTGCTCAAAAAGTAGCATCTGATATCAAGAATGGTTCAACTGCACACGTGTGCAATGTAACTGATATCGCCTCAATAGATAAAGCAGTTGCGGAAGTCATCTCAGTACATGGACGTATCGATATTTTGGTAAACAGTGCAGGAATGGCCGTGCTAGATCCGGCTGAATCCGTTAAAGCATCAGACTGGAACACAACAATCGCCGTAAATCTCAGCGGTACATTCTTTGTTTCTCAAAGTGTTGGACGAGAAATGTTAAAAGTTGGAAAAGGAAAAATCATTAACTTGGCATCCCAGGCTGCCAGCGTTGCGCTTACAGATCATGTTGCATATTGCGCCTCTAAATTTGGTGTTCTCGGTGTAACAAAAGTTTTAGCATCTGAATGGGGCGGCCGCGGAATCAATGTAAATTCTGTCTCTCCTACTGTTGTACTTACGGAATTAGGTAAGAAAGCATGGGCCGGCGAAAAAGGCGATGCACACAAAGCACAGATTCCTGTTGGCCGTTTCGCTGAACCAGAAGAAGTTGCTGCTGCCGTAATTTTCTTATCTTCAGATGGTGCAGACATGATTAATGGCGCTGATTTAGTTGTCGATGGTGGATACACAATTAGATAGTTAAAGAAGAAAAGCCCCCGGTGTGAAAGGCACCGA
>CAMCCH010000004.1 GCA_945873335.1 Bifidobacterium breve | reverse complement strand
GATAAGAATGCAGTTACACCGAATACGATGAAGAAGAATCCGCCAGCCTTTGCCATGTACACAGGAAAGAGTGGGTAGCCAACAACATTTTTCTCTGTGCGACCAGGGCCTGGATATTGGGTGTGCTTCTGGTACCAGACCAACATGAGGTGCACTGTTATTAGTGCTAAGAAAATTCCCGGCAATAACAAAACGTGAACTGTATAGATGCGCGGAATGAATGACTCGCCAGGGAATTCGCCACCGAAGGCAAAGAATGAGAGGTAGGAACCCACAATAGGTAGCGCCTGAATAATCGCTTGAGCGATACGTACTCCCGTGCCTGATAAAAGATCATCAGGCAATGAGTAGCCTAGAAAGCCTTCAACGATTCCAAGTGTGAGAAGTCCTACACCGATAATCCAGTTGAATTCGCGAGGCTTGCGAAAAGCGCCAGTGAAATAAACACGGAGTAAGTGAACAACGATTGCAACCATAAATAGAAGTGCAGCCCAGTGGTGGATCTGGCGCATCAAAAGCCCACCGCGAACTTCAAATGAAATATGAAGAGTTGATGCATATGCAGCAGACATCTCTATTCCATTGAGTGGTTCGTAGCTTCCCTCGTATACAACTTCACGTTGGGATGGATCAAACCAAAATGTAAGAAAAGTTCCTGAGAGCAACAAGATAATGAAAGAATAAAGTGCGATCTCACCAAGTAGGAATGACCAGTGATCGGGGAAGACTTTGTTGAGATTCTTCTTCATCCATTTAGCAGCACCAGTGCGCTCGTCTACATAATTGGCGACTGTGCCTGCTACTCGCTCGCGTGCGGTCATTGTGAGTTTCTCTCCCAGTAACTAGGTCCAACAGGTTCGTTGAAAGGACTCTGTGCAACAAGGTAACCCTCGTCATCAACTGTTATTGCTAATTGTGGCAGAGGTCGGGCAGATGGGCCAAAGATAACTTTTGCCGCACGAGTAACGTCGAAAGTTGATTGATGACATGGGCATAGGAGGTGCTTTGTCTGTTGCTCGTAGAGTGCAACGGCGCAGCCCATGTGTGAACAAATCTTCGAGAAGGCGATGATGCCTTCGTAGGTCATTGCAAGGCGCTCTGGATCTAGTTGGAATTCTTCTTGGCGAAGACGAATGAGGAGAACCGCATCTTTTCCAATGTCAGAGAGTGCTCGGTGGCCACCTTCTTTTATTGCAGGTAAAACTTGAGCAACCGCTCCAACTTCTAAATCAGATGGCTTTATTGGACGATCACCTGGATCAGTGACTAAACGAGTTCCCGTTTTCCAACTTGTGGTCTCTAATTTCTTTCCAGGAAGAGGGCCAAGATCGCGCAGAAGTAGCAACGGTGATAATCCAACTAAACCAAGTGATAAACCAAGTGAGCGTTTGATGAGTGATCGACGACCAAGGGCAGCAGCAGCGGCGCCTTGCTTTGCAGTCTTGACTAATTCACTACGGTCTTCATCCTCTGATCGCATCTCATGTCGCATCGCAATAACTTCTTCATCGGGCATCAAAGTCTTTGCCCAGTGGATTGCGCCAGCTCCAATAAAGAAGAGTGAAAATGCAAGACCTAATCCCAAGAAAAGTTGCTTTGCATTTGTACTTCCAAGAATTGGAAAGAAAATGAATAGATCTTCTGAGATCCAAATATATGAATAAATGAAAAGAAGAGTTCCTAAGGATGAGAGTGCGAAGAGAATTGCTACTTGTCGCTCTGCTTTCTGTTCAGCTTTTGGATCAAGATCGGCCTGGCGATGTATGTGCGCTGGCACTCCAGGATCTTTGATTGCTTCCAATTCATTAGACATGTTCTTATCTCGCCTTCATCGCAAGCCAAACAGCTACTCCGATGAGCAGACCAATTCCAAGAGTCCAGACTAGTAATCCTTCTGTAACGGGGCCTACGCGACCAAGTGATGCGCCACCGAGAGCAGGCTCTGCTTCAACTGCTTTTACCCACTTGATGATAGAAAGTTTTTCTTCAGGTGTCAGAGTTTTATCGCTAAATACTGGCATCGCCTGCGGACCAGTTGTCATCGCTTCAGCAATGTACTTCGCTTCAACGCCCATAAGTGTTGGTGCATATTTTCCTTGTGTCAGCGCTCCACCTTGTGCTGCAAAGTTGTGACACATCGCGCAATTTGTGCGGAATAGCTCGCCACCTTCGGCTGTGCTTCCATCGCGTTCATAATTGAGTGAGGCTTCCGTTGGAATTTCAGGACCAGGTGCAAGTGAGGCAACGTAGGCGGCGAGAGCCGCTACTTCCTTTTCATCATAGACAGGAGGCTTGCGCATAATTTGAACGCTCAAGTCACCAACAGGCATACGTCCAGTACCAACTTGGAAATCAACGGATGCCGCGCCAACACCGAGAAGCGATGGAGCAATAGCGCTGCCTTCCAAGTTCAAACCATGACAAGAAGAACAACCTTTGAGAAAAATTTCACGTCCTTCTTCAATTGCAGTCGAACGCGAAAACTCACTCTGTTCAGGGGTAGTAGTTGCACTTGCAACAGAGAACGTCGTACCGATTGCAAAAAGAGCGAAGAGTAGAAGTAATGGTCCGGCCGATTTGTGTCTGCGATATCTAGATAGATATTTCACGAGGTACCCTTCGAATCACTTAATTAGGTAGATCGCTGCAAAGAGTGCGATCCAAACAACATCGACGAAGTGCCAGTAATAAGAGACCACAATTGCAGTCGTTGCTTGCTGATGTGTAAATCTACGTGCTTTAGCAACGCGGATCATGACGATGAGAAAAGCGATTAGCCCACCAGTGACGTGAAGTCCGTGAAAGCCTGTGGCAATATAAAAGACAGAGCCATAAGCATTCGATGAAAGAGTCAAATTTTCGCTAACTAGAACTGCATACTCATAAATTTGACCAGCGATAAAGAATGCACCCATAAGAAATGTCAGCGAGAACCATTCGCGCATTCCCCATTTGTTGATCTGAATCAATGTGCCGGTGCGCTTATTTTGAAAACGTTCTGCTGCGAAAACTCCAAATTGGCAAGTGACTGAGGAAAGAACAAGAACCGTAGTATTGAGCGCCGCAAATGGAATGCTTAGTAGTTCCGTAGATTCCAACCAGATTTGCGGTCCTTGCACTGCGCGAATCGTGAAATAGATTGCGAAGAGACCAGCGAAAAACATCAGTTCACTGGAGAGCCAAACAATTGTTCCAACAGCCACTGCATTAGGGCGAGTGATTTTATGGCGGTCTGGCGCGCTCGTCGTTTGCATGAGGCGATTATTCCCGAAAAGGCTCTCGGAGTCTCCTTGCAGGCACCCAAAGTGAAGGGCAATTCGGGCTTCTGCAGGTGAAACAGGTCACTCATGATTGCGCTGGCTTTTGCACTTTCGAGAATAGACTTATCGCATGTCTATGAGTGCTAGCGCCACATTACGAATACTCGTCTATTCAGATGATTCCTCTGTTCGTGCCGCTATTTCTGGCGCTCTAGGTACTCGTTTGGCAGCAGATTTACCTACCCATGAAATTATTGAATTTGCTACAGGTAAAGCGCTTCGACTATTCACTGATCGCAAGGGCGCAACTGCAAATAACCAGATAGATCTTTTCATTCTCGATGGCGAAGCGGTTCCTGAAGGCGGAATGGGAATTGCCCGCCAACTCAAAGATGAAATTTTTGAATGCCCACCTGTTCTAGTGATTACAGGTCGCAAAGAAGATGCATGGCTAGCAGCGTGGTCGATGGCTGAAGCATCAGTAATGCATCCAATCGATCCTTTTACACTTGCCCATACAGCAGCGAATTTGCTGCGCGGTGCAAGCCTTACATCTGCGTAAGTTCTATTGAGATGAGCTGGCGTACTCATATTGATCGCCTCAAGAGCGGACTTGATTTAGAAGTTGGCGATATCTCGTGGTGCATCAATGAAATTCTTGAAGATCGCACAGATATAGAAACTACTAAAGAATTTTTGCTGGCCCTAAAGGCAAAAGGCGAAACTTCTGAAGAAGTCGGTGCGCTGGTGGCACAGATGTATCAACACTGTGCACCGATATCAATAAATGAGAGAGCAGTAGACACAGTTGGAACTGGTGGCGACGGCGCACATACGATAAATATTTCGACAACTGCCGCAATAATTGCAGCGGCAGCTGGAGCGAAAGTTCTCAAACATGGAAATCGCGCAGCCTCATCTAAGTCAGGTTCGGCGGACCTCCTAGAGGCACTCGGTATAACCATTGGCCTTGATGGCAAAGGTGTTGAGCAGACTTTTTCCGAGCTGGGAATTGGATTTTGTTTTGCGCCTAAATTTCATCCAGCGATGCGCTTTGCAGCCCCTGCTCGTAAAGAGTTAGGAGTGCCAACTGTATTCAATATTTTGGGACCACTTGCAAATCCAGCACGTCCGAAAGCGGCAGCCATTGGCGTTGCAAATGATCGAATGCATTTAGTAATGGCACAAGTATTAGCTGATCGAGGAGTCGATGGCTTTGTATTCCGCGGAGATGATGGGTTAGACGAGATAACACTTGCTACGACTACCTCAGTCCTAACGATTGGAAAAGGAAGTATTTCAAGTGATCTTTTGGACCCGTTAGATTTCGGAATTGAACGTGCTCCAATATCGGCCCTCGTCGGAGGAGATAGTGTTGAAAATGCACGGATCACCAATGCAATCTTTTCGGGGGAGCGCGGCCCACATCGCGATGCAGTGGTTCTCAACGCAGCTGCTGCTATTGCTGCTTACGCTGGAAAGTTCGAACTCTCTTTACATGAGCGAATGAAATCTGGAATTGAGCAAGCTGTCATTGCTATTGATAGCGGAGCCGCATCTAGATTGGTGCTGCAATGGGGCGAACTGAGTAAGAAGATTTCTTCCTAGAACTCTTTTGGTATTTTCTCCCGCAAGCGCTTCTTCTTATCTGCAAGAAATTCAAAGAGTTTTTCCACCGTATCAACCTCAAAACCTCCAAGTCTTTCAAAGAGGCCATGTAAAACTGCAACGGTGGAGTGGGCATCATCGAGTGCGCGGTGCGTTGGTTGGATAGGTGTATCAAAGAATTGTGCAAGTGTCGAAAGTTTGCAGTCGTAGACTTCATCTCGAGTCAGTAAATGGCGTGCGAGTTTTACAGTGTCTAACACTTGATATTTCGGCCACGGATACTCATGCATCGCCGATGCTGCTTTGAGAAAACCTAAATCAAAGGGTGCGTTGTGTGCAACCAGGATGCATTCATCTTCATGGCCTAAGAATTCCAAAAGTGTTGGTAGCGCGTTTTCAATAGGCGGGGCATACATGACCATTTCATCTGTGATTCCAGTAAGCTCAGTTATATATGGCGGAATTGATTCTCTAGGATTGATGAAAGTTTCGAAAATTCCAATTACTTCACCGCCGCGAACTTTCACCGCACCAATCTCTGTGATACCCGCACCTGCATTTGGTGAAGCACCGGTTGTTTCTAGATCCAAAATAACAAAAGTGGTCGAACTCAGGTGTCGGCCATTATTGGTATTGGAACTTCGCGCAACGTTCATATTGTCTGATGGTAGGTGATTGAACAGACAAGGATGTAAGGCGTACCTTAGCCCCATGAGTTCACATGGGGCACCTGCCGGATTACTTCAATCTTTCGCCGCCCAAGGAAGTGGCGCTAACGAAAGAATTGGAATCATTCTTGTTCATGGATTCACTGGCTCTCCTGCATCGATGCGGCCGTGGGCGGAGTTTCTCAATGGTCGCGGATACACAGTGCGAGTTCCCTTGTTACCAGGTCATGGAACAAAGCCAGAAGATTTGAATAGGGTGAAGTGGCAAGAGTGGCCGGCATGTGTGGAGTCAGTTTTGGATGAATTGTCACAAAAATGTGATGTTATTTTTATGTGTGGTTTATCGATGGGTGGCGGAACCACATTGCATGTAACACAAAAACATCAATCAAGAATCCGCGGCATCATCCTTGTTAATCCAATGATTCATCTTCCATTTGTTCCAGTACCAGTAGCATGGTGGGTATCGCGCATTGTAAAAATGCGTAAAGCGGTGTCAGGTGATATCAAACGCCCTGGAATTTCAGAATGGGGATATAACGCGACTCCGCTTGTAGGTGTTCACGAACTTCTCAAGATGCTCAAAATCACTCGTGAGAAATTAGGGGAAATTACTTTGCCTGTTCAATTATTTCATAGCGTTGATGATCACACATTGCCTGTTTCGAACACAGAAATAGTGATGAAGGGAATTTCCTCGACTAATAAGAACCGCATCGAATTGACTAACAGTTATCACGTTGCCACCCTGGATTATGATGCTGAACTTATCTTTCAAAACTCCTTGACCTTTATTGAAGGACTAACAAAGTGATCGATTTCAAAAGAATACTTTTTGTATTCGTATTTCTGGTCTCCACGGTTTCAACTTCGAATCCGGCAGCCGCTCACACAATGATTACTGTTCCCGAACTTGATACATCGAAATCAAACATAGTTTTCCAAATACTCGAGCACGGTAAGGTGCGTAGCTCAATAATTAGTGGAACGACTAGTGATGGAAAGCAGCGAATCTGTAAAGCGCTGAATGATTCTCGTTGTTCTAGTCTTGATGAGTTTCGAGTTCAAATAATTCTTCCACACTGTTCTGCGAAATCGACGAGTTCAGATTTCTGTATTCGTGGTGTAGAGATGACAGGCCGCGATGGAAAGATGATTCCAGCGACTTTTCTTCGCGAAGTTCCCACACCAAGAATTGCCGCTAACACAGCCGCGAAGATTGGGGTTGGGGGAGGAATTTCAATATGGAAGTTTGCACCGGGCAAGTCTAAAGACCCTGCATCTGAGGTCGCCACTGAAGTTTCGCTCACTTACGTAGTCACAAAAAATAAAGAGACTAATAAAGTCAATCTGGCTAATTTGGTGGATTTCAAAATTGCCATCCATCCTGTGAAATACAAATCGGGAAAATTTGCTCCACTTGATTTCATCGTCACCGATGGTGATTCGGATCTCTTGGGTGTAAATCCGTCATCAGGGAAACTAGACGATGATAGTGATTGTCATTGGAGCGAAAAAGGATTGTGCGTGACTCAAGGCCATTTTCTTGATGATACAAATGTATCAATATCGATGCAGATGGATAACAAATTACAGGGTTGGCTTTCCTCACAAATTTTAGATTTGAAAATTCAAGAGAAGAAAATTTCGGCATCCGCTAATCTTTTAGTAATTGGTGGAAGAGCATCAGTATCTTCACCTGTTTATGCAATTAATAATGTTTTGGATATCAATAAAGTCAGAGAATTAAAAGCGGCATACAATCGTTGTGGTGATGAAGTCGTGGTATGCCCTCAAGCATATGAACAGTATGAGAATGTAATCTGGGAGGGAATTCTCACTGATAACCTCAAAGATGCGGAGTTCAACATCGGTTTGGCAGATGTCGTTTCTAACGGGCTTACCGATATTCAAGGTGTCGATAGCCAATGGCAAGTGACCTCGATGCCTGAATCAAAATGGCGTCAAGGAATTTCATGGTCACCCTGTGTTTCTAAGTCCAAAAATCTTGCAGGCGTAGTCTCTACAAATGCGAGCCTGTATCAAATGAACCCTCCAGAGATTCAAAATCAGAAATTGGTCTCAAAAGTTTCAGGCGCACTCAAGAATGCGCAATCACAGATCAATAAAGTTGACTATCAAGTGGCTATGCGAGCGGATATCTTGCGATGTCTTTTGAAATCAAATGTGACCCCTAGCAGCGTTACTGCGTCAGCATTTTCAAAGGCAGGGGAGAGATTGAATTATTCAGAAGCAGCTATCTTGGAAGAAAATGGTTGGGTAAATTTTGCTGCGAAGAAGTTCAGTTATTCGACTCCAAATATTGAGTTCGCCTTCTCTAATTCGTCTATCAAAGCTGCATCTAAGACAATATCTTGCACGAAAGGTAAAACAACTGTGAAGGTCAAAGGGGTAACACCAAAGTGCCCAAAGGGGTACACGAAGAAGTAGCGTGTTCACTCGACAATGTGACTAAGTCTGTGAATAGTTGCCTTACGGTGTTGCTGGCGGAGAGGCCTTTGAAATGAAGAAACTTATATCTGTTGCCTTAGCTATTGCGGCACTAGTTCTTCCGATTGCCACCCCTGCGCAAGCCGCATGGCAGATGAATCAACCAGTAGCGGGCATGTCTAGCTTTGTATTTCGGGATATCGAATCTGGCCAATTGAATTATTCACAAATATGGGGCCGTGACGATGTCAGCGGGAAGCAACTTTATTGTTCTGCTGTCGATGACCCTCGTTGCAAATCTCTACGAGCGCTGATGCTCAATTTTATTGTTCCACCATGCACGGCAAATTCAACGCCGAGTGATATGTGCATCAAGGAATTTGATTTAGGGGATTCATCTGGAAATCTAAAAAAAGCGATATTTGATCACGAAATAGATATGCCTAAAATCGCAGCGAACGCAAAAGCTCAAACGCCACAAGGTGGCGCAATAAGTGTGTGGAAAGATGATGCCGGAAACTTATACGGGGTACAAATCTCTATTCGCTACAACATTGATTACAACCCTGCAACACGTGACCCAGGAGTTGCATATGTCTTTTCCTTCAATGCATCTGTAATTCCAGTGAAATATGTATCCGGCAACTATGTACCTTTCCGTGTTCGCACTTTGCCTTCAGGAGATGATTTCTTTGAATCCTTCTCTACAGATGGAAGCCCCTTTGAGCGGGGATTTGATTGTGCGTGGATTGAACTAGGTAAATGTGCAATCCGCAGTGAGTTCACCAAGAACCAAAAAATCGGCTTGACGATGCAGATGGATAATCGCATTACTGGTTGGCTCTTTGGACGCGTCGGGGATGCCTCCGTTTCTGTTGAACCCCTGACCTCAGAAATCAATTCAATACGCATCGAAGGAAATTCAATCCAAGTCCCCATTAGCTACGCAGAAATAAAGACTTCTGAGATTGCGGCAGATAAGGCTCTGAGCGCCGCTTTTATGAATTGCGGAGGTCGTGATTGTCCCGTCGAGCGACCTCAAGGTGACCGGTTGAATTGGCAGTATCTCTACACGCAAAATCCCGAGGATCCAAACTTCAATGTGGGTTATGTCGATGCTCTCGCAAAATACTTGAAAGCGGCACCTGTTGAGAATTCGAGATGGGATATCACAGGTATGACTCCAGGTAATTGGCGCGTTGCTCGTTGGCCAGCATGCTTCGATGCGAAAAATGGCTTGATAGGAATAATTTCAACCAATGCAAGTATCTATGATCCAAGTCCGCCTGAACTCGTTGATGGATTTATGACTTACAAAGTTGCTGGTCCGCATAACGGTTTTGATAATGCTGAATTCAAGGGGTCGTATGAATTGAATATGAAATCAGATACAGCGCGCTGCCTTTATGGTTTTTCTAAGGCTCCAGTGAGTGCAACGATTTCGATCACCTCTGGTGATGGCTCAGTCCAAAATGTTGCAACAACTTTGCTCAGTGAAAAGAATGGTTGGATGAAACTATCGGCAAAGAACTTCACTTTCTCGGTGCCAACTATTCGAATAAAGCTCACTCAAGTAGCAGTAAAAGCACCTACTGAACCAGCTGCTGAAAAACCAGCCGGGGAAGCAAAAGCTGCTACTAAAGCGATTGCGCCAAAGAGTATTGCCATCAAGTGCAAAAAGGGTTCAGTAACTCAAAAGATTGTTGGCGCTAAACCAGTATGTCCTAAGGGATACAAGAAAGTTTAGTTTGGAACCCGTAGCAATGGCGCAGTCATACATGTCGGACCGCCATCGCCTTTGACTGCAACGTTATTTCCGGCAAAGAGATGTACTTCAACGCCCGCTGCCTTCAATTTACTTTCAATCTCTGGATTACCCGCGGCAAGTACAACAACGTTGGGGCGAACAGCCAAGATGTTGCTGCCTTGTGTCAGCATCTCTTTCTCACTCACTGTAAACCAAGTAATTCCGCGTGATTCTAAATATTGAAGCAATCGCGCAGGTGCAAGTGGTTCATAAACAACGGCTTTATCACCAGCGATAGGGGAGAGAACACTCATCAAATGAAGAACAGCCCCTGGTCCTTCATAGTGCGGTAAATCAAAGGAGAGAACATCTACGCCAAAAGGTGCAAGGAGATCGCGAATTTGTTCGATACCTGCTGTATTAGTGCGGTAGCTATGTCCAATGAGTAGCGTCTTCTCATCGAGCCAAACTTTGTCGCCACCATCTGCATATGCGGGAGCAGTTAGTTCTCCAAGGATTGGAACGCCAATCTTTTCTAAATCTTTTCGAAAGAAACCTGGCTCGGTGGAGCGCACCGGCTTTGCCATTTTCAAAAGGATTGCACCGTGTGGAGTCATGATCATTGGATCGTGCATATAAACGGAATCAACGAGACCTTCTATTGAACCCGCAACATCTACTGTGCAACCAAGGGATTCCAGTAATCGAGTAAATGATTTGTGCTCTTCAAGGAGTGCCACAGTATCTGGCATACGCCAATGGCCATCTTCGACAAATTTTCCCGTTGTCGTAGGTGTGCGCACCATTACTCGTGCGAGATTGGAATACATATCTGGTGTTCCCCATTGAGTCATGGGGTGATTATGTACCAACTAATCAAGAAATAGCGAAATTCTTTCGCGACCTTAGGCGAGTTTTACACTAATATCCTCATAAGATTTTAGATTCGAGGAGAGTAAATGAAGATCAGAGTAGATCGCGAAGCCTGTATTGGTGCGGGCCAATGTGCATTAGTTGCAGGTTCGATTTTCGATCAAGATGATGATGGTTTGGTTGTTTTACTCACTGATACACCTAGTGATGAATATGTTGCATTTGCGCGCAAGGCGGCAACGTTATGTCCAGCAAAGGCGATTGCGCTCGAAGAGTAGAAATGATGTCGGTCGAAGAACCTGGTCTTATTATTGTTGGTGCTTCGCTTGCAGGTCTTACATGTGCTCAATCACTGCGCGCTGAGGGGTACACAAAAAAGATAACTCTTATCGGTGCTGAAAAACATCTTCCCTACAACAGGCCACCACTTTCAAAGCAGGTTCTTTCTGGAAAATGGCAAGGTAGTCAAACTGCAATTGATTCATCAGAGAAATTTGCAGAATTGGCTCTTGAGTTTTCTCTGGGGGAGATTGCAATAGGTCTAGATGTTTCATCAAAAGAAGTAAAGACAAATACTCGAACGCTACCTTTTGAAGATTTGATAATTGCAACGGGAGCATCTGTTCGCAGACTTGCGAGCACAGAAAATATGAATCGAGTCCACGTATTACGAACACTCGATGATTCACTTGGATTGCGGGATGCTCTAACAGAAGTCAAAAGCGCCGTTGTCATTGGCGCAGGCGTGCTTGGCTCCGAAGTTATATCCGCTCTCAGTGATTTTGGAATCAAGGCAACCGTCATTGATCGGATGCCAGCGCCTCAGTTACCGCTTACTGGTGGACATTTCGCCTCTCGAGTCAATGACTTGTTTTTAGAGCATGATGTACTTACTAAGTATGGAGTTGAGATTATTGCAGTGAGAGAAGATGAATCAGGAATAACTTTCGAGCTATCAGATGGATCATCAGTTACAGGTGATATTGCAGTCGTTGCAATTGGTTGTATTCCAAATGTCGAATGGTTGGCTAATTCTGGATTAGATATAACTAATGGGATTTTATGTGACTCAAATGGCGTAGCGGCGCCGCACATTTATGCGGCAGGCGATGTAGCGCGGTGGAATAATCCGATTACAAAGAAGGCGATGCGCCTTGAGAATCAAACATCTGCAATAGAGCAAGGATTAGCAGTCGGTAAATTTATCGTCACTGGAGAATCGAGTCCTACCACTCACCCATTCTTCTGGTCTGAAATCTATGGAAACAAGATTCTCATGCTCGGCAGTTTGGAAGCCGGAGTTCCTCTGACAATTGTGCACGGAAGTCCTAGCGATAACCGCTTTGTCGCGGCTACCATAAGCAACGGAACCACCACTGGAATCGTAGGTTGGAATATGCCGCGAGAATTTCGGCAATCTAGATCAATGATGGAGGCATAGTTCGATGAGTGAAGTTACAAAGCAAGAGCAATGCCCCATGCATGAAGTACGCAGAATTCCCAACGATGGAACGCCAACATGTCCGTCTCCAACATTTGCAATCTGGCGCGAAGAAGGTTCAGCAACGCCACTTGAATATTCTGATGGTCATGAAGGCTTGATTATCAACCGATATGAACTAGCAAAGATGGTTCTAGAAGATAAGCGATTTAGTCAAACACCAGCGCGCATGCCAGCTCATCATGGTGAGGCACTTGAAGCACAATACGGACTGAGTTCAGATAGCGAACTAGATCTTGGAAACGTTCTAGGTTTAGATGGGGAACAACACGCAAGAATTCGCAGAACAATCTTGAATAGGTATTCGGTCCGCTCTGCTCGCGGTTATGAAAGCGACATGAAAGAAATAGTTGCCAAGCAACTCAAGCATTTGATGGCTCAGCCAACACCGGTAGATGTGACCGAACATTATTCTCAACCCATATCTGCAGCTGGTCACATGCGTGTTCTAGGAATTCCTGAACAATTTCGCCAAGAATATTCACGATTGTTTGTGGGGGATTCAACAACGGAGGAGAAAGTTGAATTCCTGCGTCGCGTTCTGGCGGTGAAAAAAGATGAGTTAGCAGAAGATGTACTTAGCGATCTACTCCGTAGCGACCTATTGGTTCCTGAAATTGAAGGTCTCACTCTTTCTTTGATGGTCTCAGGTCGAGATTCAGTCGCATACATGATTACAACATGCATGACAGCCCTGCTCAATAATCCTGAACAGCTTAAAGCGCTTCGTGACGATCCAACGCTGATTGCTGGTGGAATGGAAGAGTTCATGCGCGTTGGTGCAATGTTTCTCACTCTATTTCCTCGAACTGCAACAGAGGACCTAACTCTGGGTGATGTTCATATCAAAGCTGGACAATCGGTATCTGTTTCTCCAGTTGCGGCAAATCATGATGAGCGTCAGTTCCCCGATCCCGACAAGTTCGATTTATCTCGCGATGCTTTTGGCCATATTGGTTTTGGTCACGGAATACATGGATGCGTTGGACAACAAGTCGCACGCGTAGAAATCCGCGAAGGTGTCATGCAACTTATCAACGCCATTCCAAGTCTGCATCTTGTACATGCTGAACAAAATGAACCAGGACCATTTGCGCATCCTGTTGCAACATATGAAGCAGGCGAACTGATGGTGTCGTGGAATTGAAGAATCTGAACTCACCAGTTATTTGGCAAACACTCTTTGATGGAGATTCCAAGCAAGGGTGGATGCACTCAGGTATTGGTGTTCTCAGTGATGGTCGTATTGTTTTCGAAGCACCCGGCGGCGCAGCACTAATATTTTTAGATCCCGCTACGAAGAAGCATGTACGAATTGAAGTCGGAGTAGCAGTTTCACACGGTATTGCAGTGGCCAGTGATGACACTATTTGGATTTGTGATCCTGGCGCACAAATACCGGGCCAAGTTGTTCAAATCAATCTAGAAGGAAAAATTTTGCGCACAATCAAGCAACCAGTGCGAAGCTCTGATGAACAAGATAAGTGGAGACCGACCTCTATCGCACTAGCTGCTAGTGGAGATATCTGGATTGGTGATGGCTATGGTCTGAGCTTGGTCCACGTTGTCAGAGCAAATGGCGCTATCGAAACATTTGACGGTTCAACAAGTGGTACAAAATTTGATTGTCCACACGGTGTTGCAGTTGATACGCGAGAGTCAGTAAATCGAATTGCTGTGGCAGATAGAAGTAATAAGAGGGTCCTCTATTTCAAAGAAGATGGGACTTTCATTCGCTCAGTTAGCGCCCCGATTATGACAAGTCCTTCGTCTCTTGCTGTGCGCGGGAGCGACTTGCTTGTCACCGATCTCTTTGGGGCGATTCTTGCCATAGATTTAGATGATCAAGTTCGAGCGATTCTTCCAACGTCGAATGTGAATACACGAGAGGGTTGGCCTAACAAAATATCTGGCGCAGATTCAGTTGCTCCCGATGTTCTTGAAGGAAAGCTCAATAGTCCTCACGGCATAACTGTTTCAGTCCGCGGTGAGGTTTATTTCACTGAATGGTATTTAGGTGGTCGAGCTGTAACCATTTCATAGAGTTGCAAAAGCAAGATAGCCAGCAATTGAAAACATTACACATGCAATAATTGAATCAAGAACTTTCCAGAATATCGGCTTTGACATATATCGCGATGCAGCTTTTGCTCCGAAGCCAATTGATGTAAACCAGACGAGACTTGCAAGCATCGCTCCTAGGCTAAAAAACCAGCGATCCTCCTTGAATTGATTAGAGATACTTCCCAGCAAGATAACAGTATCCAAGTAGACATGTGGGTTGAGGAATGTAAATCCTAAGACTGTTGTCGCAACTTTTTTGGCACTGGCCGATTCACCAGTTGTAGTTCCGATTACTGCGTTATGGAAAACGGAACGAACGCTCTTGATTCCAAACCATGTTAGGTAAGCAACCCCAAACCATCGGATAATCTCAAGAAGTGTTGGCTGAGATTGCAAGATACTGCCAAGTCCCGCGGCCCCCAATGCAATGAGTAGTGCATCTGAAATGGCGCAAATAGCGACAGTAAGGAATACGTGTTCCTTTGTAAGACCTTGCTTGATTACAAATGCATTCTGTGCCCCGATAGCGATAATGAGGGAAAGGCCAGCTAAGAAGCCAGGGATAAATGCAATCATTCAAGGAAGAATACCTGATGGCTATTGTTATTATCTTCTCGTGGGGAAGACATTCTTTGATTTACCAGAATCTGAACAGATAGCGAAGCTGACTATTTTTGCCTCAACAGTTCTTGAGGCTTATGACCTCGCAATATTAGGTATCGAATCGCTAAATTTTGAATATAACGCGACTTTCAAAGTGACAACTACGTCTTATCAAAACTTTGCTCTTCGAATAAACATTAATTCACCTCGAAACGTCCAAAATATTCGAGCAGAAGTGGCATGGGTTAGATTCCTAGAAAATGTAGATGGAATTCAAACAGCCCATCCAGTTGTAAATAGAGCAGGGGAGTACATCACGACACTTGCGCACTCAGATAGTGGACGAGAACTCAATTGCATTCTCTATTCGTGGCTAGATGGTGAAGAAGTTGGCGACGAACCGACTTTGGAACAGTTACATGCATTGGGTCAGGCAATGGCGCGACTGCATGCTTCATCGAAGGATTTCATTCTTCCTAGTGATTCGGCCCTTCCATCGTTTCAAGATCCATTTTGGGAGACTGAAGACTTCTTGCTCAGCGATAAGAGTAAATTAGATAGTCAGGAAAAGGATTTGATTGACGCTGCATTCAAGAAAATTATTGCTGGAACCGATGCACTTTATTCGCAGAACACAACCCAAGTTATTCACGCTGATTTACATGGCTGGAATATGAAGTGGCACAACAATCAACTCTCTATTTTCGATTTTGATGACAGCGGGATTGGTTTACCAATTCAAGATATCGCAACAGCCTTGTACTATTTAGACACTCCCGAGCAAGACCAAGCACTTCTGAGTGGTTACAAATCGGTAATGCCATTACCTGCACATACAAAAGCAGACATAGAGATGTTGCTCATTCATCGCCGGTTGATGTTGCTCAACTATCTTTATGAAACGAAAAATCAGGAACATCAAGAATTGATTCCGACGTATTTGGAGGAGACAATTCGGCGTTTGCGCGTTTTTCTAGAAGTTTAGAATTACTACGTGGACCGTACTGGGATCGAACCAGTGACCCCCACAATGTCAATGTGGTGCTCTACCGCTGAGCCAACGATCCTTGCTGTGAGGAAATCATACCCCACGTTTTTTCATATCTATTAGCGTCCGAAATCGTCCTCGATACGCTCAATATCATCTTCTCCGAAGTATGTTCCTGTTTGCACTTCAATAAATATAACATCATCAGTGCCAATATTTCCGATGCGATGTAGATCGCCAATTCCAACAGTTATGGAATCACCAGCGACATTCTTTGTGACTACGCCATTGAGAGTTACTTCAGCGCTTCCAGAAACAATAAACCAATGTTCTGCGCGCTTTTGATGACGTTGGTATGACAAACGCTTTCCTGGATAAACCCAGATGCATTTTATTTTATGGTGTGCGCCTTCTTGCAGAACTTCGTAGCGACCCCATGGTCGTTCTGATTTCTCTAGCTCCATCACACCCTCACAATTTCTTGTGTCGTTTTGTACTGGAGGTCGGGACGGGATTTGAACCCGTGTAGCAGGATTTGCAGTCCTGAGCCTCGCCTCTCGGCCACCCGACCATAGAAAGAGCGCCACCGTATCGATATGAAATTCATATCAAGAACAGCGGCGCTTATTCAGAGCGGACGACCGGGTTCGAACCGGCGACCTGAACCTTGGCAAGGTTCCGCGCTACCAACTGCGCTACGTCCGCGAGGAAGCGAAATCTATCGCAGGAATGCCCGAAGCGCCAAAGTGCGCTCCCAATCACTAGCGTTCTCTCCTATGAGTAGTGCATCCGAAGCGCGCGAAAGCTTCTTTTGGATGGGTGGGCGTTTAGCAACTGGATTAGAAGAGATAAGTAATGACCCCAAAGACTTAGATCGCGGTGGATTCTGGGCTGTATCTACAACTTTTGAAGGTGAATTTCTCGCCGCCAGGTTTGCAGAGGTAATTGATTCTCCGTTTCCGCAATCGCTTGACCCTTGGAAAAAAATAGAAGATAAGTGGCACAGTTCGCTGCAAGAGAATCAGTACAAAGAATACGTTCAGGCAATTCAAGAAGAAATTTTAGAGGGATGGGTTTATCAAGTAAATGCTTGTCGAATTCTCAGTTCAACTTTCCACGGTGATCTACGCGCGCTTTTTTCGGAATTATTGATCAAAAATCCTGCGCCATATTCGAGTTATCTCGAAGTTCCCGGACTGACAATCGCTTCAGCATCACCTGAACTTTTTCTATCACGTCAAAAATCAACTATACGAACTGCACCGATAAAAGGTACGAAGAGATTATCGGCTACAGAGGAAGGGTTCGGCGAGAAGGACTCCGCAGAGAATGTGATGATAGTTGATCTCATGCGCAATGACCTCGGTCGAATTTGTGTGCAAGGAAGTATCACAGTTCCGCGATTACTGAATACAGAAAATCATCCAGGCCTCTCGCACCTAGTCTCCGATATCACCGGTGAGTTAGTAAGTGATGTGAATTGGTCCTCTATTTGTGATGCACTCTTGCCACCTGGGTCCGTAAGTGGGGCACCAAAATCTTCCGCGTTAGAGCTAATTTCGCGTTTGGAATCAAAGAGACGCGGACCGTACTGCGGGGCATTAGGTTGGGTGGAAAATGATTGCGCGCTTTTATCTGTTGCAATCCGAATATTCTGGAATAAAGGAGACGACGCTCTACATTTTGGAACTGGGGCTGGAATTACGTGGGGCAGTGATGCGCAAGATGAATGGCATGAAACCCAACTCAAAGCGCGTCACTTACTCTCGATTGTTGGAGGTGATTTTCAGTGAAGCTTTGGTACAACCAATCCTTAGTTGAGAGTCAAGATGCACCTTTCGAAAATGGTTGGATGAGCGGTAATGGCATTTTTGAAACAATTCGAACCATTGAAGGCATACCACTGGCCTTGTCGCGACATATGCGACGCGCAATCAAGGGTGGAAAAACGACAGGGATACCAATTCCCGCAGAAGATCAGATTAATGAAGCAATTGCTAGCGTTATAAATGCTAATCCTTTTCCTAATGGTCGTCTTCGTATCTGCTTTGCAGATAATGGCTCATGGCTTGCTACCCATGATGAATACATCGAATGGCGAGAACCAGCAAGAATAACGATTGATAAAGAGCGCATAGATAATGAGATCAACGCAACGAAACGATTTCCTTACACAGATCGTTTGAATATCTTGGAACGGGCTAACCGAGCCGGTTTTGATGATGCAATTGTTTGTAATTCAGGTGATAGCATTTGTGAAAGTGCAATCTCGAATCTACTTCTGTATATAGATGGTAAGTGGATTACACCTCCGCTTTCTGAAGGACTGCTTGCTGGAGTGATGCGCGCATTGGTAATCGAAAACTTGGGGGTTACGGTTCGAAAAGTCGAGCTAGAAGAAGTTGATGTCATTACGGGGGCTTTACTATTGAGCAGTTTGAAAATAGCGCAACCAGTGGAGAGCATCGGCGAACGAAAATTGTCAGAATTGGCAATTTCACAAAGGTTAGGTGCTCAAATACGAGCGATGCTTATAGCCTCTTCGGTAAGGTAGGCCCATGGCCTCGATATCGATCACCGTAGATGGCGCTGCGCTATCCGTTGATTCAGAGCAACGTCCCACCCATATCTTTGCCGACAATAAAGAGATAGTCGTCTGTGAGATAAATGGAGAACTCAAAGATCTCTGGACTGACCTGCATGATGGTGATGTAGTGATTGGAGTTTCAATTTCTTCACCGCAAGGTTTAGCGGTTTTGCGCCACTCAACTGCGCACGTAATGGCGCAAGCGGTGCAAAGTGTTTTTGCAGATACAAAACTAGGAATTGGCCCACCGATTACAGATGGTTTCTATTATGACTTTGACCCGCAGAAACCTTTCAATCCTGATGATTTAGAGAAGATTGAAAGCGCAATGCGCAAGATTGTAAAAGAAGGACAACGTTTCAAGCGTCGCACAACAAATGAAAAAGATGCACTTGCTGAACTCAAAGCTGAACCTTATAAGTGCGAACTTATTGGTTTGAAATCTGGTGCGGGGGATGAAGCAAGCGTGGAAGTTGGTGGCGCTGAACTTACAATTTATGACAATTTAGGTCGCGATGGACAACCTGTGTGGAGCGATCTTTGCCGTGGTCCCCACCTGCCATCAACAAAACATATTCCTGCATTCAAGTTGATGCGTAGTGCTGGTGCATATTGGCGTGGATCCGAAAAGAATCCGATGCTGCAACGTATTTATGGAACTGCATGGCCATCACAAGATGAACTCAATGCATATTTGGAATTGTTAGCAGAGGCTGAAAAGCGCGACCACAGACGCTTAGGAACTGAACTAGATCTCTTTTCATTTCCTGAAGAGATCGGTTCCGGTCTTGCCGTGTTTCATCCAAAAGGCGGAATTATTCGTCGCGCGATGGAAGATTATTCTCGCAAGCGTCACGAAGATGAGGGCTACGAGTTTGTGTACTCACCACATATAACTAAAGCAGCTCTCTTTGAAACATCTGGTCACCTTGATTGGTACTCAGAAGGTATGTATCCACCAATGAGTTTGGATGAAGAACATCATGCTGATGGCACGATAAAGCGTGCAGGTCAGCAGTACTACATGAAGCCAATGAACTGCCCGTTTCATAACTTGATTTACAGATCACGTCAGCGCTCATATCGCGAGTTACCACTACGACTCTTCGAATTTGGAACTGTCTATCGCTATGAAAAATCTGGCGTTCTCCACGGAATTACACGTGCTCGTGGCTTTACTCAAGACGATGCCCACATTTACTGCACGAAAGAGCAGATGCCCGATGAACTAGATTCATTGCTTACTTTCGTACTGAATCTTCTGCGCGACTATGGTCTGAATGATTTCTATCTAGAACTATCTACTCGCAATCCCGATAAATCAGTGGGCGAAGATAGCGAATGGGTTGAGGCAACTGAGGCACTACGACGAGCAGCCACAAAGCAAAATCTAGAATTAGTTCTCGATGAAGGCGGTGCCGCCTTTTATGGCCCGAAGATTTCAGTTCAAGCAAAAGATGCAATTGGTCGCACATGGCAAATGTCCACTATCCAAGTTGACTTCCAATTGCCACAACGTTTTGAACTCGAATATGTTGCCAATGATTCAACTCGTCAACGCCCGGTAATGATTCACCGCGCCTTATTTGGTTCTATTGAAAGATTCTTTGGTGTTCTAACAGAGCACTATGCAGGAGCATTCCCACCTTGGTTAGCGCCAGTACAAGCAATTGGTATTCCAGTCGCTGATACCTTCACCGATTACCTAGACGGAGTGATGAAGCAGATGCGCGCTGCCGGAATTCGAGTAGATCTTGATACATCTGATGATCGTATGCAGAAGAAAGTTCGTAATGCCCAGATGCAGAAAATCCCATTTATGGTTATTGCTGGAGAAGAAGATGTAAGCGCAGGAGCAGTTTCATTCCGCTATCGCAATGGCGAACAGAAAAATGGAATTCCGATAGCTCAAGCAATCAAGGAAATTCAAAAGGCAGTTCACGACCGAATTCAGGTTTGATCATGAGTGAAGATATAGATGGCATTGGTATGCCTGATGGTTGGCAACGGTTATGGGCACCACACCGTTTAGATTATTTACGCGGAGAGAACAGACCACTCGATGACAATGATGTTGAATGCCCTTTTTGCCGCATTCCAAAACTCAGTGATGAAGAGGGTTTGATCGTTGCGCGCGGTACACATGTTTATGCTGTGATGAATCTTTATCCATATAACCCTGGACATCTTCTTATTTGTGCATTTAGACATGTTGCAGATCTGACGGATCAAAGCGATGAAGAACGAAACGAGATGAGCGCCTTTACCGCGCACGCTATGAAAACTATACGCAAGGTTTCTGGTGCGCATGGCTTCAATCTTGGAATGAATCAAGGAGCGATATCTGGTGCCGGCGTTGCCGACCATATACATCAGCACGTTGTTCCACGATGGGGCGGAGATGCAAATTTCATGCCGATTATCGGTAAGACAAAAGTTATGCCGCAATTGCTTTCACAAACAAGAAGTGATTTAGCTGCTGCTTGGTAGAGCCTTTTCAATCTCATCAATATATTTGCGAACGATATTTACGCCGAGTTCTTTTTCAATCCACAAAGGGACTGCAGGAAAGAGCAACCCGGCTGCAAAGGCGTTAGTGCCAGATGATTCAATATGTTCCAAATATTCCTGTCTGAATTCACTCACCAAAATTTGATGCTCTTTTGTACTCATGGTGACTTGATGATCATCATGGGAGTAGTCGGTAATCTCAAGAGTTTCCAAAGAGATAAGTGCGCACGGAAAACCCGCATCATCATGTAAGACAAGGTACGGGGTAACAATTTGATCAAAGACGCGAGTTGCAAGCATGACAGCGTCATCGAAATCTGCGCTCTGGTTCTCTAAATGCGTGACAACAACCATGCGAGGAATCTGGAAATCATCGAGTCCCTGCCATAAAGAAATAGTTTCTGGCGAAATTCCGGCAGATGGATCGACAACGAAAATTGCGAGTTCAGATTCTGGCTCAACTACAGTGCTTAGCGTCGCCCCAAAGTAGGTAGCGACTTGTTGCGGGTCAGCGCTTTCGTGTCCATAGATATGGACTCTCACGCGAGAACTAGGAGTTGGCACGCGCTCAGCCTACGATGGGACTTGATGATTAGCGCAATTTTGAAACCGGCAGTGACGAAGGTGATTACGCCTATCGCTTCAACTGCGCTGCGTGTTGGCATTACTCCCAACGGCGTTACATGGGCCGGAGCTATTGGAGTTGTTGCATCCTCCTTCTATTTCTATCCCAGAGGTAATTTCTTTTGGGGAACTCTCATCATCTGCTTTTTCGCTCTTAGTGATCTATTCGATGGAACTATGGCGCGGATTTCACAACAAGGAGGCAGTAAGTGGGGCGGATTCTTAGATTCCACAATTGATCGTGTAACAGATGCAGCCGTACTTATTGGAGTGACTCTTTACCTCATTGATGCCAATGATCCTCTCGTTCCAGTCATTCTTTTTACTTTAGTGACGGGAATGTTGGTTCCATATATACGCGCAAGAGCGGAGTCAATGGGAATTGATTGCTCAGGTGGAATAGCAGAGCGGACCGAAAGATTGATTCTTGCTTTGAGTGCCATTGGATTTAGTGGACTTGGAATTCCTTATGTACTTGCCGGCGGAATGTGGCTACTAGCCATTCTCGGGGTAGTAACTGTTTTGCAACGCATTTTGATTGTGTGGCGTAGTACCAAATGATTCTCCAAAACATTACTGCCTGGTTCTATTTCGGAGCCTGGAGAATTTTGCGTTGGCTACCTGAGAACTTCGTTTATAGCAATGCTTATCGACTCGCAGATATTGCAACTAAGAAAAACGGTAAAAGTGTTCAAAGATTGCGATCTAACCTTGCGCGCACTCAAATGGATATCACGGAACTTGATTTGGAATTATTACTCTATAAAGCCATGAGATCGAGTGCTCGATATTGGTGCGACACTTTCCGACTACCAGATTGGTCTATGCAGCGCATTCAAAACACAGTAACTGCTACTAATGAGCATTTATTACTTGATGCAATCGCATCAAAAAGCGGCGGTGTCGTAACGGTTGCACATGCAGGAAATTACGATCATGCAGCCGCCTATTTCTGTAGCAAGGGTGCTCGAATTGTTACGGTCGCAGAGCGCTTAAAACCAGAGGCGCTATTCAAGAAATTTATGTCATACCGAGAAGCATTCGGCATGGAATCCCTTCCTATTGATGGTCGCGTAATTCCAACACTGATGCAGAGAATTCGTCAGGGCGGGATCGTCGCTCTGGCAGCCGATCGCGATTTATCGCGAAGTGGAATCAACGTTACGTTTTTTGGCGGCCCAGCTCGCATGCCCGCCGGCCCTGCACTGCTTGCAATACGTACGGGAGCTCCGCTTATCTACGCGGGCATTTCTTATACCGAATCGGGAATACATATCGATTTCGAAATGGTTCCCATTGCTATGAAAGGCACAGAAAACGAACGAGTTGCAGCAACAGTGCAAAATAGCGCCGATCTCTTTGCTAAAGGGATTGCGCAATACCCACACGATTGGCACATGATGCAGCGCATCTGGATTGATGGAGATTTTAGGGAACGCGAATAATGCTGACGAAAAAACTCAAAATAGGAATTGTCTGCCCATACTCTTGGGATACACCTGGGGGAGTGCAAGCGCATATTCGAGACTTGGCAGAATTTCTCATTGCATCCGGTCACACGGTGTCAGTTCTATCACCGGCGATTGATGAGGATGCCCTACCTGAATATGTTGTAAGTGCAGGTAAGCCAATTGCAATTCCCTACAATGGCGCAGTTGCGCGCATTCTTTTTGGTCCGATTGCTTTTGCTCGTGTTCGTCAATGGATTACGCAAGGCGAGTTTGATCTATTGCATTTACATGAGCCAGCTATCCCATCATTATCACTACTTGCTTGCTGGGCGGCAGAAGGTCCACTTGTTGGAACTTTCCATGCAGCAGCTAAGCGCCAAAAAATTATCTTTGCAATTGGTCCCATTCTCGAACCTGCTATTGAAAAACTCAATGCACGTATTGCAGTGAGCGAGGCTGCGCGCTCAACTTTGACAGAGCATTTAGAAACTGATGCAGTTGTAATTCCGAACGGTATTTATGCCAAGAGATATGCAAAAGGAACTCCGCAAGCTAGGTGGCAAGGAAATACGATTGGTTTTATGGGTCGCTTTGAAGAACCCCGTAAAGGCCTGGCAGTTCTATTGGAAGCGCTACCGATAATTGCACGCTTTGCACCCGATGTTCGAGTTTTTGTAGCAGGGCCCGGAGATAGCGAAGAGATAAAAAAGAGCATTGATCCGCAATTACTTCCACGTTTTGAATTTCTCGGACGCATCTCAGAAGAAGAGAAAGCGGATTTCATGGCATCTGTTGCTATTTATGTGGCACCAAATACAGGCGGTGAATCTTTTGGAATTATTCTGGCCGAAGCACTCGCAGGTGGTGCAACCGTTGTCGCAAGTGATATTCCAGCATTTGATTCCCTATTGGGCGGCGGAGAATTTGGAGCACTATTTGAGTCAGAGAATCCAACAGATTTAGCAAAGGTGATAATTGATTTACTACGCAACAATCAAAAACGTACAGAACTCGCTATTGCAGGAAAAGAGCATGCACAATTATTTGACTGGGAAGTTGTGGCTGAACAGATATTTAGTATTTACGAGATGTCCATAGTTGGCAGCGAAGGTGTTGGCCTTGCAAAGGACCATCGATCATGGAACCGCCTATTGACTAGAGATGGTGACGATAAGTGAAAACCACACTTGCTATTTTAATCATTTTTCTGGTCTTTCTTTGGTATTTGAGTTTTTTGGCAACGCGACTGGACAGATTGCATCATCGCGTAGAAACGAGCTGGGCTAATCTCGATGGATTGCTCCAACGGCGTGCAGCAATTGCACTAGAGATAGCGCATAGCGAGATTGCAGATCCCGCTTCCTCCCTCTTACTTACTGCTGCCTCTTATCAGGCACGCGAAGCGACTATGGAATATAGATCTCAAGCTGAGAGTGGGTTATCTGGAGCACTTGGGCTTCTGTTAGCAGATGGGCAAAGCAATGCCAGAGCACCGGAGAAAGCACTACTGACCGAATTATCTGCTCTGACTAACAAGATACGAGTGGCGATCGCACTGCATGTTGATGCAGTAAATAGCACACACAATCTTCGTGGCAGCAAAATGATTCGCATATTTAGGCTTGCAGGTACTGCGCCGCTACCAGTGACATATGAATTCGAAGAAGATGTCCTTTAGAAAAGTTGTTGTCGCAGGAGCGTCGATCGTAATTATCGGCGCGAGTGCTTTTTATGCTCTCAAACCTTCTCTTCTCGCACTTGTCGAAAAGGTGAACATAATCGAACCTGTGCAAGTAAATAGCCTCACTGGTGCACCAGGAGTCGATGGTCCTGTGTTGGTTGTGAAGATTGATGACACGCCGCCAGCGCATCCACAAATTGGTCTTGAAGATGCAGACATTATTTATATTGAGCAAGTTGAAGGTGGGCTCACGCGATTAGCTGCAGTCTTTTCGTCAAAGATTCCAACTCGCATAGGTCCTGTCCGAAGTGCGCGCATAAGTGACATAGAACTTTTGTCGCAATTCGGTCGAGTGATTTTTGCCTATAGCGGTGCACAATCAAAATTGCGCCCGCTTATCTCTGCGGCCAATCTTCAAGATTTAGGTGCGCAGAGTCAGCCTGCAACGATCTATACAACTGATCCACTTCGCAGGCCACCTACAGCAATGGTTTTGCGAGCAGATTTGCTAATGCAAAAAGTGGCGGAAAAAGGATATGCAATTGCAACGTCAAAAAATATGGGCTGGAGTTTCGGTGACGCACCAGAATCGGGAACGGCAATTACATCAGTCGTTATGCATTGGCCTGCAAATTCTTACACCGCAACGTGGTCAGAGGCAGAGAAGCGTTGGTTACTGAGCAATAACAATGGTCCAAATCTTGCTGACTCGGGAAAAACACTTGGCCCATCTACTCTTGTGATTCAAAATGTTTTAATTACCCCATCAGAGTTCTATGACAAAGTTGGTGGAGTCACACCGTTCTCTGCAACTATCGGATCAGGAACAGGCTTTGTTTTGCGCGATGGAAAGAGTTTTCAAGCTTTGTGGTCAAGGCCAAGTGCGGAGTCGGGTACGCGATGGAGTACACCTGATGGAGAAGCAATCAACTTCGCGCCAGGCCAAATTTGGATAGCACTGAGCGATAAAGCGCCTACTTTCACACTCAAATCCGAGGCGACACCTACCCCCGCGACAAAGTAGGATTGCCCTCTAACTCTTACAAGAGTTCTAACAAGGAGTCAGTCACATGTCGCAGGTAACAGGTACGGGTCGAGTAAAGCGCGGAATGGCAGAAATGCTCAAGGGCGGCGTCATCATGGATGTCGTCAATGCAGAGCAAGCAAAAATTGCTGAAGATGCTGGCGCTGTTGCAGTCATGGCACTCGAACGCGTACCTGCAGATATTCGCGCACAAGGTGGAGTCGCTCGTATGTCGGATCCTGACATGATTGAAAAAATTCAAGCAGCTGTCTCTATTCCCGTGATGGCTAAGGCGCGTATCGGCCATTTCGTTGAAGCACGTATTTTGGAAAGCCTTGGCGTCGATTACATCGATGAGTCAGAAGTTCTCACACCTGCAGATTATGAAAACCATATTGATAAGTGGGATTTCAAAGTTCCTTTCGTGTGCGGTGCAACAAACCTTGGTGAGGCTCTACGTCGTATCAATGAAGGTGCCGCGATGATTCGCTCAAAGGGCGAAGCAGGAACAGGCGATGTCTCAAATGCAATGCAACATATGCGCAAAATTGGTGGAGAGATTCGCCGCCTTTCATCTATGCGCGAAGATGAACTCTATGTTGCAGCTAAAGAGATGCAGGCACCTTTTGAATTAGTAAAAGAGGTAGCAGCCAATGGCAAACTCCCAGTAGTTCTCTTTACCGCTGGCGGAATCGCAACTCCTGCAGATGCCGCGCTCATGATGAGCATGGGCGCTGATGGCGTATTTATCGGTTCAGGTATTTTCAAGTCAGGAAATCCTGCACAACGCGCAGCAGCATGTGTGAAGGCAACGACATTTTTTGATGATGCAAAGGTCTTAGCGCAAGTTTCTCGCGGTCTTGGGGATGCAATGGTTGGAATCAACGTTGCAGATCTTCCTGCACCACACCGCCTTGCTGAGCGCGGTTGGTAATTATTTCCAATGAAAGTTGGCGTACTGGCACTTCAAGGTGATGTTCGCGAACATGTTAGTTCTCTCATTGCCTGCGGTGTTGATCCAATATCAGTTCGTCGTATCGAAGAACTCAACAGCATTGACGCTTTGGTAATTCCGGGGGGAGAGTCAACAACAATTGCGCAGTTAGCTGAGCACTATGAATTATTCCAACCTATTCGTAAGCGTATTGCAGATGGTATGCCTGCATACGGATCTTGTGCAGGAATGATTCTTCTGGCCGATCGTATTTTGGATGCAATTGAAGGACAAAAGACTTTTGGCGGTTTAGATATCACTGTTCGCAGAAATGCTTTTGGTCGCCAAGTTGATTCCTTCGAAAGCGATATAGATTTCAATGATGGAGGTAGCCAAAAGGTTCATGCGGTATTTATACGCGCTCCATGGGTAGAAGAAATCGGAAAAAATGTAAAAGTACTTGCTACGGTGATTTCACCCGATGGTCAATCACATCCAGTGGCAGTACAAGAAGGCAATCTTTTGGCAACATCTTTTCATCCAGAACTCACGGGGGATCATCGCATCCATCGCTATTTCATAGAAGAAATTGCACGTCCCGCCCTAGTTCGAGGTGGCCGTAGATAGTTTGCGATAAAGTAAGCCCAGTTCAAAACTAGTGAGGTGTTTACATGTCAGGCCATTCCAAATGGGCTACTACCAAGCATAAAAAGGCCATTACTGATGGTCGACGTGCGAAGTCTTTTGCAAAACTGATCAAGGGAATTGAAGTTGCCTCGCGCAACGGCGGTCCAGATGTAGATGGAAACCCGACGCTATTTGACGCCATTGCAAAAGCAAAAAAGGCATCTATGCCAGCTGACAATATTTCTAGAGCGGTAAAGCGCGGAGCCGGACTTGAATCTGGTGGAGCGGATTGGCAAACAATTATGTACGAGGGCTATGGCCCCAACGGGGTTGCGATCATGATTGAATGTTTATCTGATAACAGAAATCGGGCTGCCTCTGAAGTGCGCGTTGCAGTTACACGCAATGGGGGAAATATGGCTGATCCTGGATCAGTCTCATACCTTTTCAATCGCAAAGGCGTCATCATTGTTTCGAAAAATGGTGGCGTAACTGAAGATAAAGTTCTTGAAGCCGTACTTGAAGCAGGGGCTGAAGAGGTCAACGATATGGGTGAAGCATTCGAAGTTGTGTGCGAGGCAAGTGACATAGTTCCTGTGCGCACCGCACTACAAGGCGCAGGAATTGATTATGAATCCGCTGATTCTTCATTCCTGCCCTCCCTTTCAATTCCACTCGATGCCGACGGCGCAGCGAAAGTATTCGCTCTTATCGATGCAATTGAAGAACTAGACGATGTACAAAATGTTTACAGCAATTTCGATGTATCTGATGAGGTAATGGCGAGTTTGGGATGAAGGTTTTGGGAGTTGACCCAGGGCTCACTCGTTGCGGTATAGGAATTGTCGAGGGATCTACTGGCACACAACTCTCACTCGTTGGTGTTGGCGTAATAAAGACACCAACTGATATTCCTCTTGAGATGCGATTGCTTGATCTGGATAGACAATTGGGTGAGTGGATCAATTTGTATTCACCTGATGTCATTGCCGTAGAGCGAGTTTTCTCACAACACAATGTGAGCACTGTCATGGGGACTGGGCAGGCAGCAGGTGTCGCATTACTTCTGGCAGCAAAAGCTGGAATACCAGTCGTCATGCACACTCCGAGTGAAGTCAAAGCTGCAGTAACTGGCTCTGGTCGCGCAAATAAGAAGCAAGTTGCGGACATGGTTGTACATATTTTGAAGTTAGAGAGTGCGCCTAAGCCAGTTGATAGTACTGATGCTCTAGCCCTTGCTATATGCAATATCTGGCGTGGGAGTGCGAATACAAAAATTGCTAACGCACTTGAAGCTGAAAAATCGCGCTTACGTAAGTTGCGTGCACGATGATTTCGTTGCTCAATGGAACTGTCCGCTCACTTCTAAGCGATAGAGTGATTATCGAAGTTCAAGGTGTCGGTTATGCAGTCTTAGTAACCAGTGCTACGAGTGCATCCCTGACTCTAGGAGCGCAAGCTATTGTGCATACGTCTCTGGTTGTTCGCGAGGATTCATTGACACTTTTTGGTTTTCTAGATGAAGAAAGTAAGAACACTTTTGAACTGTTGCAGACTGTTTCAGGAGTAGGTCCAAAAGTCGCACTATCAATATTGGGATCTCTTTCAATTGAAGATCTAGGTCGCGCTATTGCGCAAGAAAATGTTGCAGCAATTGAGAAAGTCCCAGGCATCGGTAAAAAGGGTGCTCAACGCATGATTCTCGAACTAAAAGGCAAGATGACTCGTGTGGGTGCACACGCCAACCATCTGAGCCATCAGCCTGCGTGGCGCGAACAGCTCACTAGCGCACTTGTGTCACTCGGTTTTACTCCTAAAGATTCTGATAATGCAATCAGTGCTTTAGTTTCACGTTTACAAAATGAAGGCATTGATCCAGCCGATGTTGCACTCGGTGATTTACTCAAGAAAGCGCTTGCAAATGGAAAATAGCGAAGAGCGTTTAGTCGCTGCGCAGTCGTTGGGGGAAGAATCCGTTTTGGAGAATGCTCTACGTCCTAAAAACCTCAAGGAATTTATAGGCCAAGAACGCGTGCGTGAACAAATCGACGTTCTCTTATCTGCCGCACGCCAACGAGGTGCAAGCGCCGATCACATTTTATTGTCAGGTCCTCCAGGTTTAGGAAAAACAACATTGGCCCTCATTCTTGCAAGCGAGATGGATACGCCCATACGAATTACGAGTGGTCCTGCAATTACACATGCCGGAGATTTGGCAGCAATTCTCTCTTCATTAGTTGAAGGCGAGATTCTTTTTCTCGATGAAATTCATCGCTTGCCGAGACCAGCAGAAGAACTCTTATATCTAGCTATGGAAGATTTCCGAGTCGACGTCGTAGTAGGCAAAGGCCCCGGTGCTACAGCGATTCCTTTACAGCTTCCACATTTCACATTGGTTGGAGCAACAACTCGCGCCGGATTATTGCCAAGTCCGCTGCGCGATCGTTTCGGTTTCACAGCGCATCTTGATTTTTATCAAGAGAGTGAATTAGAGAGAGTATTGGTGCGAAGCGCAAAGTTGTTGGGTGTCACTATCGATACCAAATCGGTGAGTGAGATTGCGCGACGTTCACGAGGTACACCGCGCATCGCAAATAGATTATTGCGTCGAGTTCGAGATTACGCACAAGTTCAAGGAAGTTCATCAATAACTCTTGCAGATGCGCGAGCTGCTCTCGAAATTTATGAAGTAGATGAAATCGGATTAGATCGACTCGATCGCGCGGTTCTTATTGCACTCGTTGAGCGCTTCAACGGGGGACCGGTCGGTCTATCCACTCTGGCTATTGCCGTGGGCGAAGAGGTTGAGACGGTCGAATCTGTCGCTGAACCATTCCTGGTTCGCAATGGATTTATGGCTAGAACTCCGCGAGGACGTATTGCAACAGCATTGGGCTGGAGCCATATAGGACGAACACCACCCGCTGGAATTGCGACCCTTTTCGACACACCTGCGCCTGATGCCTAGACTCTCGTCCTATGTCTACAACTACTAAACCTGTAAAGACGTCTGCCCGCCCAGGACGTACTCTGGCAATTTTGGCCCTCGTTCTCTTTGCTCTACTCGGTGCGGTCTTTATTCAAGGAGCAACACAAGTTCGCTTAGGTCTAGACCTTCGAGGCGGAACGAGTGTGACTCTTCAACCACGTATCGCACCAGGTGAAGATGGAAAAGTTACTAACGAAGCTATTGATCAAGCAGTTTCGATCATTCGCCAGCGTGTGAACTCACTCGGTGTTGCAGAGAGTGAAGTAACCGCGCAGGGTAGCGGCACAAATCGTCAAATTGTTATCTCTGTTCCTGGCGATACTGGACGACGCGTTGTTGAGTTGGTTGGACAGACTGCAGAACTTCGCTTTAGACAAGTACTTGCAGAAACTTCTGGAGTTCCAAATCTTTCAGATACAGCCACTGCCGCAACCCCCGTCGCTGGTATCGCTCCAGATGTAAATGCGCGTTTTGCAAAATTGGATTGTTCGATCGATGCAAATCGACAAGGAACAGGTAGTGATGCTGCAGATCAAGCCATTGTTGCTTGTAGTCGAGAAGGCGGAAGCAAGTATATTTTGGCACCTGCTGAAGTTTTAGGACGCCAAGTTTCTAAAGCAAGTGCCGGTCTTGATACACAAGGTGGAAGCATTTGGTATGTATCACTTACTTTCAATGATGAAGGAACAAAAGCATTTGGAGCGCTTACAACTCGCGTTACATCACTTACAACTCCTCTAAATCAAGTTGCAATTGTCCTCGATGGATTAGTTGTTTCTGCGCCACGTATCAACGAACCGATTCCTTCAGGTAATGCCCAAATCACTGGAAGCTTCACTCAAACAGAGGCTGCAGATCTTGCAAATGTTTTGAAATATGGAGCACTACCACTTGCATTTGATCGTGGCGAAGTGCAGCAGATTTCGCCAACACTGGGATCCGATCAGTTGCAAGCAGGCTTACTTGCCGGTGCACTTGGATTGATTTTGGTTCTTATCTATTCAATTCTTTATTACCGTGGACTCGGTCTTATCACTGTTGGTTCATTAGCGATTGCAGCTGGTCTGGTCTATCTACTTATTCTCCTTCTTGGTAAGTGGATTGGATTCACTCTTACATTGGCAGGTATAGCCGGTCTCATTGTCGCTATCGGTATTACCGCCGACTCATTCATCGTTTACTTCGAACGTATTCGAGATGAAGTGCGCGAGGGAAGATCACTACGTTCGGCAGTTGAGACTGGCTGGACGCGAGCCCGTCGAACAATTATTGTTGCCGACTTTGTATCTATCATCGCTGCAGTGCTTCTCTATTTCTTTGCAGTCGGTGGAGTGCGAGGCTTCGCCTTCACTCTAGGACTTACAACACTGGTTGACTTAGTAGTTGTCTTCGCCTTCACGAAACCAATTACTAGCATTATCTCTAGACTCAATTTCTACAGTTCAGGTCATCCGCTCTCAGGTTTCTCGGCTAAGAGCCTGGGAACAATTTCTGCACCAAAGGAGGCATAACAATGTCATCACTATCAGGCATGGGTGGACGTTTGTATCGCGGTGAAACTTCAATTGATTTCATCGGAAAGCGTCGTCGCTGGTATGCAATCTCCGCACTCCTCATACTTGCATCTATCGGTGCACTTGCTATTCAGGGCTTACATCTTGGAATCGAATTCAAAGGTGGCTCTTCCTACATCATCACAAAGCAGGGTGTAACAGTTGAAGATGCTCGCGCTGCGGTTGAGTCAACTGGAATTACCAGTGAAACAATCATTCAGAAAATTGGTACAGAGAAAGTACGTGTTCAAACCGGAGCTCTATCTACTGTTGAATCAAATCAACTCCAGGATGCACTCGCTAGCAAACTTGGGGTTTCAGTAGGCTCTATTGATACTCAAATAGTTGGCCCTTCGTGGGGTAAAGAAATCACTCGCAAGGCTCTGTACGGACTTATTGGCTTTGTGATTGTCGTGATGCTCTATCTTGCTATGGCATTCGAACCAAAAATGGCGATTGCAGCAATTATTGCTGTAGTTCACGACGTCTTTATTACTGTAGGAATTTATGCACTCGTTGGATTTGATGTAACGCCCGCGACGGTGATCGGCTTCCTTACTATCCTTGGGTATTCGCTCTATGACACGGTTGTTGTGTTCGATAAAGTTCGAGAAAATACTCGAACAATTACTTCAACCTCAAAGAGCACATATTCACAAGCCGCAAATCTTGCCGTCAATCAAACGCTCGTTCGCTCTTTCAATACTTCCTTGATTGCCTTGCTACCAGTTGGTTCTATCCTCTTTGTTGGTGCAGGCTTACTTGGTGCTGGAACTTTGAAGGATCTATCACTTGCACTCTTTATTGGTCTAGCAACTGGTACATATTCCTCGATCTTTATTGCAACGCCCATCTTGGCTGTTCTACGTGAGCGCGAACCAGCAATGCAAGCACTTGCAAAGCGAGTCAATGCGCGCGGGGGAGCAGCGTCACATTCTGATGGTTCATCTGCTGCAACCAGTGCTTCTGGTTCAACAGTTGTGGCAGAGCGACGTGGCCCACGTAATCAACCTAAGCGAAAAGGTCGCAAGTAGGGACGTGATCTAAATGGATACTTTGATTGCACCGATTCTTAGTGCACTCAAAGAAAACCATGCAAACGCTCCACTGGAAAATGTGGAGCGAGCTTTTCTGATTGCGCAGGAAGCGCACGAAGGGCAATTGCGTAAATCTGGTGATCGATACATAACGCACCCAGTTGCAGTCGCTGAAATTCTCGCTGAACTGGGACTGAATCCAGCAACGATTATCGCTGCGCTACTTCACGACACCGTTGAAGATACGCCGTATTCATTAGAGCAATTACGAAGTGATTTTGGCGATGAGATTGCATCTCTAGTAGATGGCGTCACGAAGCTAGACAAACTCACATACGGACCAACTGCAGAGGCCGAAACAGTACGCAAGATGGTTGTTGCTATGTCGCGAGATATTCGAGTTCTTGTTATCAAACTTGCAGATCGTCTCCATAACGCACGCACGTGGAAGTATGTATCGCCTGAAAGTGCTAATCGCAAAGCACGTGAGACACTCGATATTTATGCGCCACTTGCACACCGCCTCGGCATGAACGCCATTAAGTGGGAATTGGAAGATCTCTCCTTCGAAGTTTTGGAACCTAAGAAATTTGAGGAGATTGCTCGCCTCGTTGCAGATCGCTCACCTGCTCGTCAGGCGCTGAGCGAGGATGTAATCACAGCGGTTCGTGAGGACTTACTTCGTGACGGCATTGAAGCAACAGTTACTGGTCGGCAAAAGCATTTCTTTAGCGTCTATCAAAAGATGGTTGTTCGCGGACGCGATTTCAATGATATTTATGACCTCGTAGGTATTCGCGTTCTTGTCGAAGATGTTCGCGATTGCTATGCAGTCCTTGGTTCTATTCATGCGCGTTGGAGCCCGGTACCTGGACGTTTTAAAGACTATATAGCGATGCCTAAATTCAATTTATATCAATCGCTACACACAACAGTGATTGGTCCAACAGGTAAGGCAATTGAGATACAGATTCGAACCTACGATATGCACTCGCGCGCTGAGTTCGGTATCGCTGCTCATTGGAAATACAAGCAGGGAAATGAAAGTAATTCATCTTCACCAGAAATGCTCTGGCTGCGCCAATTGCACGAATGGCAGAAAGAGACGGAGGACCCTTCAGAATTTCTTGAAGCGCTACGTTTTGATTTAGGTTCACCCGAAGTATTTGTTTTCACACCGAAGGGAAGCGTTATAGCTCTACCTAGTGGTTCAACGCCTGTTGATTTTGCATATTCGGTTCACACAGATGTTGGCGATCGATGCGCTGGAGCAAAGGTCAATGGACGCCTTGTCCCTCTGGAATCAAAGTTGGCGAATGGTGATGTTGTAGAAATTGTTACTAACAAAAGTGATTCTGCGAGTCCAAGTCGCGACTGGCTCAACTTTGTAAAGAGTCCAAGAGCCAGATCAAAGATCAAAGCGTGGTTTAGCAAGGAGCGCAGAGAAGAAGCAATTGATGCAGGACGCGAATCCATTGCTCGCCAAATGCGCAAAGCAGGACTTCCATTGCAGAAGATTTTTGCCGGACATTCTCTATTGGAATTGGCGCACGAACTTCGCTATACAGATATTGAAGCGCTTTATTCGGCAGTTGGTGATGGTCATGTCTCTGCCGCATCGATTATCGAAAAACTTGTCGCCTCAATGTCGGTAGAGGATTCTCATCCCGAACCAACAATGGATGTTCTTCCAACTCATGTGACTTCTTCAAGGCGTTCAAGTAATGCTGTAGAGGTAATAGGCGTAGGTGATGTTTTAGTAAAACTTGCCCGATGCTGTACGCCCGTTCCCGGCGACTCGATTATGGGTTTCATAACAAAAGGAAGTGGTGTTTCGATTCATCGCGCGGACTGCATTAATGCCGATGATCTGCGCTCAACTCAGAATGAGCGTGTTGTAGAGGTTCGTTGGCGTGCAGGCGCGGCGAGTGTATTCCTAGTCAATATTCAAGTTGAAGCCCTGGATCGTCCATCTCTACTCGCAGATGTAACGAGAACACTTTCGGATCAGCATGTAAATATTTTGAGTGCATCAGTTACGACCTCAAAAGATAGAACTGCATTCTCACGATTTACATTTGAAATGGCAGACGCCAAACATCTCGATGCAGTATTAGCGGCAGTTCGCACCATTGAAGGTGTTTATGACGTTTATAGAACAACTAACAACTAACTACTAAGAATCAATTGAACTCTGCTAAACCCTTTTCAGCTTCGGCCAGCCAAACACGACGAGCAGCTGCAGATTCAAGAGCCTCAGCAGCCTTCTTAGCATTTCCTGCTGCAGTTGCCTTTGCTGCTGCCTTTTCATAATTATCAATAGCATCGCTGAGCTGGCGAACAACTTCATTGGCACGTGCCTTTGCAGCAGGATCAGTTTTGCGCCATACCTCTGCTTCTGCAGCTTTGATTGCCTCTTCGACCACACGCACACGAGCATCGAGTGCGCTGCGCTTGTCGCGATGAGTCATTCCAATCTTCTCCCATGAACGAAGATGATCGCGAAGTGCGTTCTTAGCCTCTTTCAAATCTTTGATTGGAAGCAGCGCTTCAATGAGTGGAAGCAATTCTTCACGCTTAGCAAGATTTGCTGCCATAGTTACATCACGTTTTTCTAGGTCAGCAATTTTTGCCGCGAAGAATGCATCTTGGGACTTCTTGAACTTTGCCCACAATTTAGTGTCATCACTTGGCTTGCCGCGTCCAGCTGCTTTCCAGGCATCCATAAGAGTTTTGAATTGACGAGCGGTTGCTACCCAATCTGTAGATGTAGCAAGTGCTTCGGCTTGTGCAACGAGTGCTTTCTTGGCATCACTTACTACGCTTTGTGTAGCCTCAAGGGAAGCAAAGTGAGTGCGGCGACGCTTATCAAACTTGTTGCGTGAACTTGAGAATCTCTTCCAAAGATCGCCATCGGCTTTCTTATCTAAACGAGGAGCAAGCTTCCATTCGTCTAGAAGTTGCTTGAGACGATCACCAGTTACTTTCCAATTTTCTGACATTGCAAGAGATTCGGCCTCGACAACAATCTTCTCTTTTTCTACAAGAATTTGCTCACGGCGAGCGCTTTTGGCAGCAGCTTCTGCAGCCTTCTTAGCTTCATATGCTTCGCGATGACCCTCGATAAGTGGCTCTAGTTGTTCTACTGATGAAGCAAGGGCGGCTAAATCGCCAACACCGTTGAGTTCGCGAACTTGATCGCGTAGCTTCTTTACGGCGATGTGTGCATCGGAGGGAACCATCGCGCCACTCTTGATGCGCGCAGCGAGAAGTGCTATTTCGCCTGCAACTAATTCAAATTTTCTGACAAAGTAAGCGAGCGCTTCTTCTGCACTCTTACCTGGATATGATCCAACTGCTTTTTCGCCTTTAGGAGTTCTTACGTAAACCGTTCCATCTTCAGCAACTCGACCAAATTGTGCAGGATCTCCTATGAGAGCACTTGCAGCAGAGGGAGCAATTGATTGTGGGTTGAAGTCGGACATGGTTTATGTTCCTTTCAGCGCGGTGATCTCTTCGAGACCTTCGCTATGGTTTCAACTCCTAAGATTTTCTGTCTTAGGTAGCGGTGATGGATGAAGCGTTGTGATGGGCTAAAAGGTACCCTGTCCCATGGGGTTAGCGTCAATCGCCTCTAGCCGACCAATTATTCGAGCGTAATCTTGAGAGATTTAGGTGCCAGTAATGCTTGTCGAAGGCTTTGCCGCACCAATGTTTGCCACAAATACCTGGATTATTGCCCCCAGCCAAGGCAGTGAATGCCTGATCTTTGATGCTGGAATGCCTGATACTTCTAAAGAGATAGAAGAAATTGTCGAAAGATTCAAACTAAAGCCAGTTGCAATCATTGCCACTCATGGCCACCTCGACCACACATTCTCTATTCGCCCAGTCGCTAATGGATATTCGATACCGGCATACATCCATAGCGAGGATCGAATATTACTCAAGCATCCAAAGCGAGCGCTGAGTACAGAATTTGCTGCGACATTGGATGAGATGGACTTTGTTGAACCAGGCGATGTTAGAGAATTGCGCAATGGTGATGCGATTGAGATTGTGGGCATGAGGGTTCAGGCCTTTCATGCACCCGGTCATACCCGTGGCTCAATGATATTTACGATTGATGATGAAATATTGGTTAGCGGAGATGTTCTCTTCGCTGGTTCGATTGGTCGTACCGATCTACCAACTGGGTCAGCAAAAGATATGGAAGAGAGTTTGCGAAACAAGATTGTGCCACTCGATGATGTATTGCGAGTGCTCCCAGGGCATGGTCCAGAGACCACTATTGGGCATGAGCGTCGTACGAATCCGTATCTCAAAGATTTTTCTAAACCATCAAGTAAGAATAAGGGGCGCTTCTAAATGAAAAAAGAGAAGATACATGCCCCTAAAGGAGTGAGCGAGTACGTTCCACCTGCATCGCGGGAATTTGAATGGGTTCGCGATGGACTTATTGCACCAGCCCGCTTAGCCGGATATTCACTCATGGAGCTCCCTGTTTTTGAAGATACTCAACTCTTTACACGTGGTGTTGGCGAATCGACAGATGTTGTTTCTAAAGAGATGTATACCTTCGAAGATCGCGGCGGTCGTTCAATAACTCTGCGCCCTGAAGGAACTGCTGGAGTGATGCGCGCTGTTATCGAGCACAATTTGGATCGCGGACAATTGCCAATAAAAGTTTGGTACAGCGGAGCATTCTTCCGCGCTGAAAGACCACAGGCTGGACGCTTCAGACAATTTTATCAAGTTGGAATTGAAGCAATTGGAATTGATGACCCAGCCATTGATGCTGAAGTCATAGCAATTGCTGATCAAGGTTTTAGATCACTTGGTCTGAAACGCTATCGATTAGAGATCACCTCACTAGGAGATAGCGCTTCACGAAGTGCGCACCGAGTCGAACTCGACAAATATATTGCAACTCTAGATTTAGATGAAGCAACATCTGCTCGCGCGAAAATAAACCCACTTCGCCTCTTCGATGACAAGCGCGAAGAGATGAAGAAAATGATGGCAAAAGCGCCATTGCTTATGGATTTTCTATCGCAAGAATCTCGCGCGCAATTTGCGCAAGTTCAAGAACACCTCAAACGCCTAGGAATTGCTTATGTTCTCAATCCACATATGGTTCGTGGTCTTGATTACTACACCGGAACTACCTTTGAATTTATCCATGAAGATCTTGGCGCGCAATCAGGTATTGGTGGCGGAGGGCGTTATGACGGCCTCATGGAGCAATTAGGTGGACAAGAGCTATCAGGAATTGGATTTGGATTAGGAGTTGATCGCGCTCTTCTCGCAGCTCAAGCAGAGGGCGTTGTACCAAAGGACTCCTTTACTTCAGATCTATTTATTATTCCTCTAGGTGAAAAGGCCAAAAGTGAAGCACTAGCTGTAGCAATGCAGTTGCGAGATAGTGGTCACGTTGTTGAGATTGCATTTGGAGAGCGCGCGCTCAAAGGTGCAATGAAGGCTGCAGATAAGAGTGGCTCAAAATATGTCGTTGTCTTAGGTGATACGGAATTAGCGTCGGGTAGCGTTGAACTCAAAGAGATGTCTAGTGGAGTTTCAAAATCAGTTACGATTAGCGCCTTACACCAAGCGCTCTAAACCCACTGATCGGACATGTTGAATTTATTATGATGAGAACTCATGGAGCAGGAACGCTTCGCAAAAGT
>CAMCCH010000003.1 GCA_945873335.1 Bifidobacterium breve | reverse complement strand
ATTTTTCCGTAACCGCCAAGGGATGCAACTCCTTCTTGAATACGTGCTCCACCTGAATCATTGATTCCAATCAATGGAATTCCACTCTTGAGAGCAAATTCTGCAATCTTTACGATCTTTTCTGCATGCACTTCGCCAAGACTTCCACCCATAATTGTGAAATCTTGTGAGTACAAAGCGATTGGACGACCATCGACTGTGGCTGTTCCAATCACAACACCATCACCATAGGGACGGTTATTTTCCATTCCAAATTTTGTTGACCGGTGGCGAGCAAACTCATCGATTTCAGTAAATGAATCTTCATCGACGAGTGCGCTGATTCGCTCACGAGCTGTCATCTTGCCTTTTGCATGTTGCTTCTCAACTGCGCGTGCTGAACCAGCGTGCACAGCCTCTTCTACGCGTGCGCGCAAATCTTCAATTTTTCCTGCAGTTGTATGGAGATCGCTCATACCCCTACGGTACTAGGCGTGAGCAATGAAGTGCTAAGAACTCCACTCGATGAAGCGGAGATCAATTCAAAAATTGCGCCGTACTGGCGGGTAAGCGTGGTCGAACTCACTGGTTCAACACAGCACGATCTACTACAACTTGTTGAGTCAAAAAATGCATTGGATGGTCAAGTAATTGTTACTGAATATCAAAGTAATGGACGCGGAAGATTAGATAGAACATTTGAAGCACCCGCACGGAGTGCGCTTCTCTTTTCTTTCTATATCAAACCTCGCAGACAAAGAAGTGAATGGGGTTTCATTCCACTCATCGCAGGCTTGAGTCTTGCACGTGCAATTTCCACATTAGATTCTGAAATAAATGTTTCTTTGAAATGGCCAAACGATTGCATGATCAATGAAAAAAAATGTGCTGGAATTATTGCTCAAACTTCCCCCGAAGGAATAATCATTGGAATTGGTCTCAATGTTTCTATGACTGCAGATGAATTACCTGTTCCTACTGCAACCTCACTTGTTATCGAGAGTTCAAAGATTTTTGACCGGAATCTCCTTCTTTCCAACATCCTGAATACATTTGCAGAACTCTTTGAAGCCTGGGAAGAGGGAACTGAGTTGTTGGAGGAATATGCCAGCGCGAGCAGCACTATTGGCAAAAAAGTTCGAATCGAACTGCCTGGCGGAGAAAATCTTGAAGAAACTGTTGCTCGCGTTTCACATACTGGCGAACTTGTACTTGCCGACGGAAGGCATGTCAGCGCCGGCGATGTGATTCATCTACGATAACTCTCGTGAAAAGCTCCTTTCCAACAGTTGGTGTTATTGGTGCTGGTCAGTTAGCACGCATGATGGTGGCACCGGCCACGGCGCTTGGAATCGATTTACTCTTACTCGCTGCAGATAAAAATGATTCTGCAGCACAGATTACTAATTCAGTAATCGGAGATTTTCGTGATTTAGAAGCTGTTCGGGAATTTGCAAAAAAGTGTGATGTGATTACTTTTGAACATGAACTTATCCCATTATCAATTATCAAATCCTTAGAAAATCATGGAGTAGTCGTACGCCCTAGTTCAGGCTCATTTGTATATTCCCAGAATAAGGCTCTAATGCGAGACTTTCTCAAAGATTTTCCGGCACCTAGATGGCAGGTAATTTCCAAAGCGGATGAAGTAAAGCAATTTCCTGTAATTGCCAAATCAATATCAGGTGGATATGACGGTAGGGGAGTCTGGAAAGTAAATTCCTTAGATCAACTAGAGGAGATTTTGGAAGAAACAAATCAACTTCTCGTAGAAGAACTCATCGATTTCGACTTCGAAATTGCAGTTATGGTGGCTCGCTCACCACATGGACAGGCAAGCACATGGACACCGACTCAAACAGTTCAAAAAGATGGCATATGCACGATGACAATTACTCCAGCACCCGATCTATCTGATGAGCTCAGCGAAAAGGCGCAAAAACTAGCGCTTGATATTGCCGCCCATGTTGGAGTTGTTGGAGTTATGGCTGTTGAAATGTTTGTCCGCGGTGATGAACTTTATATAAATGAACTTGCAATGCGCCCACATAACTCTGGCCACTGGACAATCGATGGTGCAAAAACTTCACAATTCGAACAACATCTAAGAGCAGTTCTTGATTTACCCCTTGGGGATCCTTCTATGACAGCGCGCAATGTCGTTATGGGAAATATTCTTGGTGGAGAAAAAGAAGATATGTATCGTCCATATTTACATTTGATGGCGCGCAACCCAGATATCAAGTTCCACCACTATAAAAAAGAGGTGAAACCAGGGCGAAAGATTGGCCACATTAACGCTTTGGGCGATCATCTCGTAGAATTACGTGCAGATGTAGAACATGCTTTGGCCTATCTGAGTGGAGAGATTGATGAGTGATGTAGCAATCATCATGGGATCAGATTCTGATTGGCCAATCATGGAAGATGCAGCAAAGGTTCTTGATTCCCTCGGAATCTCATATAGCGCTGAAGTTGTATCAGCTCATCGCATGCCACTTGAAATGGTTGAGTTTGCACAAAGTGCTGCAAGTAAAGGATTCAAAGTAATTATTGCTGGTGCTGGTGGCGCCGCTCATTTACCAGGAATGGTTGCATCCCTTACCGCCCTCCCTGTAATCGGTGTTCCAGTTGCTCTCAAAAATCTTGATGGAATGGATTCACTTCTTTCTATCGTTCAAATGCCAGCAGGCGTACCGGTTGCAACAGTGGGAGTTGGTAATGCAAAGAATGCAGCGCTATTAGCTGCTCGAATTCTAGGTATCAGCGATAAAGATATTTCATCGAAAGTAAGTAAGGCGTTAGAAGATTTGAATTCAGAGGCAAAAGCAAAAGGTGCCAGTCTTAGTGCTAAGCGAAATCAGAAGACCGGTTTTTGATTTACCTATTTTGATATTCGATAGCAGGACAACGATCCATAATTGCAATTAGACCTGCATCTTTCGCTCTTGTAACTGCTTCATCATCAATAACATCTAATTGAAGCCAGACTGCTTTTGCACCAATTGCTATCGCTTCATCGACGACCTTGCCAACTAATTTTGAATTTACAAAGCAATCAACAACATCTACAGGAGTAGGAATCTCTGCGAGTGTTTTATATCCGACTTCTCCATGAACTATCTCTGATCGTGGATAAACCGGAATAATCCGATGGCCTTTATTTTGTAATAATTTTGCTACTCCAAATGCTGCGCGCTCAGGATTATTTCCAAGTCCAACTACAGCCCATGTTTTCATAGCAAGAACTGCATCAATATCTTCTTGCGAATTAATCGGTGCGCCCCAATGCGTGAACTCGCCATCCTGCACTACGCCACTTCTCACGATCGAGCATATTTCGCCCATCAATGAGGAATTTTGACTTTACAAGTTGACCTATCGCGCCAGGATCTAGCTCTCGATATTCCTTCCATTCAGTCAAGTGCAAAATCGCATCTGCATCTTTGACTGCGACTCTTACATCCTCTTCGAATGCCAGAGTTGGGAAACGCTTGCGTGCAGGTTCAATTCCCTTAGGGTCATGTACAACAACTTTTGCACCAGCAGCATGTAATTGCGCAGCGATATCTAGTGCTGGGGAATCGCGAACATCATCACTATCTGGTTTGAAAGTTGCACCAAGAACCGCAATTTTATATTTAGTGAGATCCTCAGATAAGTCAGCGCGCACAACATCGATAACTCTCTGGCGAGCACGTAAATTGATTTGGTCAATCTCTCGCAGGAATTCAAGTGCCTGCTTTGCGCCTAACTCCTCTGCGCGAGCCATGAATGCGCGAATATCTTTTGGAAGGCAACCGCCACCGAAACCAATTCCTGCCTGCAAGAATCTATTTCCGATACGAGGGTCATATCCAATCGCTTTCGCAAGGACTGTGACATCACCACCTGCTGCTTCACAAACCTCAGCCATTGCATTAATAAATGAAATCTTTGTCGCCAGAAAAGAGTTAGCTGCAACCTTTACTAGCTCGGCAGTTGGAAGATCTGCGCGTATCCACGGAGTTCCAAGTGCGATGACAGGGGCATAAACCTCTTTGAGAATTGCCTCTGCACGATCATTTGCTACGCCAACGACGAGACGATTGGGAGTCAAAGTATCTTCGACAGCAAATCCTTCACGTAGAAACTCTGGATTCCAGGCAAGGTCTGCCTTAGGTGCACTCTTTGCTAATTGATCACGCAACATCTGAGCAGTTCCAACTGGGACAGTTGATTTACCGACAACTAATGATCCACTTTTCAAATATGGCGCAATTGCTGCAACGGATGCTTTTACATAGGTTAGATCTGCAGCAAGACCATCTTTACTCTGCGGAGTTCCAACACAAATGAAATGCACATCAGCATCAGCTACAGCAGAAAAATCTGTCGTAAAAGTCAGTCTGCCTGTCTTTATTTCGCTAGCAAGAAGTGTGTCTAAACCTGGTTCATAGAATGGAAGTTCACCACGAGAGAGTTGAGCAATCTTTTGTGCATCTGTATCGACACCAACAACTGTGAAACCAAGAGAGGACATACAGGCTGCGTGAGTCGCGCCTAAATAACCTGTACCAACGACAGAGAGCTTGAGGGTCATATCGTCAGTCTATCTATTTGAGCGCACCACATGGATCTTCATCGGCTGTTCGTGTCTTGAATTTATCAACGATAGTTACTTTAGGAGTAGTTGTTGAACTAGCTGATGGTGATGGAGTGACCTCATCAACAATAGGTAAATCATCGCGGAGTCTTTGAAATAGCTCTGGAGCAAGGACTGAATCCCATGTAACAACGGAACCCACTCCAGGTACTCGGGCATTGGTATTACCTAAAGGAATTGTTAGTGTGCGAACTTTACCCGGAGAAAGATTTTTCATCTGCTTTGCAAGAGTGAGTAAATCATCTTGATTAAGATTTGAATCAGTCTTTAGACTTGCGATAGTTGCATTGAAAAAATTGACTAATTTTATTGGGTTGAGAAGAACACCAGTACTTGTGGCTTTACGTAGAACGGCGCTCATAAATTGTTGCTGACGTTGCATACGCCCAAGATCGCCCATTCCATCAAAATCTCGAGTGCGCACATACTTTAGAGATTCAATTCCATTGAGTGTATGAACTCCGGCTGGAAGAACGAGGTGACTCTGGGGATCATCAATATCTCGCTTTGTACAGACTTCGATACCGCCAATTGCATCCACTATCCCAGCAAATCCTGCAAAACTAACTTCAATGTAGTGATCAATTTTTAGATTAGATTTTGCTTCGAAAGTTTGGATAAGTAAAGGTGCACCACCCCAAGCAAAGGCAGCATTTATCTTCGCTTGTGTTGCGCCTATTTGGGATTTTCCATCCATGCTTGTGTGCGCAGGGACAGTTACAAGTGAATCGCGGGGGATTGAAATAATCATGGCTTTATCGCGCTCTTTACTAATGTGCACTAGAAGCATTGTGTCTGAGCGACCACCAGCAGCTGTCTTCGTGCTACCTACACGCAATAATTTCTGTTGTTCTTTAGTCAAACCTTCTCGAGTATCTGAACCAACTAAGAGATAATTGAGAGCCTTGGAAGTTTTTTCAGGGCGAGATTTTAAGCCACCGAATACATCAATGCGATCGATAGAACCGCTCACTTGGCCAAGTGCAAGCCAAGAGAATGTTGAAAGGAGAATGATGCCCACAGAGAGTGAGGTAATTATCCGAATCGTTCGCGTCGCTTTCACAAGGAGAGCGTACTTGGGCGATACGGTGGAGGGGTTATGACGACATCAGCAAATGAGTTATATGGCTCACCGAAGCGTCAGATATCTATCATCCTGCCAGTTCTCAATGAAGCGGATCATCTTGAAAAGTCGCTTCGATCGATACTTTCTCAGGATTACTTAGGAGATATCGAAATAATTCTTGCTATCGGGCCATCTCATGATGGAACAGAAAAGATTGCACAAGCCCTTGCCGATAAGGATTCACGAATAGTTCTTGTCGAAAATCCAAGTGGTCGAACAGCTAGTGCTCTCAACATTGCAATTGCAGCCACAAAGTATTCAATCGTTGTTCGAGTAGATGGTCATTCACAGATACCAAATAATTATTTATCTCTAGTCTCGAAGATTATTGAAGAAACCGGCGCAGTAAATGTTGGTGGAGTGATGGATGCACAAGGTCGGACGCTTTTTGAACGTGGAGTTGCTCGCGCAATGAAGAGCGCACTCGGTGTTGGTGCATCGCGCTTTCATACAGGAGGCGCTGCTGGCGAGGTAGATACTGTTTATCTAGGAGCATTTAGAAAAGAGGCATTACTTGCAGCTGGTGGCTTTGATGAGAGATTTACACGTGCACAAGATTGGGAACTCAATCACAGATTGCGCAATGCTGGAGGAAAGATCTATTTTGATCCACGACTTGTTGTAACGTATAGACCACGCTCAACTGTGCTTGCACTTGCAAAGCAATATTTCAATTATGGGCGCTGGCGCAGGGTTGTCTCGCGTACTCATCAAGGAACAATCAATTATCGCTATCTTGCACCACCTATTGCCGTGCTGGGAAGTTCACTTTCAATTCTGATGAGTTTATTTTTTTCAACAATATTTATAGTTCCGTTAGCAATCTATCTATCCTTTATTTTGCTTGCATCATTTCGAATTGCTCGATCTATCGGTGAAATCATCTGCATGCCTCTTATTTTGCTGACGATGCATATTTCATGGGGCATTGGATTCATTACTTCACCTAAATCACTTGCCCCTAAGGCCAAGTAAGACATATCTCCATGCCTCGCTGAGGTAACCTTTCATCTATGAGTGCCCCACTTCAAGTCTACGAACCATTCCGGGCAGGCCTTCCCCCGCTAGGTCGCTATTGGAAATCGCTGTGGGCACGTCGAACTTTTATTTCTCAGTACTCAAAATCTGAATTACGAGAACAGCATTTTGATTCAGTCTTTGGGCAATTATGGTTAGTCCTCAACCCATTGCTGCTCTCCGCTGTCTATTTCCTACTTATTGTCATTATTGGCGGCAGTAGTGATTCAACTCGATACGGCCATCTAACAGCTAGTTTGTTTTTGTTTTATTTAGTAAGCAATAGCCTTACAGGTGGCGTCAAATCAGTAACGGCTGGACAACGTCTAATTCTCAACACCGCATTCCCGCGCATCATGCTTCCGATATCAGCGACAATTATTGCGCTCTTTAAGTTCCTACCGACTCTTTTAGTTTTTCTAGTGATGAGAACGATTATTGGTCTTCCCTTTGGATGGGAGATGCTTTGGGCAATTCCTGTATTTTTCATAACAATGCTTTTCGCATTAGGTGTTGCAATCACTATTTCATGTGTAAATGTTTATTTTCGAGATATAACTAGTTTCTTACCGTATCTGACACGGACGCTGCTCTATCTTTCACCAATTCTTTATGAAGCCTCTAGTCTGTCTCCAAAACTACGTGCATTAGAAATTTTCAATCCACTATTTCCGATCTTAGATTCTTGGTCTAAAGCAGTGGTTCATTCACAAGTTCCTGAAACATCGAGCATGCTTCAAGGCCTTGCTTGGGCATTGGGAATTTTTCTAGTTGGTACATATTTCTTCCTATCAAGGGAGCGTGAATTTGCCGTCCGTCTCTAACACACCATTGGTTACCAATGAAGTTGCGGTTTCAGTTCGCAATCTTGGTCTTACATACACAACTGCGATAGATCGCAGACCAACTCTCAAGGCGCGACTAAAAAGTCTTGGTGGCAAGCAGACAAGAACTATTCGCGCTCTCGATGATGTAAATCTTGATATTGAGTATGGTCAAGTATTAGGAGTAATTGGTACTAACGGTGCAGGAAAATCTTCCTTGATGCGCGTTATTGCAGGAATCTTGCCTCCATCTCAAGGACGAGTTGAAGTGTATGGAAGCGTAAGCACTCTGCTCGCACTTGGAGTTGGTTTCAATCCTGCAATGTCTGGTCGCGACAACGTACTCCTTGGTGGCCTGGCCGCTGGAATGAGTCGCGATGAGATTGAGCAACATTTTGATGAAATCGCTGATTTTTCTGAATTGGGAGAAGCGATTGATTCACCAATGCGCAGCTATTCCTCTGGAATGTATGCCCGTCTAGCTTTTTCAGTGGCAGCAACTGTTCGTCCAGATATTCTCATAGTAGATGAAGCACTGAGTACTGGAGATGCAAAATTCAAGGAAAAAAGTCTCAACAGAATAAAGGAATTGCGCAGTGAAGATCGTGCACTTATTTTGGTTAGCCACGCTATGAGAACGCTACGAGAAACCTGTAATGACATCGCTTGGCTACACAAAGGCAAACTTGTTCAACGTGGTGAGCCAAATACAGTAATTGATGCCTACCAAGAATTTCTTCATCTCGGAAAGAGCGCAGTTGTCGATGAGGATCTCTAAGAGCCTTATTGCAATACTTTCTCTTCAGCTATTTCTTCCGCAAGCCCACGCAACTGATATTCCCACCACATTTTCCTTTCGCGGCTCTGGTTATGGCCACGGCGTTGGAATGAGTCAAATAGGTGCACGATCAATGGCCCTCGCTGGCCAAACACCTATTTCAATCCTTCAGTATTACTACTCGGGCGTTGAAATTGAGTCGCTACCGGATACACAAACAATTCGAGTAAATATTGGTCACTTACTCAAAAGCATCAAAATTGCAACGTCAACACCTAATTCAACAATAAGTGCATTTATCTCAAACGATAAAGCGGTGGCACAGATTCCGTCTAAGAGTTCATTTTCATTCTCTATCTCTGGCTCACAGATTTCTCTCACATCGATGACAGGTAAGAAGAGCCAACTAATAACGCGAAACCGAGAATTCACACTCCGATGGAGTGGAGAGAGTGCAACTGTTTCGGTAACCAACCCCAAAGGAACTTTGAAATATAGATATGGCCAAATTCAATTAAAGTCGGTTCGTACAAAAGAGGGAAAATATTTCATTGAAGCAACAAATTCATTACGTTTACACGATGAATACCTCTATGGAATCGGAGAGGTCCCATCTTCTTGGCCAGCAGCAGCGCTGCAAGCACAAGCAATCGCTTCACGTACTTATGCTCTAAGTAAAATTGGAACTATAAAGAGCTCCTGTGATTGCAATTTATATGACTCTATTTCTGACCAAAGTTTTATCGGGTTTGCAAAAGAGAGTGAACCGTTTTATGGAAAATTTTGGAAAGAAGCAGTAGATGCAACTATGTCGAGTGATTCAACAGGAATTGTAGTAACGATGAAGGGCTTGCCTATAACTGCCTATTTCTCATCCTCTAGTGGTGGCCAAACAGAATCGGCGATCAACGCTTGGGGGAGTGAACGATTATTTGCATTGAGTGTTCCAGATTCGGCAAGTGTCGATATTGCACTCAATCCTCGCTATGCTAAATGGGATCGCACAGTTTCTCAAGAGATAGTTGCCGCGGCATTTCTGCTTCCCGATGTTGCAACATTGGAAATTGTCAATAAAAATTCCACCGGAACGGTTGCGATGATTAGAGCTGTATCGAGTGCAGGTGTTGAAGTTCTTTTGCGTGGAGAAACGTTTAGAAGTCGAACAAAGATTCCATCTGCTTGGTTTGAATTAGTCAGCGTGCAGAAGTGAGTTGAGTCCACCCCAAGAACCAGTACGCATAATTACTTCTAAGCAACCATCTTGAGAGTTTCGGCGAAACAATAAATTATTGGCACCAGAGAGAGTTCCAGCTTTTACAATCTCACCATCAGGGAGTCGAACCTTTGCCGCAGCAGTGATGTATGTGCCTGCTTCGATAACACAATTTTCGCCTAGAGAAATTCCAAGTCCGGAATTAGCTCCGAGTAAACATTTCTTTCCAATTGAAATTACTTGCTTTCCACCACCGCTGAGTGTGCCCATAATCGATGCACCACCGCCAATATCGCTTCCATCATCGACTATAACGCCAGCAGAAATGCGCCCTTCAACCATAGATGTACCTAGAGTTCCCGCATTGAAATTTACAAATCCTTCGTGCATCACTGTTGTGCCATGTGCAAGGTGAGCACCAAGTCGGACTCGATCAGCATCAGCAATACGAACACCACTAGGAATTACGTAATCAACCATGCGTGGAAATTTATCTATTCCAAAGACATTCACATTGCCATATGCAGCTTTGAGTTTTGCGCGAGTTATCTCAAAACCTTCGACAGCGCACGGACCATAGGAAGTCCATACAACATTATTGAGAATTCCAAATATTCCATCGAGGTTGAGACCATGAGGTTTCACAAGGCGATGTGAGAGTAAGTGGAGGCGAAGATAAGCATCACTGACAGACGTTGGTGCTTTATCTAAATCAATCTCAATACTTACAAGTTCTTTTGAAACTCCGCGAATTGCATCAATACCAACTAAGGCTTGTAAATCCGACGGAACTGCAGGTAGCCCACTCAGAGTTGGTTGCGGAAACCATGTATCGAGAACTACTCCACTGGCGATTGTCGCTACTCCGTGGCCAGATGCTTGCATACTCATAAGGCAAGCCTAACCCCTATTCTTCTTCTCATGCGTATCGCCGTCTTTTGCTCCTCATCACCGACTATCGACAAGAAATATGTCGAACTGGCACACGAACTCGGCAAGGCTATCGGTGAAAAAAATTGGGAACTTGTCACAGGTGGTGGCCATATTTCAATGATGGGCGCAGTCGCGCGCGGTGCTCGAGAGTTTTCGGGAAAAACTATTGGTGTAATCCCGCAAGCGCTAGTGGATATTGAATTTGCTGATCACGATAGCGATGAACTCCACATTGTAGAAACAATGGGTGAGCGCAAGGCAATGATTACAGATATTTCGCAAGCCTTTATAACGATGCCAGGCGGGGCGGGCACACTTGAAGAATTCTTTGAGATTTGGGTTGGCAGGTATCTAAAATTTCATAATAAGCCAGTAATTATTTTAGATCCCTATGGCTTATATTCACCGCTACATGAACTGATCCTCCATCTTGAATCAGAAAACTTTATAAAACCAGGAATGCGCGAACTCGTAACATGGTGCACAACTGTTGAGCAAGCCATAAGTGCGTGTGCGTAAATGAATAACTCAATAGCAATAACAGTTAAGCTTCCAGTTTCAATCGATAAAGCATGGGCATCAATTCAAGATTGGGAATCTCAAAGTAATTGGATGTTGCTTACTAAAGTCTGGGTTACCTCTGAAATCAGAGAGGGCATCGGCACTGAGATCGAAGCATTCACCGGGCTAATTCCGAGTAAGAAATTTTTTGGGATATTGGATACAATGCGAGTTATACAATGGAACCCGCCGCACTCTTGCGAAGTTTTACATACAGGAAAAATAATTAAGGGAACGGGTCTATTTCGACTTGAGAAGATCAATGACAAAGAAACATTTTTCCATTGGTCAGAGATTGTGATTGCACCGCGAGCGCTCTTCTTACTCACCCTTCCAGGCTTATATCTCGGCGTAAGAATCTCTTTGAGCAGGTTTGCACGAGCCCTTGTAGGAACTGGCACACCAGGCGAGTAATCTCATCCATTATGAGTGAGCCCCAAAGCGTTGCGCAGGCACTTGCCTCGTTACCCGAAGAGGAGCGCTTCATTTTGACCATGCACTTTATGAAGTCAATGTCGGCGCAAGAGATTGCCTCCATGCTTGGAGTTCCAGAGCGCTCTGTTAGCGCCCTCATAATCAGCGGTAAAGCGCGAATTCACCTCATTCTTGGCCTTTAGTCGCGCACGATTTCGCGCAAGTGCGCTTTATGCGAGATACTTCTCCTCTTATACCCATGCTTGCTACGTAGCGCTTCTGAGTGCGCGATGTGAGCCAACTAAGGAGTGACCCGATGGCTGCCATGAAACCCCGCACTGGCGATGGACCCATGGAAGTTACAAAAGAGGCTCGCTCCCTCGTCATGCGAATTCCACTCGAAGGTGGCGGACGTTTAGTTGTGGAAATGAATGCCGAAGAGGCAAATAATCTCAGCGCAGCGCTACATGCAGCTGTTTCACTCATCAAAAAATAGAGCTTAGCTTTTAGCGCTATGAAAGATGCTTTTGCACAATCTGCACCAATAACTCTTGAAAGTGCGATGCGCTCGCAAGCAATAGCGCTTTCGTATTCGAAGAATGAAAAAGATGAACTTGTTGTTGAAGGACCAATAAAACTAGTTTCTGCGATCGAAAAACACTTCGAACTTATTCTCCTCGATGAACTTTCATTTTTTTCACCTTCAGGAAAAGCGGGCGAATTATTTGAAATTCCAGTAAGTGCAACTGATTGCGAGACTGAAAGAATTTTTCTAGTTGGTTTAGGCGACAAGAGTCTTGGCTCCATCCGCCTCGCAGCTGCTGCAGTTGGTCGAAAAGTTCGAGGCAAGAGTATTAAGGTTTTTTCAGCATGCACTGATGGAGTAGATGAATTACATGCATTTGCAGTATCGCTCACCCTAGGTACTTATTTATGGAACCTGAAGAGCGATAAGGATATTAAATACCCAGAATTATTTATTGCAACTAATGATCAAGAAACTCTTGATGATGCTGTAGTTATTGCAAAAGCTATCTGCACAGCGCGCGACCTTGTTCACACGCCTGCAAATATTAAGAATCCAGCGTGGTTAGCACAAGAAGCGACAACGCTAGGTAAAGAATTTGGTTTTGAAGTCAAAGTTCTATCTGGCAAGGAACTTGCAGAGTTTGGCGGGTTGCGCGCCGTTGGAAATTCTTCACCAAAACCTGGCCCCCGCTTCGTCGAACTTTCCTATCTACCTCGTACTTCAAAGAAGAATGTGAATGCCCTCGAACATGTTGTTTTAGTTGGCAAAGGGATTACCTTCGATACAGGAGGGGTTTCTCTCAAGCGCCCGTATGACACCATGATTGCAATGAAGAGCGATATGGCTGGTGCAGCTGCAATTCTTGCAACGGTGAGTGCGATTGCTCAATTACAGCCAAAGGTACGCGTTACCGCGCTTATGATGCTTGCAGAAAATGCTTTATCTGGAACATCGCAACGCCCAAGTGATGTTATTACACACTTTGGTGGAACTACCGTAGAAGTAATAAATACAGATGCTGAAGGTCGCTTAGTTCTAGCTGATGGTCTTGCTTACGCTGATAAGAATTTAGATCCTGATTACTTAGTAGATATTGCAACACTTACAGGATCTGCAACGCTTGGACTTGGCCGTCAATACGCCGCCATGTACACGCGCGATAACAAACTAGCAAAAGAGTTAGTAAGTATTGGCGAAGAATCTGGTGACAAAGTTTGGCATATGCCACTTATCGATGACTATCAAGATGCACTTGTCAGCGATATTGCTGATTTCAATCACACTGCCGATAAAGGTAAATATTCTGCAGGTTCTGTCACCGCTGCACTCTTCCTCGAAAAATTTGTTGGAGAACGCCGCTGGGTGCATTTAGATATCGCTGGAACGGCACGAAGCGAAGTTGATGCAGGAGAGAATCCAAAAGGTGGAACTGGATATGGTGTTCGACTACTTACTGATTGGATAATGAGCCTGTGATGCGACAAGATCCACATTCATTTTCAGAAAGTTTTATCGCTGAAGATTTTGAGATGAGTCAAGCGCGAGCTCGAGGAGTTGAACTCGGCGTTGTTGATACAACTCCAGGTGCCGGTGCTTATCTGCGATTCCTGGCACACCTTCTCAAAGCACAGTCAGTGGTTGAAGTTGGTACTGCCTCTGGTGTCGGATCACTCTGGTTACTCAAAGGAATGATGAAGAGTGGAACTCTTACATCCATCGATGATGAGATGGAACATACTCAAATTGCAAAACTTGCTCTACAAGATGCCGATATCGAACAATCTCGATTTAGATTAATCACTAATTCAATTCCTGATGTCATGACAAAACTGACTGATCGTGCCTACGATTTAGTTGTACTGCGCCACAATCCTGAAGACTTATCGTTTGTTATTGGAGAAGCACATCGTATTTTGCGCAGTGGTGGAGTATTAGTAATCGATAACTATTTTGGCGGATCCAAAGTTCCAGATCCCGCCCAAAGAGATGCAAAAACAGTGGCTCTTCGTGATGCTGGGAAAATTATTAGAGCAAATGCAGAGGATTGGGTAAGTTCACTCATTCCAACAGGGGATGGTTTGTTGCTTGCCACGAAGGTATAGCAGAATTACGCCATGAAGTTTCCTCGCGATAAAAAGAAAAGCGCCCCGACGCCTTGGTGGGAAACGCCAGTAAAAAAGAAATCTCATAATCTCAATCTTCTCTTTATTGCCGTCATCGCGGGAGTCATTGGTGGAATTTTAGGTTCAAATGCATCTACTGGTTGGATTCCGTATCGCGCTAATTTAGTAAGTTCAAATAGCGCAATTGAGAGAGAGCCAGATTCAGTAGCAGGAATTGCGCAGCGAGTTCTGCCATCTGTAGTTTCAATTGCAACAGAATCCGATTCTGGCGGTGGAACTGGTTCAGGCTTCATCATTGATAGCGGTGGAATGATTCTTACGAATAATCATGTTGTTGACGATGTTGCACTCTCCGGTGGAGAAATTACGGTAACACTCAATAATGGGCAAAGTTACGAGGGAACAATTGTTGGCCGAGATGCACCTTATGATCTTGCTGTTATAAAGATTGCTGCGAATAATCTTCCAGCACTGCAATTTGGAGATAGTGAAAAAGTAGCTGTGGGAGATGCAGTCATTGCAATTGGTTCCCCTCTTGGTCTTTCAGGAACTGTAACCCTTGGCATTATTAGTGCAAAGAATCGCGCAGTGACTGCAGGAAGTGGTGGCTCTGAAAGCTCATTTATCAATGCACTACAAACTGATGCAGCTATCAATCCAGGAAATTCTGGTGGTCCATTAGTAGATATAACTGGCGCAGTAATTGGAGTCAACTCAGCGATTGCATCTCTTGGTGCATCATCGGGATCACAACTTGGTTCCATTGGTCTCGGTTTTGCAATTCCAATCAATCAAGCACGCCGTACTGCAGAGCAACTTATCAAAACAGGCAAAGCCACGTATCCGATAATGGGTCTCTCATTAGATATGTCATCAAGTGGAAAAGGTGCACAGGTAGCAACTCAACCGAATGCGATTCTCAAAGGTGGGCCAGCTGCTAAAGCAGGAATTCGCGCAGGCGATCTCATTACCCATTTTGAAGGTAGGGAAATCACAACAGCGGATGAACTCATTGTTGCTGTGAGAGCGCAAGAAGTTGGCGATACCATCAAACTTAAATATTTCCGCAATGGTAAGAGCACAGAAGTAACGCTCACCCTTGTCGCTTCATCAAAATAATGTGTAGTTCTGAGATATTACGGATAGGCTAACGATATGTTCTTTGATATTGGTGCAGGCGAAATTTTGGGCTTGGCAATACTTGGAGTCATTCTTGTTGGTCCGGAGCGATTGCCACACGTGGCCTCCCAAGCTGCAAAATTAGTGAAGAAATTACGAGCACTTTCACAAACCGCAACTTCTGAATTACGGGAAAACTTAGGACCAGGATTTGAAAACTTACAGCCTACTGATTTGAATCCAAAGACTTTTATAAAGAAGCAGTTAGCAGATGCGCTGGATGAGAATCAAAAACCAGCCGCCAAGAAAATTACAGCAAAGATCGACCCTGATCTTCTATGACAATTGTTGAACAGATACATGCAGCTCTTGCAACAGTTCAAGATCCAGAGCTTCATCGAGCACTCCCTGAATTAGGCATGGTTGAAGCAGTCTCATTCGACAAAGGTGTTGCTTCCCTGACTATTTTGCTCACAATATCTGGATGTCCAATGCAAGATCGATTGCGCACAGATATCACAAAAGCTGTTGAGGCAGTAAAAGAAGTTGAAAGTATCTCTTTGAATTTTGGAGTTATGTCTGAAGAGCAACGAAATAATGTAAAGAAATTACTTCGTGGTGGACGAGAAAAATTCATTCCATTTGCCCAACCCGATTCACTCACTCGCGTCTTAGGTATTGCCTCCGGAAAAGGCGGAGTAGGTAAATCTTCATTGACTTGTAACTTGGCGATTGCCGCCGCAAATAAGGGATTACGAGTTGGAATTCTCGATGCTGATGTTTATGGACACTCAATTCCGCGTCTGATGGGTTTGATGAATCAACGACCAACAGCAATTGACCAAATGTTTATTCCGTTGGAATCCTATGGAGTAAAAACAGTATCGATGGAGATGTTCAAACCAGAACGCTCCGATGCCGTTGCATACCGTGGCCCACTGCTGCATAAAGTATTAGAACAACTGCTCTCTGATGCATATTGGGGCGACCTCGACTTACTTCTCATTGATCTACCACCAGGAACTGGTGACTTAGCAATATCTCTAGGGCAACTCATTCCTTCTTCAGAAGTATTAGTTGTGACGACTCCACAAGTTGCAGCAGCTGAAGTTGCTGAACGAGCAGGAAGAATTGCTCACCAAATGAAACAACATGTTGTTGGTGTTATTGAAAATATGTCTGCATTTCCTTGCCCTACGTGCGGTGAATCTATTTCACTCTTTGGTACAGGCGGGGGAGAAGAAACTGCACGTCGACTTTCAGAATTAGTTGGAACGAATGTCCCACTACTTGGAAAGATTCCATTTAGTCCCGATCTTCGCACTGGTGGAGATTCAGGTAAGCCAGTTGTAGCAGAACATCCAGAGGCTGCAGCATCGGTGATGATTAATGAAATTACAGATCAACTAATTGTTAGAAGTAAATCCTTATTAGGAGTTCGACTGGGGCTTGCTACGTAATTCTTTGACCATCTCTTCTAAGAGTTCGGCCATCTCGCTTCGCATAAAGTCACGTGTTGCAACTTCACCTAATGAAATTCGCAGACTAGCGAGCTCGCGAGTCAAATATTCAGTATCTGCAATGCTTCTGTCGTTTCGAGCGCGATCTTCATTGAGTTGAATACGATCACGATCTGCTTGTCGATTTTGTGCAAGCAAAATAAGTGGAGCAGCATAGGATGCTTGAAGAGAGAGAATGAGTGTCAAGAAAATAAATGGGTATGTATCCCAACGCAAACTCATTGGCGCCAAAGTATTCCAAAGCACCCAGAATCCAACGAAGAAAGTCATGTAAACCAAGAAACGAGCAGTTCCCAAGAATCGTGCAAAATTTTCTGACAAACGCCCAAAAGTTTCAGGATCAAAATTTGGACGCAGTGAACGACGTGTTTCGCGCGGAGTATCTAATTGATTTTTGCGGGCCACCTCAGACTCCTTCCTTCTCTAACTGAGCAATATCTACTTGGGTGCGTGAAGTTTCACGATGATCATGGCGCCAGTTTTCTGGCAACAAGTGATCGAGTACGTCATCGACAGTGACTGCTCCAAGTAAGCGGTCATTGGCATCAATAACAGGCACGGAAAGCAAGTTATAGCTTGCTAAATAGGAAGAAACTTCATTGAGTGTTGCTTCGGGATTGAGTCCCTGTGTATCTGTATCAACGATTGACCCGAGCAGTGTTGAAGGTGGTTCGCGCAATAAACGTTGATAGTGAGCCATTCCAATAAAGCGTCCAGTAGGTGTTTCTAGAGGTTGGCGACAGATAAATATTTGAGAAGCAAGAGCAGGTGAAATTTCACTCTGTCGAACTGCAGCAAGTGCGTCAGCAACTGTTGAATCTGCACTCAAAATAATTGGTTCAGTCGTCATCATTCCACCTGCAGAATAATCCTCATAGTTCATAAGGCGAAGAACATCTTCTGCATCCTCAGGTTCCATTAATTCGATAAGTGCTTGAGCGCGCTCAGCACCAACTTCGCGGAGCAAATCTGCCGCATCATCAGGATCCATTTCACCGAGTACATCTGCAGCGCGTTCGCCCTCTAATTCTGCAAGGAGTTCTACTCGATTCTTCTCATCCATTTCCTCTAGTACATCTGCAAGACGTTCGTCATTGAGTGCGCCAGCAACTTCAACTCGACGCTTCGGTGCTAAGTCTTGGAGCACTGCAGCAAGATCGGCAGCACGAAGATTGGACAAAGTTGAAAGTAGATTAGTGACACCCTGGTTTGGTTCGTGTGATGCAAACCCAGTGACCTCTTCCCAAGCAACTGTCGAGGTTGCACCTTTGCGACGCAGGCCGTTGCCTTTACGCATAATGTGAACTTTCGTAATCAACCAATCACCAGTGCGGTTCTGCTCCATTCCCATATCTTCAACGACAACTTTTTCGTCAGACTCAACAAGTGTTATGGAGCGGTCTACTAATTCTCCGAGAACTAATAACTCACCTGCACGTGTATCGAAACGACGCATATTGAGTAAACCAGTAATTACTACAGTTCCACTTTCAATTGATGTCACTCGAGTAATCGGTACAAATACTCGTCGACGTAATGGAACTTCAACTACTAAACCAAGAATTCGTGGTGGTTGATTATTTGAACGAAGGGTCGCCACAGCATCTCGCACCTTACCTACTGGATCACCATTGGGGTCAAAGACCGCCGTGCCTGCAAGACGGGCGAGAAATACTCGTTTTATCAAGTTTCCGCTCATGGGATAAGGGTAACCTCTAAAGATGAACTCTCGCTTTCGTATTAGTGACAAGCAATAGATACCGTTACCCCATGCAGCCTCACGCAAGAGATAGCCACATCGCCATCCCTGCTCGCCCGGATCTCATTCGTTTAGGTCTTGGCATCATAGGAATTGGAACATCAGGCCCCCTTATTGCGATGAGTTCTATGCCTGTGCTTACATTAATTTTCTGGAGAAATCTTGGCGGATCTCTCATTACCCTTCCATTTGCTATACGACATGTACGTTTGAAGAGTGATCGCGAAGGTATGAAATGGGCGGCAATTGCCGGTGTTATTCTGGCGCTACATTTTTATGGATTCTTTTTGGCAATGCGTATGACAACAGTTGCTGCAGGAACTGCAATTGTTGCACTCCAACCAATCTTTGCAGCTCTCTTCGTGAAGTTCAGCGGCGGTCTTATTCCATCACGAGCATGGTTTGGAATGATTGTGAGTTTCTTAGGTGTGCTACTTATTTCGGGAATTGATTTACAGATATCCCTAAGAAGTTTCTTGGGTGATATTGCTGCATTGATTTCAGCTGCTCTTGCAGCCTTGTACATGATGGCAGGTTCTAAAGCGCTGCGAACTATCGAAACAAGTACGTACACAACCATTTGTTACTTTTTTTGTGCAATGACCGCATTACCAATGGCGATAATTGCAGGTAATGAGCTTTTACATTTCACGGCCAAACAATGGTGGATTGTTCTTGGCTTAATTATTGGAGCTCAAATTCTTGGACATACAATGTTTAATTCCACTCTGAAAAGAGTCTCTCCCGCCGTTGTATCGCTTATAGTCTTCTTTGAAGTTCCAGTGAGTTCGATTTTGGCAGTGTGGTGGCTTGACCAAAAACCACCACTTGGAATCATTCCCGGTATTGCACTAATTCTTTTTGGTTGTGTGCTTGTTGTATTGCGCACCCGAGTTGATCGAGCGCAAGCAAATGATTGATCTGCACACTCACACCACGTGTAGCGATGGCACTGATACGCCTCGTGAATTAGTAAATAAAGCGCTATCACAAGGGCTCAGTGTCCTAGCAATTACAGATCACGATACAACGTCGGGTTGGGATGAAGCACGACAAGCATTACGCGGTGACATGGAACTAGTGCTTGGCGCAGAAATTTCATGTCTAACGGATGATGGAATAAGCGTTCACATGCTTGGACTTCTCTTCGATGAAACTAACGCAGCCATGCAAGTTCTCTTGGAGGAGACCAGAGATGGACGTATTCCACGAATGCGCAAAATGATCGAGCTCATGCGCGCAGAAGGAATAAATATTTCCCTCGACGATGTTGAGGCAGTAAAGCCAATCGGAGCAACACTTGGCCGCCCACATCTAGCAGATGCACTAGTAAGAAATGGAGTTATCGCTTCCCGAGATGAAGCATTCCAAGGACTACTCAATAATGAATCTAGATTCTATGTTTCACATGCAGCGCCAACTCCGGTGCAAGCAATTAGAGCAATTCGTTCTGCAGGTGGAGTAGCTGTTATTGCACACGCATTTGCATCTCACCGCGGAAAAATTCTTATCAGTAATGATTTCGAAGAACTATACGAAGCGGGACTCAATGGCATTGAGGTGGATCACAGAGATCACAGCCCAGCAGAGCGTGAGATGTTACGTGCGATTGCGATTGAAAAAAATTTGGTTATTACAGGCTCAAGTGATTATCACGGCACAGGAAAGATGAATTCTTTAGGTGAAAACTGGACGAGCCCTGAACAATGGCATCGACTAGAATCAGAATCTAATCAGCGAAGGGTGGTAAAAGCATGAGTATTGTCGAAACTAGCGCTTTAACATTTACCATTCAATCTTTCGTAACTCTGCTAGTGATCATGGATCCCCCAGGTGCAACTCCTATATTTCTTAGTTTGGTTGCAGATAAAAGTGCGAAAGTTCGCCGCCAGCTCGCAGTGCAAGCAGCCTTAGTCTCTCTCATTGTTATTTCAGTCTTTGCGCTTTTCGGTAGATTTATGCTCTCGTACCTCAATGTCTCTATCGAAGCCCTTCAAGGTGCAGGTGGACTTTTGCTCCTACTTATTTCACTTGAACTCTTGACGGGACGCAGTGGCGAAAATTCGAAATCTGAAAATGCAAATGTCGCACTCGTACCTCTTGGAACTCCATTACTAGCAGGACCTGGAGCCATTGTTGCGACAATGCTCTTCGTTCAAGAGGCAACAACCCCCTCCTACATCTTTGGTCTCATTGCCGCTGTAGTTGCAGTCCATATAGTTATTGCATTAGCACTACTTTCTTCAACAACAATTTTGCGCGTAATCCGTGAAGCAGGTGTAACGCTTGTTGCACGAATTGCAGGACTACTTCTCGCCGCAATTGCAGTCCAAATGATTGTTGATTCTATTCGTGGTTTCATAAGCGCATAATCATGATTAATCCAGGTTTATATTCACCAGCAACGATTGTCTGGAAAATTCACTCCGATCCTTCCATGGCAGTTGGTGGAATACGCGCTTTGCTGCAGCAGGCACTACATCCAGTTGCTATGGCAGGGGTAGCAGCACATTCGAATTTTCGAGATGATGCTTGGGGAAGATTGCAACGTACAGGTGATTACGTTACGACCATAACTTTTGGTGAAGTTGCAGAGGCAAATAAACTTGCATCACGTGTACGAGCGATTCATACAAAATTAGGTTTAGATGACCCACATCATTTGCTCTGGGTGCATATGGCTATGGTCGATTCATTCTTAGACACAGCAGTGCGTTCAGGTTTAGATTTATCAGATATCGAGAAAGATCTTTATATAAGCCAGATGCGCACATTTGCTGAGTTAGTTGGTATCCCATCTGCAGATGTTCCAATTTCAATGCAAGAACTAAGAGATTATTTCAAGAAAATTAGCCCAGAACTCAGTGCCACTGATGATGCAAAACGGGCCGCACTCTTCCTAACTATTCCACCAATGCCAAAAATAGTTCGCTTTGTAACACCCGCTGCACCTGCTTGGGCAACTCTTGCAACACTGGCTGCATCATCTCTTCCTGCATGGGCGCGAACACTTTATGGTTGGCCGAATCTTCCCGGTGCGCAACTTGCGACTTCAGTAGCTCTTAGGGCAACTAGATCGACTCTTTCTCTTATTCCTTCCACATTTATTGAGCCACCAGTATTCAAAAGTGCACAACTTCGCTGGAACGTAGAGGCAAGTGCGTGAGCAAGATTGTTGCTATTGCAAATGTTGCAGGAGGAACAGGTAAAACAACTTCTGCGCATGCATTAGCTGTTGCTTGCGTGGAGTATGGCAAGAAAGTTTTACTCTTAGATTTAGATGTAACTACCTCATTGACATTCCAGTTAGGGCTGGAGAATGAACGCACCACGCTTACTGATTTCTTACAAGGTGCGCTAATCAATGAGTCTCAGATTAGAACAGTTGCAGAGAGATTCGACTTTATTCCATCGGATTCACGAATATCTAGCCTTCATGAAAGTGAGATGTTTACTAAGTTTCTAGAGACTTTGCCTAAAGAATACGATTTGGTTCTACTTGATACTCCTTCAACAATTGATCAGAGATTAGTAATGGCACTGGTTGTATCTGACTTGATCCTTATTCCTGTATCTCCAAATCTGCATTCGATCCGTGGCGCTCATCAAGTGAAAAAAATAGCCCCCGATAAATCAATATCTGGCTTCAAGGTTGAGATACAAAATAATGCCGGTACTTGGGATGATTCAATGGAATATTTGGATGCCTTGATTCCTAATTCAGAACTCGTAGATAGCGCACTCACTGATACGAGTTCTGTCATCACTGTCAATAATCGAAGTGAGATTGCTAGCGCCTATCGCGAACTTGCTTACTCTCTACTTGAAAAGCTAGAACTAATTTAGCTCTCGCTCTTAAATTTCTTATTACGAGTTCGCACACGCTCGCTCTTCTTTGCGACTTCTACCTTTTTCGCTGGTTCTGATTTTCTAGAGGGTTCTGTTTTTCTAGTGGGCGTGGCTACGGCTTTAGCCTTATTGATTCGACCAGTCGTTCCTGCAGGAATTTTCATCACTTCAAATAAGTGTTCAGAGGAGGAGTATGTCTCTTCGGGTTCTGGCAAACCAAGAGCGAGTGCACCATCAATCATTTTCCAGCGAGCAAGTTCATCCCAATCTACAAATGTGACTGCGATTCCATCTGCGCCAGCACGAGCAGTTCTACCTATACGGTGAACATATGTCTACTCATCTTCAGGACATTGATAATTTATTACATGAGTAATTCCATCAATATCAATTCCGCGTGCTGCAACATCGGTTGCGACAAGAACATCAGATTTTCCTGCTTTGAAATCAGAGAGAGCCTTCTCGCGAGCACCCTGACCTAAATCTCCATGGATTGTCGAAGATTTGAAACCACGCTCTAAAAGATCATCTGCAGTTTTCTGACATGTGCGCTTAGTGCGACAAAAGACAATAGTTGGCCCACGGCCTTCGGCTTGAAGAATTCTCGCAAGCATTTCAATCTTATCTAGGGCGTGTGCACGGTAGACATGTTGCTCAATACGTGAAACCACTGCGCCTTCATCTTCATTATCTTGTGTGCGAATATGAATTGGTTGATTCATGAAGCGGCGTGCAAGCGCGATGATATCTCCAGGCATTGTGGCCGAAAAAAGCATTGTTTGTGAACGCTTTGGAGTACTGGTAAATATTTTCTCAACGTCGGGCAAAAATCCTAAATCTAACATTTCATCTGCTTCATCGAGTACCAGTCGAGAAACTTCTTTGAGTTTGAGTTGACCCTGACGATATAGATCCAAAAGACGACCCGGTGTTCCTACAACAATTTCTACGCCATTTGTGAGCGCTTCAATTTGTGGCTCAAATGCTCGTCCACCGTAAACTGCAAGTGTTCTAATCCCACGATTATTGGCAAGTTCATCAATATCTTTTGTTACCTGCACGCAGAGTTCACGCGTTGGCACGACTACTAAAACTTGGGGGAGTCCTTTATTCTCAAAGTCAGTCCATTGCGAATCAAGTGGTGCAATAACTTTTTCAATGAGGGGAATTCCAAAAGCAAGTGTTTTTCCAGTTCCAGTCTTTGCTTGCCCAATTACATCCCCATCACTGAGCGCGATTGGTAGAACCATCTCTTGAATAGGAAATGGTGATGTAAATCCGTGAGTATTGAGTGCTTCTATCGTTTCACGGCGAAGAGGGAGATCAGCAAAAGTTTTACTCACCTTAGAGTGCGCCGAAGCCCACACGACGAGCCGCAGGATTACCAACTTCAACAAAAGCAATTTTGTCGGCAGGCACAATAATTTCGTGGCCACGAATATCTGTTAGTTCGAGTGGCTTACCTGAAGAAAGCGCAGTTGCAACTGCAGCGCGAATATCAGCAGGGCTCAGGGGGCATTCAAATGTGAGATCGCCACTGACGTATGTAACTGCGATACGTACTTCGCTATTGTGGCTTGTTTGGCTCTTCTTAGTTGTCATGGTGCTAATCCTATCGGTGGGAAGTATCTGCAATTACCGCGCATTGTGCGCAAATAAATTATTGATTACGTGGAAATCCTGAAATGCCTCGCCACATAAGATTTTCTACTAAATCAACAGCCTGTTGGCGAGTCAGTTTACTATCGCGCTCTAACCAATGTCGCGCTGTAACTTGGGCATATCCAATCATTCCAACGCCAAGAAGCATCGCAGCCTCTTTTGGCAATCCAGTATCAACTGAAATAACGGCACTTGCTGCAGCCGCGCAGTCATACGTCATTCGTGTTAGGCGTTCGCGCACAGCTGGCTCAACACTCATATCACTTTCAAAAAGGAGACGAAATGCTTCGCCCTCACTTTCAATAAATGCAAAATATGCAACAACAGTTGCGCGAACTCGACTCGCATTATCTGGTGTAGAGGCAATTGCTTTCTGAATTTCAAAAACTAGTGAGTCGATGTGAACATCGAGTACAGCTAAATAAAGATCAAGCTTTGATGGAAAATGTTGGTAGAGAACTGGCTTGCTTACTCCAGCGCGATCTGCAATTTCATCCATTGCAGCGGCGTGATAACCCGCAGCTGTAAAAACCTCAAGTGCTGCGGAGAGCAAAATTGCGCGTCTCTCATCACGGGGAAGGCGAGCTTTATCCTTTGGGATATCGTCCTTGCGCTCTTGTGTGCTTGTCATCGGAGTAATGGTAGAGCCCCATCGCGATAAAACGCTAATGAAAGTGCAAATCATTCGCAACATCTAATTGGCGGTCTCCACTCTTCGCGTGGCAGAATGGCGCATAATGAAAATTCCTCCGCTAGTTACTCCAGGCCCAGCACTTACCGTTGATGAGGTTCGTCGTTATAGCCGCCATTTGATAATTCCTGACCTTGCCATGGCAGGGCAACAACGACTTATGAATGCAAAAGTCTTATGTGTAGGAGCAGGCGGACTGGGATCACCTGCATTAATGTATTTAGCTGCAGCAGGTGTGGGAACTATCGGAATCGTAGAGTTCGATACCGTTGATGAATCAAATTTGCAGCGCCAAATTATCCATGGCCAATCTGATATTGGTAAGAGTAAGGCGCTCAGTGCTAAAGAAAAAATTGCAGAGATAAATCCATTTGTAAATGTCATTACTCATGAATTACGCCTTGATATTTCAAATGTTATGGAAATTTTTTCTCAGTACGACATTATTGTTGATGGCACAGATAATTTTGCGACTCGCTATTTAGTCAATGATGCTTGTGTACTTTTGAAGAAGCCATATGTATGGGGTTCCATTTATCGCTTTGATGGACAAGCAAGTGTTTTTTGGGCCGAATACGGACCTTGTTATCGATGCCTTTATCCAGAGCCACCTCCACCAGGAATGGTGCCAAGTTGCGCAGAAGGCGGCGTACTCGGTGTTCTGTGTGCATCAATCGGTTCGATTCAAACGACAGAGGCGATTAAAGTAATTACAGGTATTGGCGAGCCACTTATTGGTTCTCTCATGATTTATGATGCGCTCGAGATGTCATATCGAAAAATAAAGGTTCGTAAAGACCCTAACTGTCCATTGTGTGGAGATAGCCCAACACAGACTGCTCTTCTTCCTGACTATGAAGTATTTTGTGGAGTTCTAACAGATGCAGCAGAAGTTGCCGTCAAAGATTCAACCATCTCTGTAACGACGCTAAAAGAGAAGATGGATAGTCAAGAAAAATTCTTTTTAGTCGATGTTCGCGAACCAAGTGAATGGGATATCGTAAAAATTCCTGGTGCAACTCTTATACCTAAGCAAGGATTTATTGATGGAAGCGCACTTGCGACATTGCCGCAAGATAGACCGATTATTTTGCATTGCAAATCGGGCGTTAGATCAGCTGAATGTTTGGCGGTGCTAAAAAATGCAGGCTTTAGTGATGCAACACATGTCAGCGGTGGAGTTGTAGCATGGGTAAAACAAATAGACCCATCACTGCCAATTTACTAATATCGACGAAAGAAGAAAATGCGCGATTCGTATGAGGGATTTCGACTACTTCTAGTTCACGCACATCCCGATGATGAAACAATCAACAATGGCGCAACAATGGCGCTGTATGCAGATTTAGGTGCGCAAGTAACCCTCGTTACCTGTACACGCGGAGAAGAAGGTGAAGTTTTAGTACCCGCTCTCGCTCACCTTGCCAGTGGAGCAGAAGATGGCTTGGGTAAGCACCGCGAGATTGAATTAGCTAATGCAATGCAGGCGCTCGGAATTACTGATTATCGATTTCTTGGAGCACCCGAAAAAAGTTTTCGAGATAGCGGCATGATGGATACTGAACCAAATAAGCGCCCCGATGTTTTTTGGCAGGCAGATTTAGATACCGCAGCACAGATACTTGTGAAAATTATTCATGAAGTAAGACCGCATGTTCTCATTACATACGATGAAATAGGCGGATATGGGCATCCAGATCACATTCAAGCCCATCGCGTTGCAATGCGCGCAGTTGAACTTGCAGATCAATGGAAGGTTCAGAAAATTTATTGGAATACGATGCCAAAATCTGTACTTGCAGAAAGTATGAAAAAGATGAAAGAACTAGGTTCTGACTTCTTTGGCGCAGAAAGCGTAGATGATCTTCCATTCGCTAAAGATGACAAGTTTGTGACAACGCTCATTGATGGTGAAAAATATGTACAAAACAAATTAGATGCCATGAAGGCGCACGAGACTCAAATTTCAACTGATGGTCCCTTTTTTGCTCTCTCAAATAATCTTGGATTACAAATTTGGGGAGATGAGTACTACACACTCGTTCTAGGAGATAAAGCAGAACCCCTCAATGATCAAGGGCGCGAAACAGATCTTTTTGCAGGCGTGATTTTATAGATGAGAGTCATATACTCGATAATCATCGGCGCATTGCTGGCACTTGGTTCAATTTTATTGCACTTAGTTCTACCACCTTTTGGATTTCTCTTTGCTCTAATCTCTTCAATGGTTGGAATCTGGGCGATCGGACGCACATGGGGCAGAAGGTATTTGAAAGTTATTGCTGGTGGCGTGTGGGTAATTATTGTTATGCGAGGCGGCACTCCAGGACTGAGTAACGAAATTCTTATCCAAGGTGATGCAATTGGTAGCGCTCTTATCAACATTGGATTTATTGCAGTTTTTGTAGCCGTGGCTCTTGCGTCTTAGAGAAAATCCCATTCTTGCCCTTGGGAAGTGTCGCTAACAAGAATTCCTAGTTCTGCAAGTTCATCTCTCAGCGCATCACTTCTCGCCCAATCTTTATTAGATCTCGCAATTTCTCGCTGCGCAAGTAGAACCGCACAATTTTCGGGAAGTAATGACAATTGCTTAGCTACTTCTAAACCCAATGCTAAGACTTGATTAGCGTAGAGAAAAACTGCTCGCTTCATTTCATCACTCATAGCTACATCTCGTTCGATTGTGCGCAATCTTTGAATTGCACGCGGTGTATCAAGATCATTCATAAGTGATGCGAAAATTTCTTCATCTTTCTTCACAATCAGACTTGAACCCCATAGTTCCATTTTTCTGTGCCATCTTTTGAGGGTAATGGATGCAGATTCAATGGAATCCCACGTCAAATCCATTTGTGATCGGTAGCGGTTCTCTTGTACAACTAGTCGAAGCGCCAATGGGTCTATTCCACGAGCAGTGATATCTGATAGCAGGATTACATTGCCCGCACTCTTTGACATCTTTCTTCCTTCGAAAAGTAAATGTTCGCCATGTACCCAAAGCGCAACGCTTTCACTTTGGGTCGTAGCATTTGATTGGGCTCTTTCATTCTCATGATGAGGAAAACGTAAATCAATTCCGCCTACGTGTACGTCAACATGATTGCCTAAGAGATCCATTGACATCGCAGAACATTCGATATGCCAACCAGGAAATCCTGGGCCCCAGGGTGAATCCCAGATCATCTCTGTTCGCTCCCCAGCACTTTTCCATAGCGCCCAATCAGCATGGAAAAGCTTGCCTCCCTCATCGGTGTATTCATATCTATGGCCGGGCTGCAGAGAATCAATTCTGTTTCCACTAATTGCGCCGTAACTTGCAAATGACTTTACTGAGAAATATACATTCGAATCTGAACCGACATATGCGAAAGACTTTTCGATAAGTGTTGAAATCATCTTTTGCATCAAGTTGATAGTTTCACTTGCACGAGGATATGCGGCAGCAGGCTCGATATTGAGAAGTGCTAAATCATGATGAAATTTCGCTTCGTATTTTCGTGCAATATCAAAAGGATCGATATTCTCTTTTTTTGCTTGCTGCAATACCTTGTCTTCAACCGTTACATCATCGGCCATATGGCCAACATCAGTAATGTTTTGAATTAGCTTTACGGTGGATCCTTGAAGTTTGAGGGTGCGCTGTATCAAATCCGAGAGTATGAAAGTGCGCAGATTGCCTACGTGGGCATCTCTATAGACGGTAGGGCCACAGCAATACATCGCGATGGCATCTTTACCTGGCGCAATTTCTTGAATTTGACGACTTGCAGTGTCATACATTGAGAGGCGCATATTAAGACTCGCTACTTTGTATCACATAAGAATATTCGTGATGTTTCCTAAAACCTAAGCCCTTATAAAGTGCCATTGCCGCCTCGTTAGAAAGATCAACTTGAAGAGCAGCCTTTGTAATTCCTGCTGAGCGGAGATCGCGAAATACCAAGTGCATTAATTCCTGGCTGAATTTGTTTCCTCGATATTCTGGCTTCACAAATAGACGTGAAATTACCGCCCAATCATCACTTATTCCGGCGCGAAGAACGGCAACGGCAGTGTCCTGCTTCTTCAAAATATAATAAAGCGCTTGAGTCTTATCCATAATGTCTAATAATTTTTCATCACCTTGCACCAATAGCCATTCAGAATTACACGTAGCGCTGACTTCAAGAACTAAATCTGAATCAATCTCTGACACTGGTATATCAATAACTTGCACTTGTGCTCTAAGTTTTTCTCTCCACCCGTGCGCTATTAGGTAATTGAATAACTCCTCATATAACGGTAAAGGCAGATGGAATATAGGTTCGAGGTCGCGTTCTGAATAAAAAGTGATTACATCCTTGATCGCTTCGTTAATCTCTTTTTCTGGTTTACCAAATGGGGGAGCACCTTGTGGCAATACTGAATTAGCTCGCATTGTGTATTTGCCACTTGCTCGAAAGAGCCATTGCCCATGCATGATCTGCTCAGTTGCACTCCATGTTGAATTAAGCAGTTTTTCAAGTTCGATTATTCGAATCGAAAGTGGCGCACCTTTCCCAGCGCTTTCTGAAAGGGGAATAATCTCGCGGTATATCGCAATCTCATTCTGAGAGAATGTGATTTCGCGACCATCTTTATGGCGAAGCGTTGACGGTGATTCCAGAATTCCGACGATATCTCTATAGCCACCACTAGCTTCGTGCAGACGGATGGTAAGGCGCTTACCAATGTGATCCATCAACCCCGTAGCACCAGTCCACTTCATGGGATAACGATAATCGCCCAGCCTCATCTCGCACCTTCTTCTACTTTGTGATTAGAATCAGGGAGTTATTTACTATGGATGAAGGAGCCCTACCGTGACCTACGTGATTGCCGAGCCATGCGTCGATGTAAAAGATAAATCTTGCATCGAAGAGTGTCCTGTGGACTGTATTTACGAAGGTAATCGCATGCTCTATATCCAACCTGACGAGTGTGTTGATTGCGGCGCCTGCGAGCCAGTGTGCCCAGTCGAAGCGATTTATTACGAAGACGATGTGCCATCACAGTGGAAAGATTTCACAAAGGTCAATACAGAATTCTTCGTTGAGATTGGCTCACCAGGTGGCGCGGGCAAAGTTGGCCTCGTCAACAGTGATCACTCAGAGGTTGTAGCACTTCCACCCAAGAGCGAGTAAAAGTTTTTGCGCTCCTCACTTCCAGATTTTCCCTGGGATGCACTGGCTCCTTATGGAGATATTGCGCGAGGACATGCAGGTGGAATTATCGATCTTTCACAAGGTACTCCAGTTGATTCAACTCCAGAATTTATACAGAGCAAATTTCGCGAGTCTTCAAATTCTCCGCGCTATCCGGTAACGGCAGGAACTCCAGAGTTACGTGAGGCGATGAGAAATTGGGCGCTCAATCACTTAGGTGCAACTGGCGACTTTGATGTATTACCAATAATCGGTTCTAAAGAATTAGTTGCCTGGCTTCCAACAATTCTGGAATCGAAGAAAGTTTTGATTCCAGAAGTTGCATATCCGACGTATAACGTTGGCGCCATTATTGCTAGCGCGCAAGCAATTACTGTTCCGATTGATGCAGGAAATTGGCCTGAGGCTGATTTAGCCTGGATAAATTCTCCATCAAATCCAACTGGGCAAGTACATACCGATGCTGAAATTGAGAGCGCAATCAACTGGTCTCAAAAGAATAATTCAATTTTAGTCTCAGATGAGTGTTATTTGGATTTTGGTGATTCTGCTCAAGGGCGTTCAATACTTGCAATTGCACATGGAAAGAATACAAATTTGCTCGCCGTCCATTCACTTTCGAAGCGATCTTCAATGGCTGGTTATCGAGGCGCAATACTTATCGGTGATCCAAAACTTATTGCCACAATCCGCGAGTTCCGCAAGCATGCAGGAATGATGGTTCCTCTACCCGTGCAAAATGCAATGGTCGTAGCACTCAGTGATGAAACACATGTTGGTGAACAACGCGCAAGATATAACAAGCGTCGCGCACTCCTTGGACCAGCACTTGCGAAGGCTGGATTTTCAATTGAATATTCACATGCAGGCCTATACATCTGGTGTACTCGCAAAGAAGATGCTTGGAAGAGCGTTGGCTGGCTAGCAGAATTAGGAATATTGGCGACGCCAGGCTCCTTCTATGGCGAAAAAGGTGCCTCTCATATCCGCGTTGCACTTACTGCAACAGATGGGCAGATTGCAGATGCAGTACAACGAATTGAAAGTGCAGTGAAATAGTCATGGCAGTTGGAATACTTCTAGTTGGAGGATTTGGTACGCGCCTTATGCCACTGACTCGACATACTCCTAAGCCAATGCTGCCAGTTGCAGGCCTACCAGTTACCGAGCATCAGCTAGCCATGGCGCGAAGTGCAGGAATCACAACAGTGGTCCTAGCTACTTCATACTTATCAGAAGTCTTTACTCCATATTTCGGAGATGGTTCAGAATTTGGAATGAAGTTACTGTATGCCGTTGAAAAAGAACCACTCGGAACGGGTGGAGCAATCCGCAATGCTGCAGATTTGCTTGGCAGAGATGAATCCATAGTTATTTTCAATGGCGATGTGCTCAGTTCACATAATTTGCGTGGCCAAATAGATTTCCATGAAAAAAATAGTGCAGATGTAACATTGCACCTAACTAACGTTGAAGATGCTCGTGCATATGGATGCGTACCAATGGATTCAAATGGTCGAGTGACAGCATTTCTTGAAAAAATGGAAAATCCCCCAACTAAGACAATCAATGCAGGATGCTATGTTTTTAGCCCATCCGTCATTGATGAAATTGCACCAAATACAGTTGTGAGTATCGAGCGCGAAACTTTCCCACACCTAGTTTCTTCCGGTAAAAAAGTATTTGGATATGTAGATCAGAGCTATTGGTTAGATATCGGAACTCCTAAGGCGCTCATGCAAGGCTCACGTGATTTGGTAAGCGGAGTGGCAGATGCACCCGCACTTCTTCGCGCAAAAGTAATGAGCCATTCACGAGAATCTGTGGTCATGGACGGCGCACAGATTGATGCCAGCGCCACAATTTCAGGGGCCAGCGCCATAGGTTCAGGCGCAGTAATTGGAGCTGGCGCGATAGTTGTTGGATCGATTATTGGTAGCGATGTAACTATTGGAGAAGGTGCATCGATTACAGATTCATTTATCGCCGCGGGGACAAAAGTTGAGAAGAATTCTCACATTTCGGGAAGTTATTGCGAAAAAGGCGAAATATCTTCATTAAATCTCTAATTCGTGAGATTTTGAGCGTGATTTTCTAAAGATAGTTTCCATTACGACTTGACTTACGGGAGTTACAAGCGTGTAATTCACCTCTAGAAGGTTTTTTCCAACAGGGAAAAGGCCCAAAGCTCGTAAGGAGAATCGGTATGCCGATCCGACCTGAAGCTAATCCCCAAGCAGGTATCACTAGTGGACCAACTATCAAATTAGAGAGCGGCGAGAGCATTGAGCTTTCATGGCAAGAACGCGCTCTTTGTGCACAGACAGATCCAGAGGCATTCTTTCCAGAAAAAGGCGGCTCAACTCGCGAAGCAAAGCGCGTATGTCTTTCCTGTGATGTTCGTTCACAATGTTTGGAATATGCACTGGCACACGATGAACGTTTCGGTATTTGGGGTGGACTCTCCGAACGCGAACGCCGTCGTCTAAAGCGCCGATCAGCATAGGTTACTAGCCGAAAGGCTAAAGACTATGGTTGAAAAAACCGCGATTGATTTACATCGCGTAACTGCAATCCTTGTCGTACACGATGGTGCTTTGTGGTTACCAGAAGTTGTTGCATCGATTGCATCGCAAAGTAGAAGTGCAGATCAAATCATTGCTATCGATACAGGTTCAATTGATGCATCGCCCAAACTTCTCAAAGGCGCAAGGATTCCCACTCTCACCGCCCCTCGCGATTTAGGTTTTGGAAGTGCAATTGCACAAGCAGTCGAAAAACTTCCTGCAAGCGTTTCTGGCGCTCATGAATGGTTATGGATATTGCACGACGATTGCGCACCAACACAGAACGCTCTCGAGAAATTGTTAGAAGCAGTTATTGATCGTCCTCAAGTTGTAATGGCAGGACCAAAATTACTTGGTTGGCATGACCGAACACATTTATTAGAAGTTGGTGTCAGCATCGCTGGAAATGGCGCTCGCTGGACTGGGCTAGAAAAAAATGAATATGATCAAGGTCAGCGAGATGGCGTAAGTGAAGTTTTATCTGTCAGCACTGCAGGAGCGCTGATTCGGCGTGATGTATTTGAAGAACTTGGTGGATTCGATTCAGAGCTTGCACTATTTCGCGACGATGTCGATTTTGGATGGCGCGCTCGAGTAGCTGGACATTCAGTCATTGTCGTTACCGATGCTGTGGCATTTCATGCACAAGCATCGGCGACGGAGCGGCGATCAATTGATGTTGATGGCGCACTCCTGCATAGACCGCTCTTACTTGATCGTAGAAATGCAGCATATGTATTGCTTGCGAATTCTTCGTGGTGGCTCCTGCCATGGCTCTCCATACAACTATTAGGTTCTGCCATTGGACGCGCACTTGTTTATCTCATAGCGAAATTACCAGGATATGCAGGCGATGAACTCTTAGCTGTTACAACGCTACTGATTCGACCAGACACAATTCTTAGCGCCCGCAAAGTCCGAAAGAAAACTCGAATGATTTCTGCGCGAGTGGTGGCTTCTTATATTCCACCGCGTTGGTCGCAATTGAGACTATCGGTGAGCAATATCGCAGAATCAATCCGTGAGCGTTTATTGCCAACAACGACCGAGCCAAGTTCTACATCAATTGAAATAAATGAAGATGAGGATTTGTTGGTTCCGATAGCAAGTGCAAAATGGAGTTCGTTATTTAGAAAACCACAACTATTGGCAACGTTATTGATTCTTTTCTTCACAATAATTTGGTCACGCAATCGATTTGGATCATTAGTAGGCGGAGCATTGCCTGCAACCCCTGAAAGCGCTATGGACCTGTGGCGAAGTTACCTTGAATCATGGCATCAGGTAGGAATGGGAAGTGCAAGCGCTTCACCAACATGGGTGGCGATCATTGCAGCGCTATCAACAATACTTTTTGGAAAAAGTGGACTACTTATCACTCTCTTCTTTCTACTCGCACCTCTCCTTATGGTTATTTCGAGTTTTCATCTATTTGCACAATTCACTAAGAACCAGTGGCTTGCAACTGTCTGCGCACTTCTTTATGCAATCTCACCTGTTTCAATTGCTTCGATAAATTCTGGACGACTCGGAACCATCACCGTAATTATTCTTTTGCCACTGCTTATTATGACTCTTGGAAAATGGGAGAGTATTGATCAATACTCCTGGCGTCGTATTTGGGCGATCTCGTTGCTCGTAGCTGTAATTTTTGCCTTCTCGCTCTCATTTTTTATCATCTCGATTTTTTTTGTGGCATATTCAATTTTTAGGGATTATGAAAAGAATATTTCTTTCAGAGAGCGTCTCAAGAAGCGCCTTGCTTTACTCATTGCTCCATTTTTGATCAATTCACCATATTCTTTTGAAGCGATTCTTCACCCCGTGCGTTTTCTTAGTGAGCCAGGCATTGCTTTTCCTGGTGGAGGACCAAATCTTTCTGTAATTGGAAATCCTGGCGGATCGGGCTCGATACCTTGGTGGATTGTTAGTCCTATATTGCTGATTCTACTTATTGCTCTATTTTCTTCAAGTAGTGCAAGGAAAGTTGCTGAAGTTGGATCTGTAATTTTGCTCGCAGGAACCTTTTTATCATCGCTTTCAATTTCTGTACACGGTAATTCTTCTTCGGTGAAGATTTGGGTTGGAACCTTTATTGCATGCGCAACCCTCGCTTCTGGAATATGTGCCGTTATTATTCTGGATAAATTGCGAGAGGTACTGAGATCATCTCATGTCCATCACAGGCACTATTTAGCGGCATTGTTACTCGTTGTGACTTCACTATATGCAACAGGCGCAATTTTTTGGACAGCAAGTACTGGTGCAGACTCGACAGTGAGAAGTAATAAAATCACTGTGATCCCTGCCTTCTTAGGTGTTGAGAAGAGTACAAAGACTCTAGTTATTCGACAGGTAAGAGCCAATGGTGAGAATGAATTGCAGTTCTCCATTTCAAGAGGCGAGGAAATCTACTTAGGCGACCCAGATGTTTCCCCTAACACTATTTCTGCAATTGATACTGCAGTCAGAGATCTAATCGATGGCTCGGGATTATCAACGAGTGAACTTTTCTCACAGTATGGAATCAAATATATATTTGTAAAGAATCCTGCAAATGAAGATGTTATCCGCGCTATAGATGGTTTGGGTGGCTTCACACGAACATCAGCAACGAGTGCTGGCATCATCTGGAAAGTCTCAGGTGCAACTGGCAGATTAATCTTTACGGATTCAAATGGAAAACGACAGAACTTAGATAGTGGTGAGATCGGTGTTCGAGCATCACTGCCTGGGCCGGGAACACTCACACTTACTGAAAATTACAGCCGTTCGTGGCGAGTGCTCAAAGATGGACAATATTTAGAACGAAGTAAGAATGAAAATGGGCTACCGACCTTCACGGCACTTTCAGGTGGTGAATTTTCTTTAATTCACGATGGAACTACTCGTCGAGGCCTATTGTCCCTGCAGTTAATCTTTCTTGTGAGTGTGATCGTTCTTGCTCTTCCAGCCGGGCGTCGTAAGTCGCAAATTTCAGAGAAGGAACTTGCATGAAATTTCGCCGCCCTGTACTCGTCATCTCAGTTCTCGCCGTAGTTTTAGTGAGCAGTAATTACCTCGATAATTCGGTTTTCTCAAGTGGTTTTACAAAGAATTATCCAGTTGTTGTCTGTCCGCCAACTCTTCCCGGTTTATCTTCGCAGGTTTCAGTTTCAGGGGTAAAAACAAAGTATCGATATGTCGCGAGTAAGAAAACTACGATGTCACCTACTGGATTTGCTCGACTTCCAATAACTAAAGATGCAGTTCTCATTGATGCAGTGGGTGTAACGCCAACAATTTGGCAAAGCAGAAGTGGAAGTTGGGCTGGAGGAACTATCTGTTCGGGGCCAATATCTTCACAATGGTTTGTTGGTGGTACTGCCGATATCACTAGTAAAGGCCGACTCCTAATAGTAAATAGCGGTTTGAGCGAGGCGATCGTCGATGTTTCAGTCTGGAGTGAATCAGGTGCACAAGCGATTAAAGTTCTGACAATTCCCGCACGTTCGTATATTGCTCAAGGTTTAGATTCACTTGCGCCAGGTGAATCAAAGTTAGTAATAAATGTTTCAGCTCGCGCAGGTCGCATCAATGCCTTTGTAGTTGATGAACGCGGTAAAGGATTACGCCGCCTGGGCGGAGATATGGTCAATTCTGTTGAAGAAGTTGCAAAGGTCCAAGTGATACCAGCAATACCAAATCAAAGTTCAAGAAATAGTCGAGGCGCAAAGGCTGAATATGTACTGCGTGTCCTTGCACCTGGCCAACTCGATGCAAGAATCTCGGTAGAAATTTTGTCCGCTGATGGAAGATTCATTCCGGTAGGACTGAGTCAACGTGTGATCAAAAAAGGAATCGTTGCAGAATTTAGGATCGAACCTAATGTGCCCGCGCGCGCATTTGCTCTTCGTGTAACTTCGGATGAGCCAGTAGTTTCATCTATCTTCTCAAAAGTTGTGGTTTCGGGCCGAAGTGATTTTCTTTGGAGTACCCCAGCTGCACCTTTACAAGAAATGTCAATCGCAGTTTCTGGCCTGACTCCGCTATTCGTTTTTGCAGGGGATAAAATTGATGTAACTCTAGATACACGTTTCGCAAATGGAAAACATAAGATTATTCAAGTGAAGGCCAGCGATATTGCAACATGGCGAGTGCCCAATAATGCACGAGTGGTAACAATCGCTCAGACAAACAAGGGCGTCACAGGGGGAGCCTTAGTTAGCTCTGTAAATGGTTATGGATATATTCCATTGACGCCAGGAAGCGTTCTTACAAAAGCTTCAATTCCACTTTCGAATATTCGTGTCTTGAATCCCTAATAATCGGCCACCCCACTAATCTTTGAGGTATGGCGTCACAGGCAAAGTTAGGTAGAAGTTGTTCGCGAGTGAGTTGTCGCTCGGCAGCAACTATGACCCTTACTTACATTTATGCAGAATCAACTGCAGTGCTTGGCCCTCTTGCAACTTTTTCTGAACCACATTCTTATGATCTTTGTGTAGCCCATGGCCAGCGCCTAACGGTTCCACAAGGGTGGAATGTCATACGACAAGAAATAAATGAAGATTTGAGTGGACCCACCGATGATGATCTTATGGTCATTGCTGATGCGGTGCGTGAAGCAGCAAGTGCTAACACACAAGATGAATCAACTATTTCTAATTCGAATGCGCAATCCAATATTGGTCGACGTGGTCACTTGCGCGCCGTGCCCACTAATTATTAATGATGAGCACTAATCAGATTCCTGCAATATTCAAAGCTTATGATATTCGCGGTTTAGTTGATTCTGAAATAACACCAGATTTTACTTTTGCAACCGGAGTTGCATTTGCTCGATTCTTACAACAAGAACGCGAACCCGGATCAGTTGTTATCGGTGAAGATATGCGTCCATCCTCTCCAGTTTTGGCAGATGCTTTTTCAGCAGGAGTTACTTCTCAAGGTTTAGATGTAAATCGAATCGGATTAGCATCAACAGATATGTTGTATTTCGCATCAGGAAAATTGAATCTTCCGGGGGCAATGTTTACTGCAAGCCATAATCCTGCCGAATACAACGGCATAAAGATGTGCCTCAGTGGAGCACGCCCAATTGGTAAAGAGTCCGGATTACTAACCATTGAAAACTTTGTACGCCAAGGTTCGCCCATGTTTATCCGTTCTATGGGGCTTGAAAAAGAAGTCGAGATGCTCATGGAGTATGTCGATTATTTATTATCATTAGTAGATATGTCAGAGATGCGTCGACTAAAAATTGTTGTTGATGCTGGAAATGGAATGGCTGGATACACAGCTCCGGCGATATTTGAGCGCCTCAATGTTGAATTAATCCCAATGTATTTTGAACTTGATGGAACTTTTCCAAACCATGAAGCAAACCCAATTGATCCAAAGAATCTTAGAGATTTGCAGAAGGCGGTAAAAAAACAAAAGGCTGATTTAGGGTTGGCATTTGATGGTGATGCTGATCGTTGCTTCTTAGTTGATGAAAACGGTGAGACAGTAAATCCTTCGGATCTAACGTGCCTAGTTGCAGCGAGAGAATTGGCGCGAGTTCCGGGTTCAACAATAATTTATAATTTGATTTCATCTAGAGCAGTTCTCGAAGTTGTTGAAGAAAATAGTGGCAAAGGATTGCGAAGTCGAGTTGGTCATTCATATATCAAAAAAATGATGGCTGATAGTGGAGCGATATTTGGTGGCGAGCACTCAGGACACTTTTATTTCAAAGATTTTTGGCGCGCAGATTCTGGAGCACTAGCTGCCTTGCATGCAATTGCAGCACTTGGATCCAATAATGCATCGATATCAAAAATACTAAAGCCGTATCAACGATATGTATCAAGTGGTGAAATAAATTCAGTCGTTTCCGATGCTGCCGCAGAGATGGAAAAAATTGAAGTAAAATATGGTTCTCAATCTGGGGTCGAGATTGATCATCTTGATGGCTTGAGCGTCAATGGCGATACCTGGTGGTTCAATCTTCGTTCATCAAATACAGAGCCACTGCTGCGCCTCAATGTCGAAGCGAAGACGCAGGCACGTATGGAGAAGGTACGTGACGAGGTTCTCAAGGCAATCAAGGGTAAGTAGACGCTGTAAACGCGCTCTTTCGCACGCGGGACGGTAACCTATCTCCCTGACCAAGAGGAGAACGATTGTGAATGTACCTGTAACCGCCACTATTCCACGTCACGAAATTGCTGATGCAACTCTTGCTGCCCAAGGGCGCAAGCGCATCGAGTGGGCAGAGCGCAATATGCCTGTGCTTGCCCAAATTCGCGAACGTTTTGAAAAGACACAACCATTT
>CAMCCH010000002.1 GCA_945873335.1 Bifidobacterium breve | reverse complement strand
TACTCAGATAGCGAATGTAATTGTTCTCGTCGGGAGGTGCTTCTTATAGGAAAAAGGTAGAACTACTAGGGCTTACACCCAACACGACACGCAGATTCAACAATGAAATTCTAAGTAAACTCTTTAGTTTCCCATTCGTCTTTGTCGCAAAGAATATGCACGAAGGGCACGCAAAAAATCAACTCTTCTAAAGTCTGGCCAGTATGCCTCGCAGAAATAAAACTCCGATAAAGCGCTCTGCCACAATAAGAATCCACCAAGTCGCTGCTCCCCCGATGTGCGGATGAGGAGTTCGGGATCTGGCTGGCCAGCGGTATAGAGAAATTTAGAAATCTCTTCTGTCGAGAGTTTTTCTTGTGCCTGACTAATGGTTCGCCCCTGTGATTGCTCATCGGCTAAATAACTCTTGACGGCATCTACGATTTCTCGCCTGCCCCCATAACCAATTGCAACATTTACCTCAACTCCTTCATTGCGAATCGGCTTGAGTTCTTGAAGTTTTGTAGATAACCATTCAGGCAATAAATCTAGGGCGCCCACTGCCTTGATATTCCAGCGCCCTGTGGCTGCTAATTCATCTACCGTCTGGCCGATAATTTCAAGGAGTGCGTTAAGTTCTTCTGGAGAGCGCTTGAAATTATCGGTAGAGAGCAGCCATAAGGTAACTACGCGGACTTCGGCCTCATCACACCATCCAAGAAATTCAATAATCTTATTTGCGCCAGCTTTATGACCGCGAGCGCTATTGCGAATTCCGATATCAGTTGGGTCATCTTCATTGCGATTAGCTTTTGCCCAGCGCCTATTGCCATCCAGAATTACACCAACGTGATGTGGGGTCTTTGTGAAATCAAGATCTCGAACTATGCGCCATTCATAAAATGGATAGAAGAGTGATTTTATGAATTTACGAATATGTACGAACAACGCGGCGCTCCGCAACAATAGATGCGATTGGCAATGTTCCAGCCAAAATAAGACCAAGCATCCTCATCAATGACCACTTAGCTTTGGCGGCAAATTGGATAGCTGTGAGCACATAAACAGGGTAGAGATACCCGTGAGCCATAGGAATCCACATGACATTAGAGAGTAAATCTGGGTTATCAAGAAGGTATTTCACCGGCAGATAAACAAACCAAAGAAGTAGGGACATAACTCCGGCAATGAGTGCCATGACGCGAAAGCGCAGGATTTCGTTCTTCATGTTCTTACTCTACGTTGATATAGCGGAAGGTAAAGCACCACCGCTGCCATGAGCCACCAAATGACCACATACGAAAGATGTTGCCAATATAAACCTGGGATGCGCGCATTGATGGTGGGGGTAAATGGGATCCGTTGCCTATCTATTTGAGATGAGTTAGCCATTTCATTTAGGGCATTGATGAATCCATCGTAGAGATTCAAATCAGTTGTAGAAACTAAAACCGAACTATCCAATCGAGAGATGACTCCCGGGGTATTGATTGCGCGGTCATCAAATTGTGCAGGGGTCAAAATTCCACTGACACTAACCTTGGTTGACATTGCAATCTCGGGGTTCTGCAAACGATCTGACCAAAGACCGCGTAAAACCAATATCGCATCTGTTGGGTTTACTTGGAGTAGCGCACCCTCCCAATCTGAAATATTTCCATTGGAATCTCTTTGATTAGGTACCTTGTAGTTAGCAACATAATTTCCTGTTACTTTCACATTTGTATTTAGCCCTTTTTCTCCCAAGGACTCCAGAGGCTTGGCAACAGATGTTAGAGCAACAGGTGCTACCAGCTCTGGCTTGCTTACAGTGAGTGAACTCTTGAGATCGCGGGCTCTATCCAATTGCCATAAACCAAGGCTTACAAATATCGTTACAAGTGCAAGTAATGCAACAGACTGGGCAAATATTTTGATGAAACGATTAGTCGTTAGATTCATTCTCGCGCTCAGTCATACGGTTATAGCGCTTATAGAAACTACGAAGTAGGAATACAACAGCAATACACAAAATGGTTACGGTGAGTGATCCAGCTGAGCCCATCTCTACATCTTTTTGCATGACATAATCATGCCATGCAATCCGAGGCACCGTTTTCCTACAACGATCGCTATGGGGTGCGCCCGCCTAGTAAATGGCAGATTCCAGCAATTCTTTGTGTACTCCTTGGTATTTCCTGGTTGGTGTGGGCGGGACTACATCATTCCAATCCGCCCTATCGAACTACATTGATTTCATTTTCAGTTACTAATGAAAAAGAGATATCGATTAGATATTCTCTAGAGCGTCGCTCAATAAATACTTCGTATACCTGCACATTAGTTGCTCGAGATATCGACAAAAATGTCATTGGCCAAATTGATGAAGTAATACCTGCAGGAAACTCTAAGCAAGAGCTCATCACACCCATTCCTACGCGTGGTCCAGCGGTAAATGCAGATGTAGTCCGATGTCGCGAAAGTGACTAATCAGGTACCTTTATCCCTTATGAGTTCACAGACATGGCTAACACAAGAAGCTGCTGATCGTTTACGCAGCGAGCTCGATCATTTAACAAATGAGGCGAGAGTCGATGTCGTGCGCAAAATTGAAGCGGCGCGCGCCGAAGGTGATCTAAAGGAAAATGGCGGCTATCACGCAGCGCGCGAAGAGCAAGGCAAGATGGAAGCGCGAATCAAGCAACTCATTCATATGCTCGATAACGCACACATCGGTACTCCACCAGCTAGTGCCGACGGTTTAGTGGGTGCGGGCATGATTGTTACGGCAGATATTGCAGGAGATGAATCTAAATTCTTACTTGGTTCGCGCGAAATTTCTAGTGGCGACCTCGATGTTTACAGTGAAAAATCTCCATTAGGCGCTGCTGTACTAGGTGCAAAGATTGGTGACACAGTTTCATTCAAAGCACCAAGTGGCAAAGAAATTACCGTGCTTATCAAATCAGTGGAGAGTTACTAGTACTACTTGCTTGAGTTCTTATACTTTCGAACGCTCAGTGGTACAAATATCACCATAATTAGAACCATATAAATCAGTGACATTTCAAGTGGATGCTCGCTTGGAAATGATCCAGCAGTTGCTCCAAATTGATTTTCTAATCCAAAGAGCTGACGACATGCGGCCACCATTGTTGATACAGGATTCCATTCGGCGACATATTGCAATGGTCTTGGCATACCAGTTGTAGGTGCGAATGCATTAGATAGGAAAGTGAGTGGAAATGTGATTATAAAACTCACATTTTGTACAACACGTGCATCTCGTGCTGAGAGCCCAACAAAGATACCTGTCCATGAAAGTGCGTAGCCAAAGAGAAGTAAGAATAGAAACCCGAGCATGACTTTTGGCAGACCAGATGTTGGACGCCAGCCCACTACAAATCCTGCAATCCCCATCACTGCTAAGACAACAATATTGAGTAATGAATCCCCAAGGGTTCGTCCAACGACGAGGGCAGAGCGAGAAATCGGAAGTGATCTAAAGCGATCAATCAAACCCTTACCCATATCTTCTGCAAGACCTGATGCCGTCGCAGCTAATGTAAATGCAACTGTTTGCACAAAGATGCCTGGCATCAGGAGTTGAACATAACCACCAGGTTGGTCGGTAGATATTGAGCCACCGAAGACATATCTAAAGAGAAGTACAAACATCACAGGCTGAATTGTTGAAAAAATAAGCACTTCTGGAACTCGAGCTAATTGAAGTAGCTGGCGTTTAGTAATAACTAGCGCATCAGAGATCGCATTTTTCATTACTTTCTACCTTTCTTCTTTTTATCAACTGGTGCAGCAACAACTTCTTCTGCAACATGGCCGGTCAATGACATAAAGACATCGTCGAGTGAAGGGCGCTTCAAACCCACATCTAACGGGTGAATGCCTGCAGTATCTAGCGCTCTCAAAACTTCAATGAGTGCTGTTGCGCCAGTAGAGACAGGTGCACTTATTTGGCGAAGCGCTTCATCTAGTGAGACTTTATCTCCACTGACCTTTGCAACAATTTCCATCGTTGCTTTGATATGAGCACTTTCAACTACTACTTCTAGGCGCTCTCCACCCACTTGCTTCTTGAGCACATCAGATGTTCCTCGAGCAATAACTTTTCCATGATCAATTACTGCAATCTCATCGGCTAGTTGATCTGCTTCTTCGAGATATTGAGTTGTGAGCAAAAGGGTTACACCATCTTTTACCAACTCTTCAATTACTCCCCACATCTCTTGGCGACCGCGTGGATCAAGCCCAGTTGTTGGCTCATCTAAGAAGAGAACTTTTGGCCTAACAATCAGAGATGCCGCTAAATCTAAACGTCTGCGCATTCCACCTGAATATGTCTTGATAGGGCGGCGCGCACTTTCGGTGAGTGAGAATCGTTCAAGAAGTTCATTTGCACGATTGATAGATGCTTGTTTTCCTAAGTGATATAAACGGCCAAACATCACCAAGTTGTCCCAGCCTGTCAAAGTTTCATCAACAGCTGCATATTGACCAGATAAACCAATGATTTCGCGAACTTTCTCGGGGTGCTTTATTACATCAATTCCACCGACTGTTGCATTTCCAGAATCTGGTGATAGAAGTGTTGCAAGAATTCTTACTGTTGTCGTCTTACCAGCGCCATTAGGGCCTAAAACGCTAAGAACAGTGCCCTCTTCAACATCGAGAGATAAATCATCTAGGGCTCTCACCTCGCCATTGCGATAGGTTTTGATGAGATGTTGCGCAACCACTGATTTCACAGAGTAAACTTACATCTATTGCATAATCTTCGCGAATATCTCGCGAGCCCATTTTTGAAAGGCCACTATGTCTAATTCTGCCCCCGTTAAGGAACACAGCCACCGAGAAATCATGATCATCCTGAGCGGGCTGATGACGGGAATGCTTCTGGCAGCCCTGGATCAAACCATTGTTTCTACAGCGCTCAAAAGCATCGTAGAAGATTTTGATGGTCTCAATCACTACACATGGGTAGTTACCGCATATCTTTTGACTTCTACTGCTTCAACTCCACTCTACGGAAAAATCTCTGACATATATGGCCGTCGAATTGTTTTCCAATTTGCAATCGTTACTTTCCTTATTGGTTCATTCCTTGCAGGTGCATCACAGAATATGAATGAACTCATCGCTACACGTGCGCTGCAAGGCTTAGGTGCAGGCGGTTTGATGGCACTTACTTTCGTAATCATCGGCGACATTGTGCCTCCACGCGAACGCGGTCGTTATCAAGGTTATTTCGGCGCAGTCTGGGGGCTTTCATCTGTTGCTGGCCCACTTCTCGGTGGGTTTTTCTCTGACCATGCAACTATTTTGGGAATCACTGGCTGGCGTTGGATTTTCTACATCAACTTGCCATTCGGTATCGCTGCCCTTGCCATTACCTCTGCGGTGCTTCATATTCCAAAAGTGAAGCGTGATCACAGCATCGATTACCTGGGCGCTTTTCTTATGGTTACTGGAGTCTCTGCCATTCTTCTTGCAGTTTCAATTTATGGACCACAAGATGGCTGGACAGATAGTCGAACAATTACATATCTAGTCTCTGGAATTATTCTGACAATCGCATTTATCTCTTGGGAGACAAAGGCTAAGGAGCCAATTCTTCCGCTTTCACTCTTCAAGAATCACACATTCACGCTCACATCACTTCTTGGTGCAGTCATCGGCGCGGGTATGTTTGGTGCAATTGTTATGTTGCCTCTCTATCTACAAGTTGTAAAAGGTGACTCAGCTACAGAAGCTGGGTTGAAATTGATTCCACTCATGCTCGGTATTGTCTCCACATCAATATTTAGTGGAAAACAAATCACAAAGCACGGTCATTACAAGAAATATCCAATTATGGGAACAGCGATTATGACTGTTGGAATTCTTGCTATGGCAACGCTGAGTATCTCGACTCCCTTCTGGTTGTTATCTATCTACTCAATCTTGGTAGGTGCAGGCCTTGGGCTATCAATGCAGACAATTGTTATCGCACTACAAAACGCAGTTGATTTCAAGGATATGGGCGTTGCTACAAGTAGTAATACATTCTTCCGATCTCTTGGTAGCGTTTTCGGCACTGCAATCTTTGGGACAATTCTTACAAATCGGGTTAGCCACTATTTGCAGAGTGGTTTTGCAGATCTTGCGACCAAGAATCCTGATGCAGTCAGTGGCTTTGATCCAGCAAAATTGCAGGGACTAAGTAATAACACAGCAATTCTCGAGACTCTTCCACCTGCTATTCAAATTACTGCCCTAGAGGCTTTCGTAAATTCTTTTCATATAGTTTTCTATGCAGCCGCCCCTATTACCGCTCTTGGATTCTTACTCGCACTCATGCTACGAGAAACTCCATTGCGCACAAACAAAGATTATGCAGCCGCTCGTGAAGAATCAGCTGGTGAGGCAATCGGTTGATTCGAGATAAGTTCACCTCACCTTTTGCACAATTTTCTCGTGAAGTAAACATACTTATTGTTGCATCATTCTTTGTTGCACTCGGCTTTGGAATTGTTCTGCCTGCCATTCCAGTATTTGCACGCTCCTTTGGTGTCAATAATGCAGCAGTTGGCTTAATCGTCTCCGCCTTCGCGGTTGCACGCTTTTCTTCTGGGCTCATCTCAGGAAAATTGGTGGATCACTTTGGTGAGCGCGCTATCTTCTCTAGCGGAGTTGGCATGGTTGCACTCTTTACATTGCTCGTTGGCTTATCAAATAGCTACCAACAACTTCTAATTTTTCGCTCTGCCGGTGGCCTTGGTTCTTCAATGTTTTCTGTTGCTGCAGGTTCTGTCATCATGCGCTCCGTTAGTGACGAGCATCGAGGGCGAGCACAGTCCTTGTATAACGGTGCTTTCTTAGTTGGTGGAATCACCGGCCCTGCAATTGGTGGAGTACTTAGCCTTATTTCACTTCGTGCTCCATTTTTTGCATATTCATTTACATTAGCGATCTCAGGTCTTATTGCATTCTTTTTCCTAACCGGTGCCAATCTTGGAAAAAGAGCAAAGGATTCAGGGGCGGTTGCTCACACAACAATTCGCCAAGCGCTTGCACTTCGACCATATCGATACGCACTCGTCATTACTTTTCTAACTACATGGGTTCTCTTTGGTCTTCGATCCTCTGTTTTACCAATCTTTGTTATCGAAGAATTGAATTCAACTACCGCCGTTGTCGGTTATGGATTTACTCTTTCAGCCATTTTTCAAGGATTCTTATTACTTCGCGCTGGAAAGATTTCAGATACTAAAGGTCGAAGATTTGCAGCACTAGTCGGCACATCTATCGTGGCACTTGGCGTTTTAGTTATGGTCTTCACCATTCATCCGTGGATGTACTTACTCTCTATGGTGATACTTGGAATCGGCGGTGCCTATCTTTCAACAGTTCCGGCAACTGTTGTTGGCGATGTTATTGGAGGCAAAGGTGGTCAAGTAATTGCTTTGTTCCAAATGGCAGGTGACGCTGGAATGATGGTTGGCCCCATTGTTGTTGGGGCAATTTGCGATGCTTACTCCTATCGCACAGCATTTGGCGCAACAGGGATTATTTTTCTCATTGCAGTTGTGCTCTCCTATAGATTGCCTGAAACAAGGAGTTCTTACTTATCCAAATAAAAAACCCGCCCCAGCCATTGGCCAGAGCGGGTTTCTTAGTAAGTAATTAGTCGTTGCTACGAAGAATAGATAGCAGACGTAGAACTTCTAGGTAGAGCCAAACAACAGTAACCATGAGGCCAAATGAAGCTCTCCATGATTCTTGCTCTGGTGCTCCTGCGGCAATTCCCTTTTCGATTTGATCGAAATCTAGAACTAGGAAAAATGATGCTAGTCCAACACCTGCGACAGCAATCAAGAGTCCTAATCCACCAGCTGGGAAACCAGTAAAGATTGTTACAACTGAAAGGATTAGGTAACCAATAAGAGAACCGAGCATCACACGTGTGAACTTAGGAGTTACACGAATTCGTCCGCTGCGATATGCAAAGAGCATTCCTGCAAATGCACATAGCGTTGCGATTACTGCTTGGCTAACAATTCCTGGGAATGCATCGTTGTAAATATGACTCAAAGTACCGAGTGCAACACCTTGGAATGCAGCGTATGCAATGACTAGTGCTGGACGAACTGTCTTGCTAAATGAGTTGACCATGGCAAGAACAAATCCGCCAAGCAAACCAACCATGAGTGCACCGCCACCAAAATTGAGTGTCCATGCACCAGCACCTGTTACAACAAGTACTGCAAATAAAATTCCAGTGCGAGTGACTACATCATCAATAGTCATACGTCCCATACGCAGCGATGATGCTGCTGGGGCGTTATAGAGATCTTCTAATTGCGAAGAATCTGCTTGAGTTGTTGAGCTTGGATCAAAAGCGGCATATCCGCGCTTACCGTTACCGAAAGCGCGTCCTAGGACCGGGTTCGAACTTTGCATTTCTCTCCTTTTATACCTCCGCTAGCACTTCTAGCGTTGTTGGTGAGAACAATAATAGGGCTCGAAATCTTCCCGCGCACGCCCTAGCGGCCCAGAATGGCCATTGCAGCGTTGTGCCCACCTATGCCGCTGACGCCACCGCCCCGGAGCGCGCCTGCTCCACAGATAAAGATCTTTGCATCGCCCGTCTCGACTCCCCAACGGTTAGTGGAAGTGATTTGCGCATCATCGCTGAAGGGAAAGTGCAGGTCAGTATGGAAAATATTGCCACCGGGAAGCGCCACATCTTTCTCTAAGTCTTGAGGAGATTTAACTTCCACGCAAAGTTTGCCATTCTCATCAAACGCTAAGCATTGCTCAATGGGATCAACTAAGTATTCGTTGAGCTGTTTGAATATACGACGCAGCATCTCTGCCTTAACGCCTTCGTTATCTTTTTCAAATAAATCCGCAGGAGTATGGAGTGCAAAGAGTGTCAGCGTTTGATACCCCTGCTCTCTAAGGGATTGACCAAGAATGCTCGGATCAGTAAGTGTGTGGCAATACATTTCCGCTGGAATAACAGTTGGAATCTTGCCTGCTGCAGCTTCCTGATATGCAGTCTCACATTGTGCGTAACTCTCATCAATATGGAAGGTTCCCGCAAAGGCCGAAACAGGATCTGCCCCACTCTTGAGTCTTGGTAATTTCTTGAGAAGCATATTTACTTTTAGCTGCGAGCCTTTTACATACTTTGGCGCAGTAGTTCCAAGAATCTTTGCAAGTACTTGTGGCGCACAATTTGCAGCAATGAATTCCGAATGGAAAACCTCTCCGCTTTCAATATGAATAGTCTTTCCAGCTGTATCGTCGCCAATTTTTACAACTTTAGAATCAGTTCTAATCTCGACACCTAATTCGGTAGCGCGCGCAGTAAGTTTCTTTACGAAAGCCCCCATTCCACCAACGGGAACTTTCCACTCACCCGTTCCATTTCCAATCAAGTGATACAAAAAGCAAACATTTGCCATCATGTGATTTGATGGAGTAAACGTTCCAATAAGTCCATCGGTCAGGACAACACCTTGTACTAAATCATCTGCAAAAGTGCTCTCAATTACTTCACTCAAAGGTCTTTCCATAATTGCATCCCAAATATGAGATAAACCCTTATCTACTGCAATCTTCTTCATCTGCGCCTTAGTCAATAATGGCTTGAGCATTGTTGGTGCCATCACTTGGGCAAGTTCGTAAAGCTGCGAATAAAAACTATCCCAAGCCTTGTACTCAGCAGCTTTTCCCGTAAGTGCGACAAATGAATCCTTGGTTTCTGTATCCAATTGGCGATTGACCATGAGCCCAACATCGAGACCGTTGCGTTTAGCGGGTGTAAATGATGAAACTTTACGGCTTATCGTTTCGAAATCTATGGAAAGATCTTCAAGTATTTGATCAGGTAGGAGTGAGACTAAATATGAGTATCGAGAGATGCGCACATCCATGCCTTCAAAGGCTTGAATACTTGCTGTTGCACCACCAAGTTCAGTATTGGCCTCAAGAATAATTACTTTCTTCTTTGCCATTGCTAAATAGCATGCAGCTACAAGCCCGTTATGGCCGCCACCGATTACTGCGACATCGTATTTTTCGCTCATTATTGATTCAGTCTACTTTGAAAATATATGTGCCCCGAGTGGGGGTCGAACCCACACTGGGAGGATTTTAAGTCCTCTGCCTCTGCCATTGGGCTATCGGGGCCACGTGAAAAACAGAGTCTACTAGGCGCTAAATGCTCTATTTACCAACTCAAATTGCGGAGAAAAAGGCAATTACTAATAAAGTCACCTCATGACCAAACTCATTGATGTCCAAGGCGAACCAATTGCAACTGTTGTATTTGAACCTAAGGTTCATCGTGGTGATGTTGTATTGGTACACGGTTTCACTGGGAGCAAAGAAGACTTCTCTGAATGTGGTCCGATGATTGCAGAACATGGTTATCGAGTATTGACGCTTGATAACCGCGGACAACATGAGTCTCCACATAGCAAGCGCGAAGATGCATACACAATCAAATCACTTGCTCGCGATGCCATTGATCTTGCTCAATTACTTGGAATGAAGAATCCTCATTTACTCGGTCACTCATTCGGTGGATTAGTTTCACAGCGTGCAGTATTGATGGCTCCAAACTATTGGAAGTCACTAACACTGATGTGTAGTGGTCCTGCTGCAATTGGTTTTAGAGAAGATTTCCTTAGCCATGAAACACTGATGAGTGTTCCTATGGAAAAGATATGGGATGACCACATGGCTGCAATGGACTTTGGAAAACCAACGTACGAAATGAAGAAGAAGCGGTGGGCTATGAGTGACGCTCGCTCGGTCGCAACTCATCGTAGGCATCTAATTGATGAACCTTCAATTGTGAAAGAAGTTCATGCAACAGGAATTCCTTCTCATGTTGTATATGGCGAAAATGATGACGCGTGGCCATTACCACTACAAGATCAAATGGCTAAAGATTTAGAAGCGCAATTAGATGTAATCCCTGGAGCTGGACATTGTCCAAATGAAGATACTCCTGAATTGCTTACTGATGTACTTGTAAAGTTTTGGGATAAGAACTAAATAGACCAAGCCATTCCATCGAGGATGTCTGACTCACAGGCAACGAATTCTTTAGCACCTGTTGCTTTCATAATTTCAGAGAGAACTAGAGATCCTGCAGCAATAACATCGACTCGGCCTGGGTGCATATAACCAAGCGCTAATCGTTCTTCACGGTTCATCGAGAGAAAACGTTGTGAAGCAATATGGGTCTTTTCTGCACTGATGCGCGATAAATGAATTGAGTGACGGTCATATTCGCTAAGGTCGAGGGCAGCAGCTGCAACTGTCGTGGCAGTTCCTGCAACAGCAATAAGTGTTTTTGCTTTTGTTATTGGAACAATGGAGGCCGCAATCTTGATTGCTTCTTGGATATCACTGCGTGCAGCTTCTATCTCTTGGGCACCTGCTGGATCTTGGGTGAAATGGCGCTCGGACATTCGCACGCAACCGATATTTACACTCTTTGCGAATTCAACACTTGATTGTCCGTATACAAACTCAGTAGATCCCCCACCTATATCTATTACAAGAAAGGGTCCATCTTCTTGTGGCAGATCTTGAATTGCGCCAGCAAATGAAAGTGCTGCTTCTTCTTCACCTGAAATAACTTCTGGTTCAATACCTAGTCGCTCTTTGACTCCATCAATGAAAAGGTGACGATTAGTTGCATCGCGTGTGGCACTGGTTGCACAGAAGCGAATCTTTTGAACACCTTTGCGAGCAATCTCTGCTGCAAATAAATCAACAGCTGCAAGTGTTCGTGCGATTGCATCAGGGTGAAATTCACCAGTTTTATCTACGCCTTGACCAAGTCGGACAATCTCCATTGTGCGAAGAACTTCTCGAAAACTATTTCCTTCTATATCTGCAATCAATAAACGAATTGAATTAGTTCCGCAATCAATTGCTGCTACTCGCATGGTTCGTTCTTCCACCATTGTGGCAGCGCTGCTAATGCTTCATCACCTAATGGGTTTACATCAGGGCCAGCAGAGAGTGAATGCGCAACGAGTGAGTGCAAACATTTGACGCGATCTGGCATTCCACCCGCGGTGATGCCTTCAATCTCAGGAACATCTACTTTGAGTACGGCGCGAGCAGCTAAATAATCTTCGTGGGCTGCGCTATATGCCCCAGATAATTCTGGATCTATTGCAAGGCGCGCATTCATTTCGCCCATCATTCCTGTTGTTTCTAGTGTTGAAATAGCACCGGTGAGCTTTGGGCATGTGGCATAGTAAAAAGTTGGAAATGGTGTGCCATCGGCTAGCCGGGGATTTGTTTCAACAACTGCAGGTTTTCCGCAAGGACAACGGTATGCAATCCCGTGAACATTACGAGGCGTGCGACCTAATTGTCTTTCAATGCAATCTAAATCTTCTTGTGGAACAGGGTTCACTTGCTACCGGTTTCAGTGATTGATGCAATAAGGCGTGTGTACCACGGTTGATTATCAGGAACATTGTCGGCGACAAGAGTGCTTTGCTCTTGGGCGCTTCGCGATGTCGAATCAGTGACTATGTATTGACGCTCCCCTGGCAATACAAAATGCAGGCGTTCGCGTGCTTGTGACTTTATATATTCAGGATCGCGCCAGAGTTGCAATTCTTTTTGTGCCTCTTGTAGTGCCTTCGTATCTGAACTTACTTGTGCGCGCAGTGAGTTGATTTGTGCGCGTTGTGTAAAGTAATGCTGAATTGGTGGCGCAATAGTGAGTGCTAAAACAAAGAAGATTGCAGAGAGTGCAAGGGTGCGACCAGAACCGCGGCGACGTGGTGTGAAATTTAGTTTGCCGCGGCGTCTGGCCATTGTGTAATTATCCTTTGAAGCGTGGGAAAGCGTCGCGACCGGCGTAGACAGCGCCATCAGCCAACTCTTCTTCAATGCGAAGAAGTTGGTTGTATTTAGCGACGCGTTCACTTCGTGCGGGTGCACCAGTCTTTATTTGACCACAATTAGTTGCAACAGCGAGATCGGCAATAGTCGTATCTTCTGTTTCACCTGAACGGTGGCTAAGCATGCTTCGATAATTTGCACGGTGTGCCATATCTACAGCATCGAGAGTTTCTGTAAGAGTTCCAATTTGATTTACTTTTACAAGAAGTGCATTTGCAGTATCTGATGCGATGCCGCGAGCAAGGCGCTCAGGATTAGTTACAAATAGGTCATCTCCAACTATTTGAACACGTGAACCCAATACCTTCGTCATCTCAGTCCAGCCAGCCCAATCTTCTTCATTGAGTGGGTCTTCGATTGAAACCAATGGATATGAATCAACGAGTTCTTTGTAATAAGCAATCATCTGATCCGAACTCTTTGAAGAGCCTTCAAATGTGTACTTTCCCGCGTCGTGGAATTCAGTTGCAGCAACATCCATTGCTAATGCAATATCAGAACCTGGCTTGAATCCAGCGAGTGAAATTGCTTCGATAATGAGATCAAGGGCTGCGCGATTACTTTCAAGATTTGGAGCAAAGCCACCTTCATCGCCAACACTTGTTGCAAGTCCGCGCTTTTTTAGAACTGATTTGAGTGCGTGGTAAATCTCAGCACCCCATCGCAATGATTCGCGGAAAGTTGGTGCACCAATTGGCGCGATCATAAATTCTTGAATATCAACATTGGTATCAGCATGTGCACCACCGTTGAGAATATTCATCATTGGCACAGGCAAGATATGTGCATTTGGTCCACCGAGATAACGAAAGAGTGAGAGATCTGCAGATTCAGCAGATGCCTTAGCAACAGCGAGTGAGACACCAAGAATCGAGTTTGCGCCAAGACGTGACTTGTTCTTTGTCCCATCAAGTTCAATCATCTCTGTATCAATGAGACGTTGATCTTGTGAGTCATAACCAACGATTGCTTGTGCAATTTCTTCATTGACGAATGCAACTGCTTTTTCTACACCTTTACCGGCGTAACGCTTTCCACCATCGCGTAGTTCTGAAGCTTCAAAAGCGCCAGTTGATGCTCCACTTGGAACTGCAGCGCGTGCTTGTGTGCCATCTTCTAATTCGATTTCGACTTCAACCGTCGGATTTCCACGGGAGTCAAGAATTTCACGAGCTGCGATTGCTTCGATAATTGCCACTGAGATATCTCCTAAAAAACTTTATCTAATTTGTCTCTGCAATCGTGTCTGCGTTGAAACGGCTGAGTGAGGCAAGTCTACCGTGCTTATGTGGCCTTGCCTTCAGCCTCTTTTATACGTGCAATTATTTGATGGGCTTGGCTGCGAAGTGCGCGTTCTGCATCAATTCCATTGCGATTAGCCCAGGCAATTACTTCTAGAAGAGCTTTTCCTACAGAATCTTCTGTGGCGCTGCCTTCGAGATGTGGCGCAGTTGGAAGTGAAATTTCTAGATCATTTTTCTCTGCGCGATAGAGCAATTTTTCAACAAGTGGCAGTGCTGGCTGCGCCATTGCAATTCCATCGAGTGCAGAAGTTCGCCCCTTTTCGGCAGCCTTAATTTTCTCCCAATTTTCTAGGACTTCGCCCGAACCAGAAACTTTCGCATCACCAAACACATGTGGGTGGCGGCGAATGAGTTTTTCAGTTATTGATTGCGCAACATCTTCGATGGTAAATGGATCATCAACGCTATCTTGAGCAATGCGGGCGTGGAAATAGACCTGAAGCAAGATATCGCCGAGTTCTTCGCGCATTCCTGCACGGTCACCATTTTCAAGTGAATCAACAAATTCGTAAGACTCTTCAAGTAAATATTTCACGAGTGATTCATGCGTCTGTTCGCCATCCCACGGACAACCGCCAGGAGAGCGCAAGGTATCCATCACTTCAACGAGACGCTGAAGATAGGAAGTGCTCATACTTTTTTACTTATGGAGTATTTGACGTGACGGCATCGCCGGCAGAATCAACAGGGACTACATCGGCACTGATTGGATCCCATTTACCGTAGCGTGGGTTTACTTCAACTTTGAGTTGGGCTGCCTTTGCTGCAACTAAGCGTGTGATTTCGCCACCGAGTAAATCTTCAGTAACTCCTGAAGCGACAATTGCATCGCTGATTTTTCCAGAAACTATCACTGCTTCAAGATAGAGATCTAGATTTGCTGGGGCAATTCCTGCGCCAACGAGTGCTTTAGGTAGTCCAGCTTCTCCACCAACTTGTTCAAGGATTCCGTCGCGACGTGTATCGATTTCAGCCTTTGATGCTTCAACTTTGAAATCTTTTCCAACTTCGCGGATAAGAACAGTGAGTACTTGGAAACGCAATTGTGAAAGATTGAGATCTGCGCCAGTTTGAAGTTCCATCTGCGAAATATCAATCTTTGCGCGCTCTGCAAGAATTGAGTCAATGCTTCCTTGAACTACTTCTTGAGTAATCTTTGTTTCGCCAATTGTTGCTGCTGCGCCAACTTGTGAACATCCGCTAAGTAAGAGTGCTGATGCAATTGCGCTAATGGCAAGGAACTTTTTCACGTGGTGCTCGCTTTCGAAGTGGCGGTCAGTTGGTCAACGGCCTCGATTACCCAGGCCAGAAGAGAAGTATCCACCATCTCCAGACCACTTTGTGACGGAGTCCAAGATTTACTCACAGGAAAGGCAATCATCGCCGTATTCATGGCCGATTTATAGAGTGAACCGGGATACATCCGTGACATTCGCAACTGACGAGATTCGGCAAGGGTGATGGGTGATAAACGTAAGAATTTTCCAGCAGCAACTACTTCTCGCAATCCAACAGATTTAGCAAGTGCTCGAAGTGATGCAACTCCTAGAAGTGCTTGTGCCTCTGTTGGTAATTCACCAAATCGATCAACTAATTCGGCACGAATCGCTTCAACATCATTAGTATTTCGAACATCTGCTAATCGGCGATAGAGATCAAGGCGCAAACGTTCACCAGGTACATAATCACTCGAGAGATGGGCATTGATTGGGAGTTCAACTTTGCATTCATGATGAACTTCTTCTGTTTCAATAATTCCAGTTTTATAATCTTGTACCGCTTCTCCAACCATGCGCATATAAAGATCAAAACCAACATCTGCAATGTGTCCTGATTGTTCGCCACCTAATAAGTTTCCAGCGCCTCGGATCTCTAAGTCTTTGAGGGCAACGCGCATTCCTGAACCTAAGTCCGTATTTGCAGCAATTGTTGTAAGTCGCTCGTGTGCAACTTCAGATAATGGTTGATCTGCTGGGTATAAGAAATATGCATACGCGCGTTCGCGACCACGGCCTACTCGACCGCGTAATTGATGTAGTTGGGAAAGCCCAAAATTATCAGCGCGTTCAACAATCAAAGTATTTGCATTAGCAATATCTAATCCACTTTCCACAATTGTTGTGCAGACCAAGACGTCAAAGTCACGATTCCAGAATGCAAGGATGACATCTTCAAGTGCGCCTTCACTCATCTGACCATGTGCAACTCTGATTCGGGCCTCGGGTACCAACTCTTGAATTTGCGATGCTCTTCGATCAATAGATTCGACTCGGTTATGAATATAGAAAATTTGACCATCGCGCAAAAGTTCGCGGTGAATAGCAGCAGTTATTTGTGCATCATCAGCTGGGCCAACATAGGTAAGGATTGGATGGCGCTCCTCCGGTGGCGTTGTAATCGTGGACATCTCTCGAATTCCTGTAATCGCCATCTCTAGTGTTCGAGGAATCGGTGTGGCCGACATAGCTAATACATCGACACTTGTACGCAATTTCTTGAGTGATTCTTTCTGCTCAACACCAAAGCGCTGTTCTTCATCGACAATGACAAGTCCTAGATCTTTGAAGATGACATCGGCAGAGAGGATTCGGTGAGTACCAACCACAACATCGATTCCCCCTTTCTCAAGTTCATTCAATATCTCCTTGCTCTCTTTTGCAGAATTGAAGCGAGATAAGCCACCCACTCTTATCGGAAAGCCTGCATAGCGCTCTGCAAAAGTCTTGGAATGTTGTTGAACAAGAAGCGTTGTTGGAACTAATACCGCTACTTGCTTGCCATCTTGTACCGCTTTGAATGCCGCGCGAATAGCGATCTCAGTTTTTCCATAGCCAACATCGCCGCAAATGATTCGATCCATTGGATATGGACGCTCCATATCTGCCTTGACATCGTTGATAGATGAGAGCTGATCTGGAGTTTCAATGTAAGAAAACGAATCTTCGAGTTCGCGCTGCCACGGCGTATCAGGTGAGAATGCAAATCCTGGTGAACTTGTGCGCGCTGCATACAGTCTGATGAGTTCGCCGGCTATTTGCCTTACAGCTTTGCGAGCTCGGCCCTTTGCTTTTTGCCATTCACCGCTGCCGATGCGGTGCACTGTTGGCGATTCACCGCCCACATATTTACTTACCTGCTCTAGTGAATCTGTGGGAACAAATATTCGATCCCCCGGTTGTCCACGCTTTGCAGATGCGTACTCAATGACTAAATATTCGCGCGTGATTCCTGCAACTGTTCTCTCGAGTAATTCAATATATCTACCAATTCCATGCTGTTCGTGAACAATAAAATCACCTGCTTTGAGTTCTAGTGGATCAATGCTCTGCTTCCGCTTCGATGGAAGTCTTTCTCCATCTTTGATACTGCCCTTACTTCCTGTTAGATCGCGCTCGGTCATGATGAAAAGATTTTCACCACTCATTGCAAAACCATGTGTGAGGGATGTTGTAGTTAGATGAATTGAACCGCGCGTTGGAATGGCATCTAGTTTTTCAACAATATAGACAGGTAAATCAGCCCCTCTAAATATTCCTGCATATCGCTCGACCATTCCGTGTCCATGCGTTGCAAATACAACACAATTTCCTGCCTCAAGTGCGCCAGATAATTCGGCAATGGCGCGCTCAATATCTCCTCGTAGTGGATCTATCGGTGTGCAATCAAGAAAGGTTGTGTGCGCATCTAAATCATTTCCAAATGGGTTCAAACTTTGAATCTCAAAACCAGTTCGTGCAACATTTTCAGCAAGGTCTTCCCAGGACATATATGTTTGTGCCCCATCATGAATTGGAACATTGCCGCCATAAGAGGCATTAGACCAAGAGGCTGCGAGGAATTCATCATTTGTAGCGATGAGGTCGGCTGCTCGTGATTTTATTCTTTCAAAATCAATATAGATGACTTGAGTACCTTTTGGCATTTTTTCAAGGAGCGAAGAAGTCTCATCCACTAATAGCGGGATAAGTGATTCCATACCTTCAGGAGTCATGCCTTCACTAATTTTTACTAATAGCTCTTGAGCTGCTGGGTACTTTTCAGCAATATCTTTTGCACGCTTCTTTATTGAATCTGTGAGTAAAAGTTCGCGGCAAGGAAATATCTCAACTGGCCCAACAACAGCCTTAAAGGTTCGCTGGTCTGCAACTTCAAAATAACTAATATCTTCAATCTCGTCACCAAAGAAGTCGATACGAATTGGATGATTACTTAGGGGCAAGAAGAGATCAACAATTCCACCCCGCACAGCAAACTCACCACGGCGTTCAACTAAATCTGTTCGCGAATATGAGAGATCGGATAAATGTCTCACTAATTCTTCAAGAGATCTCTCTTGCCCAATTTCTAGCGATACTAATTCACGATCAGTTAGATCTTTGATAATGCGATGAATCATTCCTCGCACAGGTGTAATAACGATGGGATGCACGCTCATCTTTGTGGCATTTGCTAGTGCATAAAGAGTGCGAGCACGTTGCGCAACTGTGTCACTACGAGGACTCAATTTTTCGTGAGGCAGAGTTTCCCATGCTGGAAATTCCAAGACATTTGAATGAAGATCGCGCAACTCACTTGCTAAATCTTCTGCACTTCGACTCGAGCTAGTAACAAGTAGTACCGGTGCATTCTTTGCACGAAGGGCGACAAGGAATGGATAGATGGGTGATGGCGCAACAATCGTTGCATTCTCATTGAGTTGATTATTCACATATTGAGATTGGGCAAGGTGTGCGAGTATGCCGCGCATTTTCATTGCTCCAATCTCGTCATGAAACGACTTAATGCCCCAACTCCGCGAATGGGAGGGGGCTAACGATGGCAATTCTATTGGCGTAGTGAGAAGAGCGCTAAACCTGTCATTATTACGCTATGGAGAGCATGGGCGATCGCGCCATTACTGGATCGGTATCTGCATCAGATGATGCGGGACTGCGCAGTGACGTTCGCCGCCTTGGAGATCTTCTTGGTGAAACTCTCGTTAGACAAGAAGGACCAGAACTTTTAGCACTTGTTGAAGCGGTGCGAAAAGCAGGTCGTGAAGGTGGCGGCGCAGATTTATTAGCATCATTATCTGTTGAAGATTCTGTTCAACTAGTGCGCGCATTTAGTACATATTTTCATTTAGCAAATGTTGCAGAACAAGTTCACCGCTCACGTGTTTTAGCAGATGCACGTTCCGAAGGTGGCTCATGGCTAACACGCGCCGTCAACAGAATCATTACAGCCCAACAAGAGCAAACACCTGGACATGAACTAACTCGCAGCGATATTGAACAATGGGTTGGCGAACTTATGGTTCGACCAGTTTTTACTGCCCACCCAACAGAGGCAGCGCGTCGCTCTATTCTCAATAAATTAGGACGAGTTGCTGATCTCTTGGACCAAGGAAAAGATCCAAATCAAAGTGATCGCCTTGCAGAAACTATTGATCTTTTGTGGCAAACAGATGAACTTCGTTTAGATCGACCAGAGCCACTCGATGAAGCAATGAATGCCCTTTATTACTTGGATGACCTGTTCCGCCAGACTGTTCCAGAAGTTCTCAATGACTTTGCGCGCGAGATGAAGCGCTTAGATATTGAAATTCCAGTAACTGCTCGCCCACTCTCATTTGGTAGCTGGATCGGTGGAGACCGCGATGGAAATCCAAATGTGACAGCACAGGTAACTCGCGATGCAATGGTGCTACAAGTTGGCCATGCAATTCGAGTAACAATTGCTGCGATGGATCAATTACGACAGATGCTCTCTGTTTCAACAAAGATCACTGGAGCAACGCCAGAGCTCAGCGCATCAGTTGCAGAAGATCTCAAACATATTCCTGAATTTGAATCACGTTTCAAGCGCCTCAATATTGAAGAGCCATACCGTTTGAAAGCAACCGCGATTGTGCATCGTTTAGCAATGACTCGTGATCGCCATGCGAAAGGCGCTCCTCATATTCCACATCGTGACTACAACGATATGAACGAACTACTTGCTGACCTGACATTGATGCGCGATTCATTATTTGCCCACAAAGGCGAAATGATTGCTACAGGTCTTCTAGAGCGCACAATCCGCACAGTTGCAGCCTTCGGCCTAACTCATGCAACGATGGATGTTCGCGAACATTCCGATGCCCACCACCACTTACTCGCCCAAGCACTCGGCGATGATGCATATGCAAATCGCTCACACGATGAACGCTTCGAGATTCTTACTGGAGTTCTTCAAAAAGGCACTTCCCTCAACATAAAGTCTTTGGATGAAAGCGCACAAAAGACTTTCGATACCTTTGCAGCAATTGCAGATCTCATAGATACCTTTGGTACTCAAGCAATTGAGACATATATAGTTTCGATGACAAAGGGTGCAGATGATCTAGTTGCAGCTGCTGTGATTGCCCAACAAGCAGGCCTTGTCGATATCGCAGCAAAGAAAGCAACTATTGGCTTTGCACCACTTCTTGAAACAGTTGCAGAGCTTCGCGCATCAGGTGAAATTCTAGAAAAACTACTTTCAAATCCAACGTATCGCGCAGTCGTAGCACTGCGTGGTGATTTGCAAGAAGTAATGCTTGGTTACAGCGATTCCAATAAAGATGCAGGAATTGCAACAAGCCAATGGGAAATTCATAGAGCGCAGAGAAAGCTTCGTGATGTTGCCATGAAATACGGAGTGACACTTCGTTTATTCCATGGTCGCGGTGGCTCTGTCGGTCGCGGTGGCGGCCCAACATATGAAGCGCTCATCGCACTTCCTTGGGGCTCCGTTGATGGTCAGATAAAAATGACTGAGCAAGGCGAAGTAATTAGTGATAAATATTCACTTCCAGCACTTGCTCGCGAGAATGTTGAACTCACACTTGCTGCTGCCCTTGAGGCAACAGTTTTGAATCGCGCGCCACGACAAGCACCGCAAGATTTAGCTCAATGGAATTATTGCATGCAACTCATTAGCGATAGTTCTTTCAAGCAATATCGCTCACTCGTTGAGCATGAAGACTTGCCTGCATATTTCTACGCATCTACTCCTGTTGAACAATTAGGAAATCTTTTCTTAGGTTCGCGTCCATCACGCAGACCAGATGCAACGAGTGGTCTCGGAAGTTTGCGTGCGATTCCATGGGTATTTGGATGGACCCAATCACGTCAGATTGTTCCTGGTTGGTTTGGAGTTGGAACTGGTCTCAAAGCTGCTCGCGAAGCAGGAAATAGTGAAGTGCTCGCAACAATGCTAAAAGAGTGGCACTTCTTCAATACATTTATTAGCAATGTTGAGATGACACTTGCTAAGACTGATCTAGGCCTTGCTAAGCGCTATGTTGAAACACTTGTTCCAAAAGAGCTTCAACATTTCCTCACAATTATTGAAGATGAATTCGCGCTCACTGTCTCTGAAATTTTGCTTCTAACTAAGAAGACATCACTACTTGGAGATCAACCAATCTTGGCTCGTACGTTGCAGGTACGCGATGCTTACTTGTCACCAATTCATCTTCTGCAAATCAACTTACTCAAGCGCGTGCGCGATGCTGGGGGAACCCCCGAATCGGTATTGAATAGAGCGCTATTACTTACTATCAATGGTGTTGCGGCAGGCCTTAGAAATACCGGTTGATTTAGCTATTGAACTTAGTCTGAGTTTTCTCTAAACCTTCGGTAATGAGAAATTCGACAACATCTGCGCCACGATCTAGGAACTCACCTAAATCTTTCTTCTCTTCTTTACTAAATTGCTTGAGTACAAAATCTGCTGGGTCTTGCTGGCCCATGGGGCGACCAATACCTAAGCGAACTCGGTAATACTCTGCTGTTCCAAAAGATGAAGTAAGGGATTTCAATCCATTATGACCATTGTCGCCACCAGCAATTTTGCTTCTAATCGCTGCAAAGCCAATATCTAACTCATCGTGGAGAACAATTATGTTTGCAGGTTCAACAGAATAAAAAGATGCAAGTGCCTTGATTGGCCCACCACTTTCATTCATATAACTCTTTGACTTCGCAAGAATTATTGAATGCGCATCAATGCCAACGCCTAATTTGTAGGCAGCAACATCTGTGCGTGATTTATGAGATGAAAATTTGATGTTGTGGCGCTTTGCGAGTTCGTCAATGACCATCTGCCCGACATTGTGTCGAGTAGCGGCATATTCATCCCCGGGATTACCGAGTCCTACAACTAACCACGTCATGGGTTAAGAGTAAGTGTTACGCGTCCTTCTTCTCTGCATCTGCAGCAGGAGCGGCAGCAGCATCTGCAGCAGGAGCAACAACAGCAACTTCTTCAACTGCAGTTGAACGCTCAGAAAGGTGAACAACAATCATCTTTGGATCAGAGATAAGTTCTACACCGGCAGGAAGTTTTACATCTCCTGCATAGAGTGAGAGACCAGCTGCAAGACCTGTGAGGTCGAGTTCGAAGAAGCTTGGAATAGAAGTTGCTTCTGTCTCAACTTCAATTGTGTGGTTGACGTGCTCAAGAATTCCGTCGCGATCGTGCTCTCCAGAAGTATGAACTGGAACAGAGACTGTAACTTTTTCACCACGGCGAACAATGACAAGATCAATGTGATCGATAGTTAGTTTGATTGGGTGGCGAACAATTGACTTAGGAAGTGTTAGTTCAGTCTTTCCATCTACAACAATGTCGAGCAAAACGTTTGATGTCTTGAGTGCAACGCCGAGTTCGCGTGCAGGAAGATTGATATGTGATGGCTTCTCACCATGACCGTAGATAACAGCAGGAACCTGGCCTTCGCGACGTGCGCGACGTGATGCACCCTTACCAAAGTCGGTACGACGTACACCGTTGATTGTAATTTCAGCCATTTTTTATTCTCCTGTTGTTGTAGTGAAGTCCCAGCAGGAGTTGAACCCACACCGTCGATTACGGATGAAAAAAACCCTCGCCGGAACGTGGCAAACCATACCGAAGGGGCTAGCTAAGCCGCAAATCCGTGCTTAGGAGTGACCATCGAAGAGGCTGGTAACTGAGCCATCTTCGAAGACTTCGCGAATTGCTCTGGCAAGTAGTGGAGCAATCGATAGAACTGTGAGGCCATCAAAATGTTGATCTTCGCTAATTGGCAAAGTATTTGTAATAACAACTTCACTGGCACGGCAGTTCTTGAGGCGCTCAACTGCTGGACCTGAGAGAACTGCATGTGTTGCAGCAACAATTACTTCTGTTGCTCCTGCTTCAAAGAGTGCATCCACTGCCTTTGTAATTGTGCCTGCTGTATCAATCATGTCATCGATAACGACGCATGTTTGGCCTACAACATCACCAACAACGCGACCGACAACAGATTCATTTGGAATACGTGGATCGCGTGTTTTATGGATAAATGCAATTGGGCATCCACCGAGTAAGTCTGACCAACGCTCTGCAACGCGCACTCGACCAGAATCTGGTGAAACAATTGTTAGTCGTGAGCGATCTACTTTGCTACCGACGTAGTTAGCAAGCATTGGTAGTGCGAAGAGATGATCTACTGGACCATCGAAGAAACCTTGAATTTGCGAGGTGTGAAGGTCTACAACCATCAAACGATCCGCACCTGCTGTTTTGAAAAGATCTGCCATCAATCGCGCAGAGATTGGCTCGCGTCCGCGGTGCTTCTTATCTTGACGTGCGTAGCCATAGAAAGGTGCAACAACTGTGATGCGCTTTGCTGAAGCGCGCTTGAGTGCATCGACCATGATGAGTTGTTCCATGATCTGCTTATTTACTGGCGCTGAATGACTTTGCAGAACGAATGCATCGCAACCGCGAACACTTTCTTCGAAGCGAACAAATATTTCACCATTAGCGAAGTCGTATGCCGATGTTGGTGTGAGGGGAATGCCTAACTCTGTTGCTACTTCATCTGCTAACTCTGGAAATCCTCGACCAGTAAAGAGTCTTAGTCGCTTCTCGGAGGCGAGTCGGATTTCGCTCATTGGAGTCAGCCTTTCTTCTCGCTCTTTGCTGCAGCTTCTGCAGATTTTGTTCCTGCGCGCTTACGCAAGACCCAGCCTAAGACATTTCGTTGGCGTGATCTGCCAACTCCCATCGCGCCTGCCGGAACATCTTCAGTGATTACTGATCCAGCCGCTGTATATGCACCATCTCCTACTGAAATTGGTGCGACCAACATTGAATCACTTCCAATTCGAACATGATCTCCAACAGTGGTGCGATGTTTATCTACGCCATCGTAATTGACGAAGATTGTTGCAGCGCCGATATTTGTGCCGATGCCGATAGTGGCATCGCCCACATATGAAAGGTGTGGAACTTTAGAGCCCTCACCAAGAGTTGAATTCTTCATCTCAACAAATGCACCTGCGCGAGTATGTGCACCTAAATCTGTGCCGGCACGCAAGAATGTAAATGGACCAACGCTTGCACCCGCCCCAATCGCACTTGCTGTGCAATATGACTCGATAACGCTAGCCCCGGCTGCAACTGTGCAATCAATCAGTGTTGTGCGCGGGCCAATAACGGCCCCAGATTCAATCTTTGTATTTCCAGCAATCGCACTTCCTGGAAGCAGTGTTACATCACTTCCAATAGTTGCCGTGACATCGACCCATGTAGTTGTTGGATCGGTAATGGTGACGCCTGATTTCATGAGGCTATCATTGATTCGGTCGCGAAGTAGTGCGGCGCTTTCAGCAAGTTGCGCACGATCGTTGACTCCAAGAATTTCAACAACATCATCAATCATCGCAGCGGCAATAGAAGCACCTTCTTTGCGCATGATTTCAATGACATCAGTGAGATAGAGCTCGCCTTGTGAATTGGCATCACTGAGTTTTCCGATAGCACCTGCTAGTAGCGCACCATCAAAGACATAAACACCAGAGTTGATTTCAAAGATCATCTTCTGGTCATCATCAGCATCGCGCTCTTCGACAATGCGAAGTAGTTCGCCATCATCGCCGCGAATAATGCGGCCATATCCTGTTGGATCTGGGTGCTCTGCAGTGAGAACGCTTGCACCAAATTTTCCGCTGCGATGAACTTCGAGTAGTTGTGAGAGTGAATTACTTGTAAGCATGGGTGTGTCACCGGCTAGAATTAAAACTGTGCCTTTTGGTGCACCAGATGCGAGCGCTAACTGTGTTGCATGGCCTGTACCACCACGACGTTCTTGAAAAATTGTTCGAGCCTTTGGTGCAATCTGGCCAATATGTTCTTCAACTTCTTCGCGTCCTGCGCCGACAACAATTGCTAAATCTTTTGGATTGAGTTCACTCACCGCATTGATGACATGGCCAAGAAGTGTTCGACCACAAATTGAGTGAAGGACTTTAGGAGTTGCAGACTTCATTCGCGTGCCTTCACCTGCGGCTAAGACGATGATATGAAGATCGCTGCTCACAGTATGGAGTCTAATCGCTCCGCCACCAGGTATCGATCCTGGACCCTGGGCTTCAAAGGCCCATGTGCTAGCCACTACACAATGGCGGAACCCGTATTCTCCCCCATTACAGGTAGTGCTCGTGACCACTAGCCTTAGGGTTTGACCTTACTTTCTTAGATTTATTGCTCGAATACTTGAAATGCGAGGGTGGCAATGCGTGATGAAGTAGAGAGACTCATCACCGCGTGGAAGCGCGAGCGACCAGATCTCGATCTCACACCCCTTGCTGTACTTAGTCGAATTTCTCGAATATCGCGCCAACTCGATATTGCGCGCAAAGATGCATTTGCAGAACTTGAAACGTGGGGCTTTGATGTTCTAGCCGCTCTTCGTCGCGCAGGTGAGCCGTATCAATTATCACCGAGTCAATTGATGCAAGAGACGATGGTAACAAGTGGAACTATGACAAATCGATTAGATCGTTTAGAAGAATTAGAACTTATTACTCGTCAACAGGATCCTCATGATGGTCGAGGTTCTTTAGTCAAACTTACTCGGGCAGGATTGCGCGCAGTTGATAATGCACTAGAAGAATTACTTGCTCATGAAAGAGATATCTTGAGTGGGCTAACTCGTGAAGAAAAAACTCAATTAGCGCAGCTACTTAGTTTGCTCGCAGCCGATATTGATGAAGGAATAAACGACTAGCGATTTTCGAGCACTTTTGCGCCGTGAACTGGTCCATATGCCCGCGCAACACTTCCAACTACTCCACTCGCTGTTAGTGCGACTGCAAGATCTAATCCTTGTTCTTCGTTATCTACTAAGAATGCAACTGTTGGGCCGGAGCCAGAAACTATTGCACCGAGTGCTCCATACTCTTCGCCAACATCGAGAACTAATCGAAGTGCGGGGCGAAGTGAACATGCTGCTGCTTGTAAATCATTGACTAGCGACGCACCTACTGCTTTTGAATCCGATGCTAGTAGCGCTTGCATGAGCGCCTCATTTGTTTGAGGTGCTGCAATCTGTAATCCTGCGCGTAGGCGATCGCATTCGCCATACACAGCAGGGGTTGAAAGTCCTACAGTGCTTAGCGCCAATACCCAGTGATACGTGCCTCTAGAAAGTGCTGAAGTAAGTTGGTCTCCATGTCCGCGCCCAATAGCTGTTCCACCACTGAGCATAAATGGAACATCACTACCGAGTTTGGCCGCTGTCTCTGCCATCTCCTCGCGAGACATTCCTAATGAATAGAGAGCATCTATTGCAACGATTGTTGCAGCCGCATCTGCACTTCCACCTGCCATTCCACCTGCGACTGGAATAGATTTCTTGATTTCTAATTTTGCATCAATATCTAAATCAAATTCTTTACCCATCAGAAGTGCAGCTTGCGCAGCCAAATTATTGGCATCAACTGGAACTCCATGCGTGTGATCACCGCTCATAGATATAACTAATCCATGCCCTGGCTCTGCAAGAGTAAGAGTTATTTCATCAAAAATTGAAATTGCTTGAAAGACACTCACAAGATTGTGAAAGCCATCAGATTCGCGGGGGCCAACCGAGAGTTGCAAATTCACTTTCGCTGGCACGCGAACTGTTACGGATCTAACTGGCATAAGGAGACTCTATTACTTTGTGCTTTTGTTGTCGGGGGATGCAAGAGCAATTGCGCAAAATCCTGAAATCTCAAGTGCTTCACCACGAAGTGTTGGGTCGATTCCCGCTTGTGTAAGTATTTCCTCTGCCAAAGCCGAAGAGCCATAAAGGGAAGAGAGCGCTGATCGAAGCATTTTGCGACGCTGGGCAAATGCCGCATCAATAATTGTAAAAACTTTCTTTCGCATCGCTTCATCACCCGGTGTTGCTCGTCGTGTGAAGGAAACTAGTTTTGAATCCACATTTGGCGCTGGCCAAAAAATTGAGCGCGAGACAGATCCCGCCCCTTTTACTTGCGCCCACCATGCAGATTTCACACTTGGAATTCCATAATCTTTACTTCCGGGAGATGCCGCAAGTCGATCTGCAACCTCTGCTTGCACCATGACAACACCTGAGCGAAGTGTGGGAACTTTTTCTAGAAGATGTAGCAAGACGGGAACAGAGACGTTATATGGCAAGTTTGCAACAAGAACAGTTGGATCAGAGATAAGAGTTGAGATGCCAAGTGCATCTTGATTGATGACGGTGAGTTGATCTGCTCGCTCGCTATGAATTGCAGCAGTCAAAGGCAATTGCTGAGCCAAGCGAGGATCAATTTCAACTGCAATAACAGCGGCCGCTTCTTCTAGTAGAGCAAGCGTTAGGGAGCCAAGGCCCGGGCCGATTTCAAGTGCGATATCAGTACTTGTCACTCCTGCGATGCGAACAATTTTTTTACATACATTGGAATCAATAACAAAATTTTGTCCAAGTGCTTTTGCCGGTTTGAGACCGATTGCCTCTGCTAATTCACGTATCTGCGCCGCCCCAAGTAGCGTCATGAACTTCTCGCAAATGAACCAAATATTCGTTCGCCATTCTCACCGAGTGCGTTGGCTAAATCACCAAGATCTTGATTGCGCTCAGCCGCCATTGCTCGCACAATTGTTGCAATATTTGCCGGGGTGTTGAGTGCACCGCGATGAGGCATGGGTGAGAGAAAAGGAGAATCTGTCTCAACTAATAACTGCTCAATCGGCACAAGCTTTACTGCTTCGCGAAGTGCAGGTGCATTCTTGAATGTCAGTGTGCCGGCAAAAGAGAGAATATAGCCGCGCTCTATGCAGGATTTTGCCATTACTTCATCGCCAGAAAAACAATGAAAAATAGTTTTCTCTGGAGCGCCAACCTCTAGAAGAATAGAGAGAACATCTTCGTGTGAATCACGATCATGAATGACTAGCGCTTTGCCTGTTTTCTTAGCTAATTCAATATGCCACTTGAAAGAATCCTGTTGCACACCGCGCAATTCTGGAGGTGTTCGAAAATAATCTAAACCTGTCTCACCGATAGCGCGAACCCGTGGGTGCTGGGCGAGTGTTTCAATAATTTTCAAATCGGCTGCTAAATCTTTTACAACAGGTGCCTCATTAGGATGAAGTGCAACAGCTGCAAGTACTGCGGTATCCCATTGAGTCGCAGCATCGACGCACCACTGTGATTGCTCTGCCGAGTAACCAACTTGGACAATTCGATCAACGCCAACGCTGCGTGCCTCTTCAATTACTTCACCAACTTCTACTGAATCAGCAGCGGCATTAGTAACAATTTCTAAATGCGCATGTGCATCAATGGTTGTAGCTGGTAGTGGTTCGGGAAGTGGTGCTCGAGGGCGATTTATATCTCGATTGTGGCGATCAGCCATAATTCTTAGGCGTTCGTTTCTAAACGTGGAAAGAGAACTGGGCTCTTTGTTACACGTGCACCCGCTGGTAGCTGACCCCATGTATCGACATCTGAAATCTTCTGCTTCGCTATTGCACCAAGTTTTTCTTGCGCTCCGAGGCTCTCCCACAGTATTTCACATGTTGCTGGCATCACTGGATGTAGCAAGACAGCCAATGCACGAAGTGATTCTGCAGTGTTGTACAAAACTTCTTCGAGTTCCTTTTTATTTGCAGGATCCTTTGCCAAAATCCAAGGCTCTTTCTCAGTTACATAGCCGTTGACTCTCTTGCAAAAATCCATAATTGCATTGATGCCACCTTGGAAATCAAGTGCACACATAGCAGCATCAGCTTTTTCAACTGTTGCAGCAAGAGCGGTGCCAAGTAATTCATCGCTACTTACTGCTGGCAGTATGCCATCGCAGTATTTTTCAATCATTGCAGCTAGGCGAGAGGCAAGATTTCCAAAATCATTAGCAAGTTCAGATGTATATCGCGCACTCATATCTTCCCAAGAAAAAGAGCCATCGCTACCAAAAGGAATTGCGCGCAAGAAGTAATAACGGAATGCATCTACGCCAAAGTGGCTAGTGATATCACTTGGCGCAATACCTGTGAGCTTGCTCTTACTCATCTTTTCACCTGCAACGAGTAACCAACCATGCGCAAAGACTTTCTTAGGAATATCAATTCCTGCAGCCATCAACATTGCTGGCCAGATAACTGCGTGAAAGCGCAAAATATCTTTTCCGACAAGGTGAACATCAGCAGGCCATGTTGCTGCAAACTTCTTTCCACCCTCAGAATCTGGAGCATCAGTGAGGCCAACCGCAGTTGCGTAGTTGAGCAAAGCATCAAACCAAACATAGACAACTTGTTTCTTATCCCAGGGAACAGGAATTCCCCAATCAAATGTTGATCGAGATATTGATAAATCGGATACTCCACCTTCGAGGAAAGAGACAACCTCATTGCGAGCGCTCTCTGGTTGGCAGGCTTCGGGATTCTTCTTGTAATGATCTAAAAGTGGTTGAGTAAAATCAGATAATTTGAAAAACCAATTCTCTTCATTGACGAGTTCGATTGGCTTGCTATGAATAGGGCACAGCTTCTCGCCATTGGAATCAATGAGATCACCCGGCAATTTGAACTCTTCACAGCCAACGCAATATGGACCTTCATATTTGCCAGAATAAATATGCCCAGAATCTTTGAGTGATTGTAAAAACTTCTGTACACGCTCTGTGTGACGAACCTCAGTGGTGCGAATGAAGTCATCGTTTGCAATATTGAGTGCTTCCCAATTTGGTTTCCAAGCATCGGCTACTAGGCGGTCAACCCAATCTTGCGGAGCAACCCCATTGGCATCTGCTGTGCGCATAACTTTTTGACCATGTTCGTCGGTGCCAGTTAGAAACCAAACGCTCTCACCTTTTTGGCGATGCCAGCGGGTAAGTACATCGCCTGCAACAGTTGTATAGGCATGTCCAATATGGGGAGCATCATTGACGTAATAAATAGGCGTCGTTAGATAGTAGGCCTTCTTATCTGTGCTCACGTGCTCATCTTATTCGCATCGACCACTGCGGCATAAACGATTCTCTTGGCAATGGAGAATTCTTCGGCTACTGCAGCAATTGCAGACTTTCTATCCATTCCCGCGCCTTCAAAATCGCGAACTCTGGCTACCATCGCATCTGTTGTTGATTCTTGCGCCCCAAGTTGTGCGCCTGCAATTACTAATGTGATTTCGCCAAGAATTTCGCGTTCACTAGCCCAGGCATTGAGCTCTGAAAGATTCCCTCTTTTTATCTCCTCATATCGCTTTGTCATTTCGCGACATATAGCGCCATCTCTTTCACTTCCAAATACTGATTGCGCATCTTTGAGTGAGTCAACAAGTCGGTGAGGTGCTTCAAAGAAAACCATTGTGCGTTCTTCAAATCGCAACTTTTCCAGATGTGCGCTTCGTGCGCCAGAACTTCGCGGTAGAAAGCCTTCGAAGGTAAAACGATCCGTAGGTAGTCCCGAAAGCGCAATTGCCATTGTTACTGCACTGGGACCTGGAATAACACTTACTTCAAAGTTTTTTGAAATCGCATCACGCATGACACGAAAACCTGGATCGCTAATTGTTGGCATTCCTGCATCAGAGACAATCAATACATTTTTTCCATTTGCTAAGGCTTCTAGAATCTCGGCACTTCGTGCATCTTCATTGCCTTCAAAAAAAGAGATGACGCGTCCCGTAAAAGTGACTCCGATATCTGCGCACAAGCGATGAAAGCGACGCGAATCTTCGGCTGCAATGATCTCTGCTGATTCAATAGCCTCGCGCAAACGCGTGCTTGCATCCCCGGGATTTCCTAAGGGGGTTGCTGCCAGAATCAAAGTCATAGGCGAATCCTCTCAGGATTTATCGCTGGTGCGCATACGCTAACGCCATGGTTGCCGCGATTGCTCCGCTTGGGATTGCCCTTCTTTCTCTTATTCTGCGACTCGTAAATCTTGGCCGCCCAAAAGGATTTGTTTTTGATGAGGTTTATTACGTCGATGGTGCGCGTGATTTTTTGGCACATGGCGTAGAAATTGCTGGCAGTAAAGCTGAGTTTGTTGTTCATCCCCCAGTTGGGAAATGGTTCATTGCAATTGGAATACAGATTTTTGGCGATAATGAGTTTGGTTGGAGATTTGCCACTGCAGTTTTTGGCACATTACTAATTCTTTTATTTGCTCGTATGGTTCACACTCTCTTCTATTCACCACTTATTACAGCACTTGCAGCAGCCCTCATGGCGATGGATGGAATGCATTTAGTGCATTCACGAACTGCACTCTTAGATCTATTTCTGACCTTCTTTGTTTTAGCCGCCGTATATTTCTGGCATCGAAATCGACATTGGTTAGCAGGAATATCTATAGGGCTTGCATGTGCAACTAAATGGAGTGCTCTCTATTTTCTCATTCTGATAATTCTTATATCTGCTTACAGGATCTTTAGAGATTACCCACTAAAGGAAATGCTTCGCGCAATTGGTCTCAAGGTCATGACATATGTTCTTATTCCAATATCAGTTTATCTATCAAGTTGGACTGGTTGGTTTGTTAGTAATCGTGGTTGGGACAGGCAATGGTCAACTAATCCATTGAAATCTTTATGGCACTACCACGCAGAGATGCTCGGGTTTCATACTGGGCTCACCGAAAAACATTCATACCAAGCCAATCCTTGGAGTTGGCTCGTAATGGGAAGACCAACATCTTTCTTTTATGCAGCCCCTAAAGGTTGTGGGGAAAAAGAATGCGCACAAGAAGTTTTAGCTATAGGAACACCATTTCTATGGTGGATCGGAACAATTGCACTCGCTGTTGCCATTGGTTTTTGGTTTCGTTCACTCGTACTTCGTAAGAACGAACCAGTTCTCAATCTAATTATTATTGGTTTAGCTGCTGGCTATTTACCCTGGTTCTTTCTACAAAAACGAACCGTCTTTACTTTTTATGCAATCATTATTGAGCCATTTTTGATTCTTGCAATCCTTTACTGTGCACATTTATACCTAAAGGGAAGCAGTAATAAAAAGGCGGCACAAATAGTGATCGGTCTCTTTACGCTTTCAATCTTAATCTGCTTTATCTATTTCTTGCCCGTGTTTACTGGAGAAGTAATTACATATGACACATGGCGTGACAAAATGTGGCTACCTTCGTGGATCTAGTAACTAACTACTCGTTAGATGCTTCACGTAGACGCTGAACTGCCTCTTCGGCTAATTGTTGGTCAAATATTTCATCTCTACTTGGGGCAGCGGCTGCGAGTGCTTCTTTGGCAAGACGTTCTTGCTCTTCCGTCCATGCGCCAGGCGTTGTTAGATCCAGAACTCGCTTAGATGTAACAGCCTTAGGTGCACTCAAATAGGTTGGAGTTGGAATCTGTGTTGGCTGCCAAACATTTCTATTTTCAGCACTTCCTTTAGGAAGTAAAACAACTCCAGTGAGTTCCCGTTCTGAGAGTGGAATCCAATGTTCATTATTATTTTTTGGCGTAACAACATCTGCAAGATTTGCTGATGAGACTCCGGAAGATCGGCGATGTAATTGTTGAACACGACGACGATGCAAGGAATCAGCGATTGTTTGCCTGCGCACGTGAGCAATGTATAAAAGAATTCCCATTGCAGGAACTAGTACATAAAGAAATGGCATTGAATTCATAATTCCACCCACAATTGTTGATGTTAGAGAAAATATCAGAATTGCAAAAATAATTCTTCTACTCAAAAGCTTTTGTGCAACTTTTGCTTCATAATCTAAATCCGTGTGAATAACACCTTCACCCGAACTTCCAGCAGGCGAGGCATTTGCAACAACTCTTAATGCACTTTTGTAGCGTTCAACAGATTTTCCAGAGAATTCATTTCTATCGTGGAGCCATCGCGGCAAGAAGTAGGCAACCCACATCCCCGCGATCGCAATATAAATAATTCCTGAAGCCATGATGTACAAAGATACAAGTGGTCGCGCTCAATTCCTTGGATTTGAGCACTACTTCAGGGCAGGATTTTCCTTCACAAAAGATATGTGGTCACGCCATCCACCATCGATATGTAAGTAGCGAGGACGTTCGCCTTCCAATACATACCCTGCTTTTTCGGCTACTCGACGAGATGCCATATTTTCTGGACGTAGATTAATTTCTACTCGATGTAGCGCTAATTCAACGAAGGCATAGTTTGTGAGCATGTTTACTGCTTGAGTTGTGTAACCCTTATTGGCATAGTGACGATCAATCCAATAACCAATATGGCCCGCGCGCATTGCTCCATAAATAACGCCCCCTAAAGAAATCTGGCCTATAAGAGTTTTTCCATGGAATATTGCGAATGAAAAAGAGCGCTCATGACGTCCTTCGCGATTGTAGGTGCGCACCATCTCGTAAAAAGAAGGTAACTCTGAAGATAATTCTGGACCACCGAATTTCTCTGGCAAAACTGGAATTGTCGCCTCCCAAGGAGTAAGCCATTCCCGATTCTGTGCTCGAACAGAATGCCATTGTTTACGATCTCTAAAACGCAAGGGGCGAAGTGTTATCTCCGTACTTTTGAGAACTACTGGCCATGGTGCAGACATTGGTATCACTACCTACTAAATGTAGCGGCGTTCAAGAACAACAACACTGACTTCAGTTCCAGCCTTTAATTCAGAATCCTTTTCACTCAAGGCTATAAAACAATTCGCATCAGAGAGAGTTGTGAGTTCCTCTTGATCAGGAAGAACCAGAACTGATTTGCCATCTTCTGACAATGTAGCTCGAAGATATGAACGTTTCCCCGGGGCTGAACTCACTCCTCGTTCAAGTTTTGCTTTCACGCTTGGACGATGAATCGTTGATGCACCCAACATGGTGCGAATCATTGGGCGCACAAATAATTCAAATGAAACATATGCAGCAATGGGATCTCCTGGCAGAGTGACAACTGGAGTTTTATCAGGACCAATCTGACCAAAATTGTGGCGCCCACTTGATTCGATAGCCATATCTACGATTGTGATTTCACCAAGTTGGGCGAGAGTTCGTGTGATCAAATCGAAAGAATCATCCTGGCGTTCTCCGCTGACAATGATGAGATCTGCTCGCACTAACTGGTCTTCAATAACTTTGCGTAATTGTTCTTCATCATCTGGAATTGAATGAACGCGATATGCAACAGCTCCAACTTCACGCACTGCTGTAGTCAATAGCCAAGAATTAGTTTCAAACTCTTCATCGTCAACTAAAGATTTTCCAGGTTCAACAAGATCTGGGCCAGCTGAGAGCACAACAACTCGTGGATGCGGACGAGTAGGTAGGCGATCGCGGCCAATAGATGCTGCTAGTCCAATTTGAGTAGATCTAATTCGACTTCCTGCTCGCATTACTAATCGTTCACCAGCATAAATATCGGAGGCAAGGGTCGCTCCGTGAGCATCAAGAAGTGACATTTCAAAGGAATCAAGAGGAGCGCAGATACCGAGAAGCGATGTAAGAAACTCATCAACTCTTGTTTGCTCTGTCATAATCACACCTTACTTGTTCCGCACATATTTCTAGGGGATTTCGATGAACACGAACGACGAAAAGTCTGCTCTTCGCGAGCACTATCGTCAGATGCGTTTGGAAAATAACAAGAATTTTACTTTCGAAAAACTGCTAGATATTCCAGAAATTGCTAGTTCGAAAATCATTGCTTCCTATTTTTCCTATAGTGACGAACCTAATACCGATGCTATAAATAAAAACTTGATAGCCCTGGGAATTAGGGTGCTTCTGCCTCGCATCAATGGAGAAGAATTAGAGTGGCGCTTCTGGGATGGAAATCGTGCCGGTGTCGAAAAGATCAATGGAATCTATGAACCTACCGGTGAACTATTTACTGATTTATCTCGCATTGATTCTGTGATTGTTCCTGCACTTGCGATTGATAAAATTGGAAATCGATTAGGAAAAGGTAAAGGGTTCTACGATCGCGCACTTGCATCGATTGATGCCTTCACTATTGCTCTCATTTATTCCAACGAATTCTCGTCAACAGCGCTGCCAAGTGATTCATTCGATATCAAGGTCAAAGCAGCTCTAACTCCAGAATCACTGCACCGATTTAGTTAGGTAGATTTCTAGCCATTACTATTCGTTGAATTTGATTGGTTCCTTCATAAATTTGTGTCAACTTTGCATCTCGCATCATGCGCTCCACCGGATAATCCGATACGTATCCATATCCACCTAGTACTTGAATTGCATCTTGAGTAACTTTCATAGCTACATCACTTGCAAAACATTTACTCGCTGCTGAGAAGAATCTCAAATCTTTCTCACCTCGTTCACTCTTCACTGCTGCTGCATATGTAAGTTGGCGCGCTGCTGCAATATTCATAGCCATGTCAGCCAACATAAATTGAATTGCCTGAAAATCAAAGATCTCTTTTCCAAATTGCTTGCGTTCATGCGAATACTTTGTTGCCACATCTAATGCACCTTGAGCAAGGCCTAGTGCTTGCGCTGCAATTGTTATGCGAGTGTGATCTAAGGTATTCATCGCTAATGTAAATCCCTCACCCACTGCACAAATTCGACGGTCATCATTGAGTACAACACCATCGAAATAAACCTCACAGGTCGGTGAACCTCTAAATCCCATCTTCTTCTCTGGTGCACCAAATGAAACTCCTGGATCAGTTTTTTCAACTATAAATGCTGTGATTCCTTTTGAACCCAGCGAAGCATCACCTTGTGCAACGACTGTATAAAAATCTGAGATACCTGCATTTGAAATCCATTTTTTACTTCCATTCAAAATCCAAGTATCACCCTTGCGTTCAACTTTTGTGCGAAGTGCAGATGCATCAGAACCTGCATCGGATTCAGATAGGCAGTATGAAAATCCACCACCTTGAGCAAGTGGTGTGAGCCAACGTTTCTTCTGTTCTTCGTTTCCTCCAAGTATTAGTGGCAAAGAGCCCAATTTATTTACCGCAGGAATAAGTGAAGAAGAGCCACACGCCCTTGCAATCTCTTCAATAATGATTACTACACCTAATGCATCTGCACCTTGTCCACCGTATTGCGTTGGAACATGGGCTGCAGATAAACCTGCTCGTGCAAGTGCATTGGCTGCTTCTTGTGGATAGCGATGATCCTCATCAACTGCGCGCGCATGTGGTGCAATCTCTTTCTCAGCGAGTGCTCGAACACTGCTGCGCAATTCCTTATATTCATCAGGTAAATCAAATAGCGCTTCCATCAACGCACATCCTTATCATTCTTAGCTAGTTCCGAAAGATACTGGTTATATTGCGCTAATTCATCTGGTTGACCCATTGCTGCCATTCGAGCCGTGTTCTTATCTATTCGATTCGCCTCGCGTGAATCATCACGCATCCACTGAATAAATGTTGCTACAAGTGCGAGAAGAATTGGGATCTCCCCCATTGCCCAACCTATTGCGCCACCTCTATTTTGATCTGCAAGTAAATCAACAAGCCATGGCGTTTTCAATGATGCAAAATAACCTTGATCGATAAGAGTTGTAGTTGACATGAGAGCGACTGAGAAAAATGCATGAATACTCATTGCTGCAAAGAGAATCACAATCTTTACTAAATGTGGAATCTTGCGAGGATTGGGATCTATTCCTACAACTACATAAAAGAAGAGTGTGCCTGCCATGATGAAATGAAAATTCATAAAGAAATGGCCCACATGGCTCTGCATCATTCCACCAAATAATGAAGTGAAATAGAGCGCAAATAGTGAGCCATCAAAGATTGCCAATGCGATTAGTGGGTTTGTATAGAAACGACCAACACGAGAATGAAGTGCGGAGATTAGCGAGCCTCTGACCCCACGCTCAGTTGATGTTCTCCCTTGCGGCAAAGTTCGGAGTGCCAAAGTTATTGGTGCACCTAAAACTATTCCAATAGGTGCAATCATTCCTAAAAACATATGCGCAGCCATGTGATACGAAAAGGCAAAGTTCGCGTAAAGACCTAGGCCTCCGCTAGTGGCGAAATCAATTACAGAAATTCCAAGTGCAAAAGAAATAGTTCGCCCTACTGGCCATTTATCACCACGTTTTGTAAGGACGATTACTCCCTTTATATAGAGAGCAACAGCTATCACCAAAAGCCCAATCATGAGGGCATCTGGTTCGTATGAAAATAGAATTCGAGAAAGTGTTGGAGGCGGTGGTGTTTCAATTCCTACAACCGAAAGGCCTGTGTTGAGAGATTCTTTTGAGTTTCGAATTGGTGCTTGATTAGATGATAGCCATGCACCCAGCACTAATGCACTCACCATAATGAATGCTTCAACCATTATCAGTCGAGCCATTGCGACCCAATTGATTGCGGGTTTTTTACTCAAATTCTTTCGATGTAGGTATCCCATAGCAAGTAGTGCGATTGTCAGAACAATCTTGGCAATAACGACCAAGGCATAAGTTGATTGCCAAGCAGATTTGAAATCAAGGCGCACCCAAGCATTTGCACTACCGCTTATGACAACTGCAATCGCACTCCACAGTGCTAAAACACTAAAGCGAGGTACGGCAATTATTCGATCTTTTGAATCGATAAAGATAAGGGCAAATATTCCACCTACCCAGAGCGCTAATCCGACAACATGAATAACCAGGGAACCAATAGCCAGAGAGTGGGAACCGCTTGAGGCTGCATGGCTTTGGAAAACTGGAGTGATTATTCCGACGATTGAGAGTACCAATAATAAAATTGTTGTACTAATCCTCTGGATTTTCTTGGCTGAAAGTAGAGCGATGACAGAAATCAAAGTTTGAAAAAGGAAATATTGGCCTAGCGTTACTTGAGTAAGGAAAGAGCGTATGACAGTGGGATCAAATGCTGCGCTAACGGACTGACCTAATATGTTGGCTAACGTAAAAAATATGGTTCCTACGCTTCCAATAAACCAAAGAAGTGCAGAGAATTGAAGTAGGGATCGAAGCTTTTGGGCAGAAGTTGAAAGTTTTCCTTCCGTATCTAGCAGAAGAAATGCCATCGCCAATAGCGTTCCAACAACAGCGAAACTTGCAGAGATATTTAGAAATTTACTGAAAGTTACAGCTGCACTGATAAGTGGATCTGTCATCTATTCTTGAATAACTTTCTGGCATAAAGCGAAAGACCAACTAGAACCAAAAAGGCGAGTACCAAAAGTGAGATAACAAAAACATTTGTTCCCCAACTACTTCCAGCACTCTGCGCACTCTGAGTTGGTGATGGTTCTGGTGCAGGTTCAATTACATTGGGTGATGAAAAATTGAAGGTAAAACTTCCCTCAAGTGGATCTTCCCCATCAGTGAGCAATATGTAACTGACTCTATAAATTCCTGCATCAACTAATGCCTGAAGTCCAACGCTGACATTCATTTGATCGACAGTGATAGTTCCATCATCAACGCGATTTCCTGCAGGGTCGGTGACGGTAATCTCATTACCTTCATCAAGTAATGCAATCTGAGCAGTAACTGTGACTGAAGTAGGAGCAGTTGTTGTTGTGGAACCACTAATTGGTGAAGTTGCTACTAAAGAATTTGCTTGGGCTGGAATCAAAGTGAAGAGCGTGAGAGTAAAACCCGCAATAAGTGCTTGTGCCTTGCCAAATTTCATCTTATTTCCTCTCCAGATTTCCCACTATCGTCTCACTTCTTTACACTTTACTTCTACCCCAAGGTATCCCGCGAGGGCTACCCCCGAATGAATGGAGCAGGCAATGCCTACATATCAATATGCATGCAATACCTGCGCCCACGAATTTGAGACTTTTCAAACTTTTGAAGAGGCATCACTGACACATTGCCCAGAGTGCAATGGCGAAGTACGCAAGATTTATTCCGCAGTAGGAGTTGTCTTTAAGGGTTCTGGTTTTTATAAAACGGATTCAGTATCAAAGAGTTCAGCAAGTGTTCCTGCAAGCACTCCGGCACCTGCGCCAACACCTGCGCCAGCTGCAGACTAATCCTCGTGGTGTGGGGGCTTATCTAACTTAATTTCTTCGTCACGGCGATTTTGTTCAACGCAATCTTCGGGATCAATTTCATCCGAAGTTATTTTAGGAAATATTTCGCTCATATTTTATTTTCTTATTCCTAATGAGAATTCCAAATCTTCGAGAATACTTTCATATCTATCTTGTTCTAAATGACCACTTACTATCAAACTTGTTGCACCGTGCACAACTGTCCAAGAGAGTAATTCGCTGTGCTGGCGCATCCGTTCGTCTAAAGAACCAGTACTGACTAATTCATCTAGGCACTTCGTAAGATTCAAATAGGCTCGAGAATCTTCGCGTTTGTGTTCAGAATTTGGGCCCATCAAGCAGTATTCACTAAACATTAGATTGAAAAAATGCGGCTCCTTAATTGCCCATTCAAAATAAGTCATACCCAGTGATCGGAATCTATCTTTTGCTGCCTTGGCAGTGGTTCCAATAATTTTTGCGAGTTCACGTTCTTGATAGTCAGCTAGTTCCTCAAAGAGAGAAAATCCAACAGCTGCTAATAACGCATCTCGATCCGGGAAATAGTGGTACGTAGCGCTAGGACTGACCCCAATCTCCTGGGCAACTTTTCGTAGTGAAAGATGTTCAACTCCGTTGCGCTTAGTTAACTTTCGAGCCGTTGCAACAAGAGCGCTCTCAAGATCACCGTGGTGATATTGATTTCTGACTTTAGCAAGGGGCACACCCCCATTATGCACCTAAATCTTGACAATGTTCAAATGAAGTGACTATTATCTATACATTGTTCAGATAAAAGGAGATTATGCGTGTTTGAAAAATTTGGTCACTTTGTGGTTCGCCGCCGTAAAAGCGTGCTTATTCTCTTTGTTATTGGAATTATTGCAGCAGGTGGAGTTGGTTCTCTTGCATTTGGAAAACTTGATACTGGTGGATATTCAGATTTAGGTAGCGAATCAGCAAAGGCTGCATCATATCTAACAGAAAAGTTCAAAGTTCAAGAGCCTGTTGCTATTTTGGTTATTGATTCTGGAAATTTAGATATTGCAGATCCAGAGATTGCCAGCGCTGCGCAAGCACTTGAAAACAGAGTTTCTACAGTCTCTGGCGTCTCAAGAACCATTTCGTACTGGTCAAGTGGTGGTGTACCAAGTTTGAAGTCAAATGATTCTAAGGCCGCCTTCCTCTTTGTCTACGCTGACATAAAGGCAAATGATTTTAAGACTTACGGATCAATCGGCGCAGAAATCCAAGAGAAGTTTGAAGGCAAGAAAGGTCCACTCACAATCTATGCAGGTGGTGGTGGAGTAATAACTAATTCTATCAATGAGAAAATTGGAAAAGATTTGAAGCTCGCAGAGTCAATTGCTATCCCGTTGACTTTTGTACTTCTTGCATTTGTATTTGGTGCACTCGTTGCCTCAGCAATGCCCCTCGTTATTGGAATCAGCGCAATCCTCGGATCATTCCTACTGATCTTCATTTTTTCTCTATTCACAAATGTCAGTGTCTTTGCCCTCAATCTCATCACAGGCTTAGGTATGGGACTCGGCATTGATTACGCGCTATTGATGGTCAATAGGTTTAGAGAAGAACTGCATCATGGCAAGAGCGTGGAAGATTCCGTTATCGAAACGGTTGCAACAGCTGGAAGAACAGTCTTCTACTCAGGTCTTACAGTCCTTGTCACTCTTGCATCTTTACTTCTTTTCCCACTGAACTTTCTCAAATCTTTTGGAATGGCAGGTGTTTCAGTTGTTGCAATCGCAGTTCTAGGAGCACTAATTCCATTACCTGCTCTTCTAGCAATAATCGGTGAAAAGATTGATAAAGGTGTAGTGCGCAAGAGTGGAATTACACCTAAAGAAGATGGTCGTTGGGCGCATACTGCTCGAAATGTAATGAAGCGTCCAGTCATTGTTTCTTTAGGTTCTTTGGCACTTCTTGCAATTCTTGCAGCACCTGTTACAAATATTGCATTTGCTCAAATTGATTCACGTGTACTTCCTGCATCTCATCCCTCTGCAATCGCGGGACAAGTAATCACTGATCGCTTCACATCTTATGAAGGCAGCCCAATCGAAGTAATATTTCCAGGCGGTGTTGGTAAAGAAGCAGAATTGCAGACTTACCTAAATCAAGTTTCACGTGTTGAAGGAATAGCAAGAATTGCCGCACCAGAAGTCTACGGAAGCGATATTCGAGTACAGGTAATTCCATCAATTAGTTCTTGGACAACGGCTGCTGAAGATCTCATACGTGCTATTAGATCACTAGAAAAACCTGAAGGAATTCTGATTGGTGGCACAGCAGCAGACTTCACTGATTCACAAGATGGAATTGCTCGAATCTTGCCGTGGGCGCTTGGTTGGGTAGCACTGAGTGTTTTGATTCTTGTATTTATCTTTACTGGATCAATCATCTTGCCTATAAAGGCAGTAATACTCAATGCCCTCTCCTTACTTGCAACATTGGGTGCAATTACCTGGATATTCATTGATGGGAATCTCAAATGGCTTGTCGGTGATTTCACCGTTACAGGGACTCTCGATACAGGCTCGTGCATCCTTGTTGCCGTCGTTGTCTTTGGTTTATCAATGGATTATGAAATATTTTTACTATCCCGCATTCGCGAAGAACACCTTGCTGGAAAAAGTAATATTGAAGCAGTTGCAACAGGGCTACAACGCTCTGCACGAATCATTACAGCAGCTGCGCTATTACTCGCAGTTGTCTTTGGATCATTCGTCACCAGTGGTGTTACATCTATCAAAATGCTCGGATTCGGTGTGGCATTAGCAGTTCTACTTGATGCAACAATCGTTCGTGCGCTACTAGTCCCTGCTCTAATGCGACTATTTGGAGAACGTAACTGGTGGGCTCCTAAATCAATGCGACGATTTACGCTCAAGCACTAGTTTCCTCTACCCTAGCGTCATGGATCTTCTAGCAACTCTGCAATGCGCTGACCAGCCAGGCATCGTGCATGCAATGACAACGGCGATTCTCAATTGCGGTGGAAACATCATTGAGAATCAGCA
>CAMCCH010000001.1 GCA_945873335.1 Bifidobacterium breve | reverse complement strand
CATTGTCTTGAATGGAACTGAACTCGGCGGCGGTTCTATTCGTATTCATGATCGCCAAATACAGAAGGATGTTTTCTCCGTCATTGGCCTCAGTGATGAAGAGGCAGCAAGTAAATTTGGTTTCCTACTTGAAGCTTTCAACTATGGGCCACCACCTCATGGAGGAATTGCACTTGGTCTCGACCGAGTCTGTGCATTGCTTTCTGGCTCTGATTCGATTCGTGAAGTAATAGCATTTCCAAAAACTGCGAGTGGGGGAGATCCACTTACTGGCGCTCCAACTCCCATTACACCAGCGCAGCGAAAAGAGAGCGGCATCGATGGCGCTCCGAAGGGAAGTTAGAACGAGTTCGATTCGCATTTCAGGTAGGCTGGCACAATAACGCGAGACATGAGAGAGGTGCATTATGGGTCCAGGAGGCATTGCGACAATTATTGCGTCGTGCTCGCTACTCGTAATTGCAACAGCAATTGCCTATGCGGTAATTCGACTCGGTCGCTTCATCGATGAGGCAAAAGTTTCACTCAAGACAATGACAGATGAGACCGCACCTCTTATCGAAGAGGTTCATACGACCGTGACTTTGGTCAATGGCCCACTGCATAGTCTCAATCGCGTAACAAAAAATATTGAAGATATTTCAAACAAAGTTGCAGAGACAACAACTACTTTTATGGATAAGGGCGGCCCAGCACTCAAAGTTGCTGGGGCTCTTCTTGGTGCATCACAGATGAAAAAAGGTCGTTCAAAAAAGAAGAAGAAGGCTGAGTGACTCGAAGCTGTGGAATCCGCCGAGATCCGTTCGCGCTGGCTGCGCTTTTTTGAAAATGGTAACAGTCAAGGCCTAACTCATACCGTTGTTCCTTCGGCATCCCTTATAGCTGATGATCCAAATTTACTCTTAGTAAATGCAGGAATGGTTCCCTTCAAACCCTTTTTTCTTGGTGAGATTACTCCACCATATAAGCGTGCGACATCGGTACAAAAGTGTGTGAGAACCCTAGATATCGATGAAGTTGGAAAGACAACTCGCCATGCATCATTTTTTCAAATGTGCGGAAATTTCTCTTTCGGTGATTATTTTAAAGAGGGTGCAATTGCATTAGCGTGGGAATTACTCACAAACCCAATTTCGCAAGGTGGTTATGGTTTCCCAGAAGAAAAATTATGGGTCACTGTTTATCTCGATGATGATGAAGCAGCCGATATTTGGCATAAAAAGATTGGAGTTCCACTCGAGCGAATTCAACGTCGTGATATGGCGGATAATTTCTGGTCTATGGGAGTTCCAGGACCGTGCGGTCCTTGTTCAGAAATCTATTACGACCGTGGCCCGCAGTACGGTGTTGAAGGTGGACCTGTAGCTGACGAGAATCGTTACATGGAAGTATGGAATTTAGTTTTCATGCAGAACGAGCGTGGAGCAGGAAGCGGAAAAGATAATTTTCCAATTCTTGGTGAACTTCCTGCAAAAAGTATTGATACTGGCCTTGGTCTTGAACGAATGGCAGCACTACTACAAGGTGTTGAAAATATTTATGAGATAGATACAACTGCACAGATTCTCAATAAAGCATCGGCTCTTACTGGCGTGAATTATGGTCGCGATGAGAAATCAGATATTGCTCTCCGAGTAATTGCAGACCATGCGCGCACATCAGCAATGTTGATCGGTGATGGAGTTACGCCCGGGAATGAAGGTCGCGGTTATGTGTTGCGCAGAATGATGCGTCGCACGATTCGTAATATGCGCCTACTCGGCTCTCATGATCCCATCATGAGTGAGCTCACCCAAGCGGCTATCGGTGCGATGGGCCCTCAATACCCAGAGCTTGTCTCTGATTCACAACGTATTCTCTCTGTATCGGTATCAGAGGAAGAAACTTTTCTGCAAACGCTCAAGAGTGGCACGCAGATATTTGATGTCGCCAGCGCTGCTCTGAAGAAGTCAAAGAAGAATATTTTGCCAGGTGAAGAGGTTTTCAAGTTACACGATACTTATGGTTTTCCATTTGATCTAACGCTGGAAATGGCTCGTGAAGAGGGTTTGGAGATCGATGCAGAAGGCTTCACACGCTTAATGAAGGAACAGCGTGATCGCGCTAAAGCTGATGCTCGTCTCAAGAAAAGTGGACATACAGATCTTACGATTTATAGAACTATTGCTGACAAGTCTGGTAGCACCGAATTTATTGGATATTCGCAGCGCGAAAGTGAATCTGCCATACGCGCAATTCTTGTTGATGGTGCGCGTGTAAAAAGTGCGCAAAGCGGAGATGAAGTTGAAGTAGTACTCGATCGCACTCCCTTTTATGCAGAAGGCGGTGGACAATTAGCCGATGGTGGAATTCTCACTCTCGAATCTGGCGCAATTGTTGAAATCGATGATGTACAAAGCCCAGTTCCAGGAGTGAGCGTTCATAGAGGTCGAGTTCTCAGTGGCGGTATCGAAGAATCATCAAAGCTACTCGCATCCATTGATATCGAACGCCGTCATGCTATTTCGCGCGCACATACTGCTACTCACATGGTGCATAAAGCTTTTCGTGAAATTCTTGGAGAGACAGCAACACAGGCAGGCTCAGAGAATGCACCAGGTCGTTTTCGTTTTGATTTTCCTGCCACAGGAGCGGTGCCAGTCAGTGTTTTGAATGATGTCGAATCCAGAGTGAATTCCTTGCTCTTAGATAATTTAGAAGTTTGCGCACAAGAGATGTCACAAGCAGAAGCAAAAGAATTGGGTGCGATGGCTCTCTTTGGTGAGAAATATGGAGATCGAGTTCGCGTCGTCAGCGTTGGAGATTGGGCCCGTGAATTATGTGGCGGAACGCATGTTTTGCGTTCTGGTGAACTGGGAATTGTAAAACTTCTTAGCGAATCATCAATTGGCGCCGGAGTACGTCGCGTAGAAGCACTCGTAGGTGTGGATGCATATAAATTCTTAGCACGCGAACATCTACTCCTGAACTCACTGACGGACATTATCAAAGGCGCTCGAGTAGAGGAATTGCCTGAACGTATTTCAGATTTGATGGTGAAGATTAAGGAGATTGAGAAAGAACTGTCTGCATTTCGCTCAAAGGATGCCCTTGGAAAGATAAGCGAACTTGCCGCTCAGGTAAAAGTAATCAATGGGGTTAGTGTTATCGCTGCACATTTAGCCGATGGAGTCTCAGGCGATGATTTGCGCTCTATTGCTTTAGATTTACGCAATCGTGCAAAGAATTCTGTGATTGCACTTGTGAGTGTCAACGATGGAAAATCGGTATTGGTAGTTGCAACGACAGAGGAATCACGTTCACAAGGTCTCAAGGCTGGTGCACTCGTCAAACTAGGTTCGACGATTTTGGGCGGAGGCGGAGGCGGAAAAGATGATTTTGCTCAAGGCGGCGGAGTAGATACCTCAAAGATTGTCCAAGCACTAGAGGCTATTACTAACGCTATTGCAGGCTAAGTCGATGTTGCGTGGACGTCGTATTGCATTTGATTACGGTGATGTTCGCATCGGCGTAGCGATATGCGATCCAGATGCAATTCTTTCCTCGCCACTTACGACGCTACAAAGTAAGTCTAAGGATCTCTTTACGCAGATTGTAAGTATTCTTGAAGAACATCAGCCCGTAATGATCTTTATTGGCAAACCAACGCTACTAAGCGGACTTTCAGGTGAAGCGGTGCAGAAGGTAGAAGATTTCGTATCTGCATTGGAGCAATATACGGATATCGAAATTGCCCTAGTTGATGAACGATTGTCCACGGTATCGGCAATGAAGAATTTACAAAACGCTGGAGTGAGCGCGAAAGATGCAAGAAATACTATTGATTCAATGGCTGCAGTTGCAATATTGGAGCAAGGTTTAGCTATGATGAAATCAAGAGAGAAATGAAACGTCTTCTTCTTGCTGGTTTACTAATAGTTTCTCTCACGCTTTCATTACATGTGATTCGTACACAAGGCAGAAGCGCACCAGATTTCCCTGAAATGCAAATCTCTGCTCAAAGCGATGAAGTCACAATCGAGATTCCGGTGGGTTCGACGGGTTCGGAAATTGCCAAGTTACTTGCAGAATCTGGTGTTACTAAATCTTCATTAGCATTTTTCCGAGTTGCTGTTGCTGATCCGCGTTCGGCAAAAATAGCACCAGGTGCGCATCGTCTTACGATAGAGATATCTGCAAGACAAGCCTTAGAGCAGTTACTCGATACCAAGCGAATCCCAAATCTCTTCGTCGTGACTGAAGGTGCGTGGAACTCGGAGATCTTCTCGGAACTTCGCGATCGAGGTTTCTCGAAAGAAGAACTTTCTAGGGCGATAAATACATTGGTCTTGCCCAAAGGATTTACCTCGTTAGAAGGTCTTCTTTTTCCTGCGCAATACAGTTTCCCCTCGGATGTAAACCCTCAAGAGATTTTGCAATCGATGATAGATAGATTCACGGTCGAAGCAGATGCATCGGGATTGAACACAAGTGATGGTAAGTACTCTCCCGCGCAATTATTAGTAATAGCATCTATAGTCCAAGCTGAGGCTGATCTCAAAGATTTCGCAAAGGTTTCTCAAGTCATTCGTAACCGATTATCTATTGGCATGCCATTACAGATGGATTCGACAGTGCATTACATTCGCAAGGTACGAGGCGAAATTTTCTTGAGTACAAAGGCAACCCTTGCGAAATCTCCATACAACACATACAAACGATATGGACTGCCTCCTGGCGCAATTGGGAATCCAGGACGCGCCGCTATAGATGCTGCACTGCGCCCCGAAATTGGAGATTGGCTATTCTTTATCACTGTTGCACCTGGTGATACACGTTTTACCAAAAGCAATGATCAATTCCTTGAGTGGAAACAGTTGTATGAGAAGAATCGACGTGCAGGAGCATTTGAGGTGAAAAATGATTAGAGCGGCGGTATTAGGTTCTCCCATTGGTCATTCTCTATCTCCATTGCTGCATTCGACTGCCTATCAATTGTTGGGAGTCGAAGGAAGTTATGAAGCCATTGAAGTGGGTTCTAGAGATCTTTCAAAGTTTTTAGAAGATAAGAATTCAGGCTGGACAGGATTCTCGCTGACAATGCCACTGAAAGAGGAAGTTTTAGCGATTGCAGACGTTGTTGATCCAGTCGCTGCCATGATTTCGTCTGCGAATACTCTTTATCGAAAAGATGATCTTTGGCATGCAAGCTCTACAGATATAACGGGTTTCGGTTTCGCTTTGGATTCGCGAGGATTTACCACTGCAAAAAGTGCAACCATACTCGGTGCGGGTGCAACTGCGCGTGCAGTTGTAGGTGCTTTAGATGGCCGCGTTGCGGAGATAGTAATTCTTTCTCGAAATACGGGACGCGAAGAAGCGATTCGTAAATGTGTGTCAAGGAGTTCAATCACATTTCTTCCATGGGAATACACAACGCCAATTGCTCAATCTGATTTAGTAGTAAATACAACTCCTTTGTACGGGGCAGATCTTTTTGGAGATTATCTGCCAACCAAAATTTCAACACTATTTTTTGAAGTCCTCTACCGACCATGGCCAACTGTCCTGCTCTCACGCTGGCGTGAAAACGGGGGAGAGACGATGGATGGAATCGATCTCTTGGTCCATCAAGCTATCGAGCAGATATCTCTCTTCTCAGGAAAAACAGTGGATAGAGCATCGATGGCCCATGATTTGCGTAAGGCTGCTGTAGCAACTCTGGAGTAATCCACAGTCATTGTTTTTTCCAAAAAGATTTACGTGTTGGTTTTATGATCACGTAATGACTTTGGGTTTACTGATTATTTTCGGGGCAGTGATATCGCGTATTGATATCCGAACTCACCAAATTCCAAATAGGGCTTTGATCTATTTCCTTATCTGCGCTGCTGCTCTTTCCTTTCGTGACTTATCAAGATTTGCACAAATCTCGCTTCTGACATTGCTATTTGGCATATTTTTCTCCATAGTAATTGGCGTTGGGATGGGAGATGTGAAACTCATAGCTGTACTGCTTCCTCTACTAGCCCACAATCACGCACTAAAAATCTCACTACTTCTCATCTGCATCTCTGTGACTTCAATAGTGGCTGCAGTAATTACAATTGTAAAAAAGGGCACAATATCCGTCGCCATTCCATGGGCACCTTCACTTTTTTCTGGCGCAATCCTTTATTTGGCGACGAGATAGGGCCATTGTCTGCAAGAATAGGCATATGAGATGGTTGACTGCAGGAGAATCCCACGGGCAAGCACTGAGCGCTATTCTTGAAGGAATTCCAGCTTCTGTAACCATTACTAGTGCTGATATTGATAAACATTTAGCGCGTCGTCGTCTTGGCTTTGGACGCGGTGCACGACAGAGTTTTGAAGCTGACAAAATTACAATTCTTGGTGGCGTACGACTTGGTCTTACTCAAGGCGGACCGATAGCAATTCAAGTCGGTAATTCTGAATGGCCCAAGTGGGAAAAAGTTATGTCTGCAGATCCAATAGATTCTTCTGAGATTGAGAACTTGGCACGCAACGCACCATTGACAAGACCACGTCCAGGTCACGCAGATTTAGTCGGAATGCAAAAATATGATTTAGATGATGCTCGCCCAATTTTAGAGCGTGCAAGCGCACGCGAGACCGCAGCACGAGTTGCCCTAGGTGCAGTTGCGCGAGCATTCTTGGAACAAAGTGTTGGCATCACGATTCTCAGTCATGTTCTCTCGATAGGCGCTGTTCGGGTTCCAGATTCAACTCCACTGCCAAACGAGAAAGATATGGATCGGATCGACGCTGATGAAGTTCGTTGCGCGCATCCTGCATCAAGTGCGGCGATGATCAAAGAGATTGAATCTGCACATCGCGATGGAGATACATTGGGTGGAGTTGTTGAAGTTCTAGCATTCAATATGCCTCCAGGACTTGGTTCTCACGTTCACTGGGATCGCCGCCTAGATTCAAAATTGGCAGGTGCGGTGATGGGAATTCAAGCAATCAAGGGTGTTGAAATTGGTGATGGTTTCACAACAGCAACGCGTCGTGGCTCTGTTGCTCACGATGAAATTGAAAAGAATGCACAAGGAGTTATTGTTCGTCGCACTGATCGAGCCGGCGGTACTGAAGGTGGAATGTCTAACGGAGAAATACTTCGCGTTCGCGCTGCGATGAAACCAATATCAACCGTTCCAAAAGCCCTTGACACTATTGACGTGGCAACAGGTGAGGCCGCCAAAGCAATTAATCAGCGTTCAGATGTGTGCGCCGTACCCGCAGCAGGAGTCGTAGCAGAGGCAATGGTCGCCCTAGTTCTAGCAGAAGTAGTACTAGAAAAATTTGGTGGAGATAGCGTTACCGAAACTAAACGTAACTTTGATTCATATATGAAGAATCTAAATTACAAGTAAAGATGACCTTAGTTATATTGCTAGGTGCACCAGGTGCTGGAAAGAGCACTGTCGGCGCCCTTCTTGCGAAGAGTCTCAAGCTTGCTTTTGTTGATACCGATAAAGTTATTGAGCAAATCTCAGGTAAGAGCGTCTCCCAAATATTTGTTGATGATGGAGAAGATGTTTTTCGTGCGCTAGAACTTGAAGTTCTTGAGAATCAATTGCAAGCAAGCGATACGGTGTTATCTCTAGGCGGTGGAGCACCGATATCTCCTACTGCGCAAGCGCTCCTCAAAAATTCCAAAAGTATAAAGATTTTTTTAGATGTCTCTCTGTCAGTTGCCGCGCCACGTGTGGGATTCAATAGGGATCGACCACTCCTTCTGGGTAATCCTCGTGCACAATGGCAATCTCTTCTAGATAAACGTCGCCCTATTTATGAAGATCTTGCGGATCACTGCATTAAAGTAGATGCTATGAAAGCCAATGCAATCGTCTCCCGGATTGTAGAGTTGGTGAAATGAATACGATCACAATCAAGGCAGATCGGATATCGCAAGTCCATATCAGTGATGGGCAATGGGATCTAGCACTAGAAAAAGCTTTGGATGGAAGAGCGCGCGCTGCAATTATTGTCAGCGAAACAATTGCCTCACAGATAAATTTCGAGATTCAATCAGATACAGATATTCATTTTTTCACAATCCCCGATGGTGAAGAAGGAAAAAGTTCTACGACGCTACTGAAATTGTGGGATTGGTTAGGCGCCGCCGGATTTACTCGCAGCGACCTCATCGTCGGAATTGGTGGGGGAGCAACTACTGATATCGCCGGATTTGCTGCGGCAACATGGTTGCGTGGAATTGATTGGGTGGCAGTTCCTACCAGCGTTGCAGGAATGGTTGATGCCGCAATAGGCGGTAAAACTGGAATGAATAGTGATTATGGAAAAAACCTTATTGGCTCTTTCCATTCGCCCATTGACGTAATTGTTGATACTGGCTGGCTTGCGACACTTCCAGATCGTGATTTCGCTGCGGGCCTAGCCGAAGTTATCAAGTGCGGCTTTATTGCAGATAAGAAGATTCTCGATCTGGTTGAAGGTAAAAATCTTTCTCAGATTAGAAATGATATTGATTTAGTAACGCAACTCATCACAGCGGCAATAAAGGTGAAGGCATCCGTCGTAAGTGCAGATTTCAAGGAGAGCTTTCATCGCGAAATTCTCAATTATGGCCACACACTTGCCCATGCAATTGAAATTGATAGTAAGTATTCCCTTCGCCATGGCGAAGCTGTTTCAATCGGCATGGTCTTTGCCGCTGAACTTTCACATACCCATGGCTCGTTATCGAAAGAGATCGTCGACCAGCATCGCACTATCTTGAAGAATCTCAATCTGCCCATTAGCTATGAAGCGCAGGCATGGAATCGACTGCTGCCTCTTCTCTCCTTAGATAAAAAAGCGCGTGGGCGCACCATCAGATTCGTACTTCTGGAAGCTCTGGAAAAGACTGCCCGCCTAGAATCTCCTGGCGAGCGCGAGCTCAGTGCGATATATGAGAGAGTAAGCAAATGAAAATTCTCGTAATCAATGGGCCAAATCTTGCTCGCTTGGATATACGCGACTCCTCGATTTACGGAGATCTCAACTACAAAGAACTAGTGATGTTGATTGAATCTAGCGCTAAGAGCAACGGCTTCGAAGCAGATGTTCGCCAAAGTGATGACGAGGCCACAATTATTGGTTGGTTGCATGAAGCAGCTGATGCAAAAATTCCTGTGATTATTAATCCTGCCGCTTTCACACATTACTCGTATGCAATTCGAGATGCCGCAGAGCTTGTAAAAGCACCGCTTATTGAAGTTCATCTTTCTAACCCAATGTCACGTGAAGAGTTTCGTCACACATCAGTTATCTCTGGCGTTGCAACGGGAACAATCGCTGGATTTGGACCAAATTCTTACGCTCTTGCTTGCGTAGCCCTAAAAAATCTTCTCAATTAGGAGATTCGCGCGGTAAAGCCGCTACATTTTCGAAGGTATCCTTACTCCATTGATTACCGAAATCGGTAGCCAGCCAGCGGGAAATTCTGCAAGGGCTGAGAAATTATGAAAGCGCGAGGCGATTTACCGTGGCAACAACAAATGATCTCAAGAATGGCATGACTCTAGATATTGACGGTCAACTATGGAATGTCATCGAATTCCAACATGTGAAGCCAGGTAAAGGACCTGCATTCGTCCGCACAAAGATGCGCCAAGTTCTAACGGGAAAAGTTGTTGAAAAGACTTTCAATGCCGGCGTCAAAGTTGAGATTGCAATTTTGGAAAAGCGTGAAATGAATTTCCTATACAAAGAGGGCGAAGATTTTATTTTCATGGATAACAAAACATTTGATCAAATGTTGATCTCATCAGCAATAGTCGGTGAAGCAGCAAATTACATGCTCGAAAATACCGAAGCAATTGTTGCTGTTCACGAAGGTAACCCGCTTTACATCGAACTCCCAGCATCGGTTACATTAACAATTACTTATACAGAGCCTGGCCTGCAGGGAGATCGTTCATCAGGTGGAACGAAGCCAGCAACAGTTGAGACTGGAATTGTTGTCGCGGTACCACTTTTCATCAAGCAGGATGAGAAGATTCTTGTTGATACTCGCGATGGTTCGTATCTCGGTCGCGCAAACTAGTGTCAGCTCGCTCTAAGGCGCGTAAACAAGCGCTCGACATTCTCTTCGAGTCAGATATTCGAGGAAGTGTTGCGTTGGAAATTTTGGTCTCGCGCGACCTTGTAGAAGAAGGACCAGATGCACGTCCGATTCGTGACTACACGCGAGAAATCATTACTGGTGTCAGCGAGAATCGTCGCAAGATTGATGAACTAATCGTAACATATGCCCAAGGTTGGGATATGGACCGTTTACCAGCAGTTGATCGCAGTATCTTGCGTATAGGAATCTATGAAATTATTTGGGCTCATGGACTGCCCGATGCAGTAGCGATAGATGAGGCGCTCACGCTGGCCAAAGAACTTTCTACCGATGAATCCGCTGGTTATATCCACGGAGTACTTGGAAAAATTGCATCAATCAAAGAGAGCATTTCACTCTAAATCTATTTGATCAGTAAGCCTTCATTAGATAACCATTGGCGGACTTCACCGATTTCTCGATGACATATTAGGGCCACGATTCGCAGATCAGATTCTCGAATAGTGATGATTTGACCATTCCAATCTCCGCGCAGGTGTGCAATCTCGGTGAAATATTGTGCGAGTGTTCTAATATCTATGTCCGTGTGCGCCCGATCACGAGTTTTCTGGAAATCGATCGTACTTTTGGCCTCCATTGGTGAGCGATGATTTTTTCTCCCTGAAATCAATTCCTCCACGGGCACTTCATAGAAGGTTGCAAGTTGAATGATTTTCTTCAGGCTCAAAGCTCGTGCACCTCGTTCATACGAACCGAGCACCACACTTCCAATTTCGCCATTGCTAAGGCGTTCGACATCTAGAAGTGTGAGCTGCGCACCGATACGCACGGAGCGCAAGCGTTGGGCGATATCGGCGATATTTGGTTGAACGATTAAGTTTGTAGGTCTCATGCTCGAAGGCTATGAACTTTCGCCATGCACCGAATGCGATATCCACAGATTCATAGTGGTCGTGGTAAAGTGCGCCTCGCATCCTTTAACGACCCGTCCTGCGAGGCGGGGAAGGAGAATTACATGAGTGCTGCCCTGTCGGCGCAAGAGATATCGCGTGCTCTAACGCGCATCTCTCACGAAATACTTGAAAAAAATGGCGGATCTTCCAATCTCACACTCTTGGGTATCCCAACGCGAGGCGCACATTTAGCCAGTCGCATAGCAACAATTATCAACTCGATTGATTCATGCGACGTCCCTGTTGGAACACTTGATATCACCTTGCATAGAGATGACCTACGGATGCGTCCACCGAGGGCGCTTATGCCGACACTCATTCCGCAGGCGGGAATCGACGGACGAGATGTAATTCTCATCGATGATGTTTTATTTAGTGGACGAACAATTAGAGCTGCCCTAGATGCACTTGGGGAAATAGGGCGACCAAAGAGTGTGCAATTAGCAATTTTGGTAGATCGAGGACATCGTGAATTGCCGATACGTGCTGACTTTGTTGGAAAAAATATTCCAACTGCTCGCACACAAAATGTGAAGGTAAATTTGAGTGAGACCGATGGCGAAGATGAAGTTGTCGTGAGTGAAGGTGAGAGCAAATAGTGCGCCACTTATTATCCATATCGGATCTCTCGAAAGATGATGCTGTACTGATTCTAGATACTGCCATCGAGATGGCTCGAGCAAGTGATGGTCCAATGAAAAAACTGCCGACACTTCGTGGGCGCACGATCGTCAATCTCTTCGCTGAAGACTCAACTCGTACTCGTATCTCATTTGAAGCAGCGGCAAAGCGCTTATCTGCGGACGTTATCAACTTTGGAGCTAAAGGTTCATCACTGAGCAAAGGTGAATCACTCAAAGATACAGCTCTGACCTTGCAGGCGATGGGCGCAGATGCAGTAATTATTCGCCACAGCGCATCTGGAGCTCCTGTACGACTTGCAGATTCTGCGTGGATGAGTGGAAGTGTCATCAATGCAGGCGATGGTACACATGAGCATCCGAGCCAAGCACTCCTTGATGCATTCACAATTCGCAAACATTGCGCAAAAGGTGGTGGAGATTTAGCGGGGCTTCGAATAGGAATTGTTGGAGATGTTTTGCACTCTCGCGTTGCTCGCTCAAATGTTCTTTTACTTGCTCTGTTAGGGGCGCATGTCACCTTGATAGCGCCACCCACGCTTCTTCCTTTCGGTGTTGAGAATTGGCCAGTAGATATTTCCTACGACTTCGATTCAGTGTTGCCCTCACTTGATGCAGTGATGATGTTGCGAGTGCAACAAGAACGCATGTCAGATCTCTTCTTTCCTAATGCTCGTGAGTACTCACGTTATTTTGGACTCAATAGAGATCGAATGTTGATGATGAAACCAAACTCCATCGTTATGCATCCTGGTCCGATGAATCGCGGTTTAGAAATTACTGCCGATGTTGCAGATAGCGCACGATCTGTAATTGTTGAGCAGGTTTCCAATGGCGTGAGTGTGCGAATGGCAATTCTTTATCTCCTTTTAGCGGGAGCGCCAAGTGAGATTGGAGCAAATACATGAGTAAGTCATACATTCTCAAAGGTGGCTCATTACCTAATGGAACCAAGAGCGATATTGCAATCAAAGATGGAGTGATCTCTGCGATAGGCACATCACTAGATGCAAGTGGAAGTGAAGTATTCGATATCAGCAATTGCGTAGTGCTTCCTGGACTTGTTGATTTACATACGCATCTTCGTGAACCAGGACGTGAGGATGCAGAGACAGTTCTCTCAGGTTCTCGGGCAGCAGTCAAAGGTGGTTTCACTGCTATTTCTGCGATGGCAAACACTTCTCCAGTTGCTGATACTGCAGGAGTTGTTGAGCAAGTATTTCGGTTGGGACAAGAAGCAGGATTATGTGATGTCTTCCCTGTTGGAGCAGTAACCCAGGGACTTGCGGGGGAGAAGCTCTCTGAAATGGGAGCGATGGCAAATTCCATAGCAAGAGTAAGAGTCTTTAGTGATGATGGACATTGCGTTTCAGATCCACTTGTAATGCGCCGAGCACTGGAATATGTAAAACAATTTGGTGGAGTTATTGCCCAACATGCACAAGAGCCGCGCCTCACTGTTGGTGCGCAGATGAATGAAGGAATTGTGTCTGCCAAACTTGGTCTCAAAGGATGGCCGGCAATTGCAGAAGAATCGATAATTGCTCGAGATGTATTGATTGCTGAACATGTCTCTTCACGTTTGCATATCTGCCATGTAACAACTGCGGGTGGGGTAGAAATTATTCGCTGGGCAAAAGCACGCGGAATTGAAGTCACTGCCGAAGTGACTCCTCATCACCTGCTTCTTACTGATGATCTCGCCTCTTCTTATGATCCGATCTATAAAGTGAATCCACCACTTCGCACGCAAAAAGATGTGATGGCGCTACGTGAAGCGCTAGCTGAAGGCATTATTGATATCGTCGCAACTGATCACGCACCTCATCCTGCTGAAACGAAAGAGTGCGAATGGCAGGAGGCCTCATTTGGAATGTTGGGATTGGAAACTGCTCTCTCAATCGTGATGGCTACGATGGTTGATACAGGCTTGATGAATTGGGAAGCGGTGGCAGATCGCCTTTCGATAGCACCTGCTCGAATAGGTGGCTATAGCGATCATGGACAGGAAATCGCTATCGGCAAAAGCGCGCACTTGAGCGTGATTAATCCAACTGCCTCATGGAGGGTGGATCGCGACCTAGTAGCGTCGCGAAGCCGCAATACTCCTTTCCATGGAATGGAATTTCCAGGTGTAGTAATACATACATTTTTCAAGGGAGTGAAGCGATGACAAAAGCATTCTTCGTTCTCGATGATGGTCGAATATTTGAAGGTCGATCATGGGCTGCAACAGGTAAAACATTTGGCGAAGCTGTTTTTCAAACGGGTATGACTGGATATCAAGAAACTTTGACAGACCCTTCTTATCATAAGCAAGTAGTCGTAATGACAGCACCGCATATTGGCAATACGGGTGTGAATTCCGACGATAATGAATCTTCCAAGATGTGGGTTGCGGGATTTGTTGTAAGAAATCCTTCCTCTCTTACTTCTAATTGGCGAAGCGAGAATGATCTTGAGGCTGAAATGATCTCGCAAGGAATCATCGGTATTGCAGGGGTAGATACTCGAGCAATCACACGCCACTTGCGCGATCGAGGTGCCATGCGCGTTGGTATTTTCTCTGGATTGGATCTATCTCGGGAGGAGATGGTCGTTGAAGTTCGCAAAGTTCCAGCTATGACGGGTGCATATCTTTGTGAAGATGTTTCAACCGATAAGCCTTATGTTGTCAAATCAGTTGGTGAAAAGAAGTTCAAGGTAGTAGCCATTGATTTGGGAATCAAAGCTGCTACTCCGCGGGCTCTGGCGCAGCGCGGAGTTGAAGTACATGTGGTTCCCTATAACTCAACTATTGAAACAATAAAAGCGCTAAGCCCTGATGGTGTTTTCTTATCAAATGGCCCGGGCGATCCCTCAACGATGCAAGATGTGGTTGAAACCGTTCGTGAAATCCTCAATGCAGAGATACCTATCTTTGGAATTTGTTTTGGCCATCAAATTTTGGGTCGCGCGCTTGGATTCGAAACCTATAAATTGCAGTTCGGTCATCGAGGAATCAATCAGCCAGTTATGGATAAGAATACAAAGCGCGTCGAGATAACGGCCCACAATCACGGCTTTGCTCTGAAAGCGCCAACCGATTCAATATTTACTACAGTTTATGGTCCAGGAGAAGTTACTCACGTATGTCTCAATGACGGAGTGGTTGAAGGTTTGCAATTACTTGAACGTTCAGCCTTTAGTGTGCAATACCACCCTGAGGCAGCGGCAGGTCCACATGATGCTTCATATCTCTTTGATCGCTTTGTAGATCTGATGAGTAAGTATCGCAACCTTGATCCCAGCGGGGTTCGTGTCTAATGCCACTAGATAGTTCAATCAAAAGTGTTTTAGTTATCGGAAGTGGTCCGATTGTTATTGGTCAGGCGTGTGAATTTGATTATTCAGGAACTCAAGCGTGCCGCGTTCTGAGATCTGAAGGAATTCGAGTAATTCTTGTAAATTCGAATCCAGCAACGATTATGACTGATCCTGAATTCGCAGATGCAACGTACATAGAACCAATTACTCCTGAGTTTATTGAGAAAATTATTGCTAACGAGAAGCCGGATGCAGTCCTGGCAACACTGGGAGGACAGACCGCTCTCAATGCCGCCATTGGTCTATTCAAGCGAGGAACTCTTGCTAAGTATGGCGTGAAACTAATAGGCGCTGATGTTGATGCGATTGAACGCGGAGAAAATCGCGAGCTCTTCCGAGGAATAGTTGAAAAAGTTGGCGGAGAATCTGCTCGTTCCGCGATTTGCCACACTATGGAGGAGATACTCGAAGCCGTAAAAGTTTTACATTATCCAGTCGTCGTGCGTCCATCTTTTACAATGGGCGGACTTGGCTCAGGTATTGCATTTACAGAAGAAGAACTTCATCAAATTGCCGGAGCAGGGCTTCGCCATAGTCCGACCTCCGAAGTTCTTTTGGAAGAATCAATTATTGGATGGAAAGAGTACGAACTTGAGGTCATGCGTGATCGGCTAGATAACGTTGTAATTGTGTGCAGTATTGAAAATCTAGACCCGATGGGTGTTCATACAGGTGATTCAATTACTGTCGCACCTGCAATGACGCTAACGGATGTCGAGTTCCAAAAACTTCGCAATCTCTCAATGGATATTATCCGTGAGGTTGGTGTTGATACAGGTGGATGTAATATCCAATTCGCCGTAAATCCTGATACTGGGCGAATCATTGTGATCGAAATGAATCCGCGAGTCTCTCGCTCAAGCGCCCTGGCATCTAAAGCAACAGGATTTCCGATTGCGAAGATTGCTACGAAGTTAGCAATTGGTTATACCCTCGATGAGATTCAAAATGATATTACGAAGGTTACCCCCGCGTCATTTGAACCTACTCTTGATTACGTTGTCGTTAAAGTTCCACGTTTCGCATTTGAAAAATTCCCAGATGCAGATCCTCGCCTCACAACAACTATGAAGAGTGTTGGCGAAGCGATGGCTATCGGTCGCTCTTTCCCAGAAGCGCTGATGAAAGCACTTCGCTCACTTGAAAGAAAAGAAGCCATTTTCACGTGGCCAGAACAAGTAAGTGTTCAAGAACGCGATGCTCTCCTTACCGCCTCAAAGATTCCGACTGAATATAGGTTGCAACAGGTACAGAAAGCGCTCTGGTTTGGAGCATCAATTGATGCAGTATATGAAGCGACAAAGATCGATAAGTGGTATTTGAATCAGATTGTTTTGATCAATGAGAGAGCAAAAATAATCGCTCAACCCGGTGAATTGACGCCTGAATTGATAAAGATTGCCAAAGAGTTTTCATTCTCAGATGCTCAAATTGCATTACTTCGAGGCGCAACAGAGGAAGATGTACGTAAAGCACGACACCACTTCGGAATCAGGCCGGTTTATAAAACGGTTGATACATGCGCCGCTGAATTTGAAGCATTTACGCCCTATCACTACTCGAGTTATGAAGAAGAGAGCGAAGTTCGACCTCGCGCAAAACCCGCTGTCATTATTTTAGGTAGTGGGCCAAACCGTATTGGGCAAGGTATTGAATTTGATTATTCTTGCGTGCACGCCTCCTTTGCTCTGCGCGATGCTGACTACGACACAATTATAATTAACTGCAATCCCGAGACAGTTTCTACCGATTACGACACAAGTAGTCGACTCTATTTCGAACCACTTACACTCGAAGATGTATTAGAGGTTGTCCACGCAGAAACTCTGGCCGGTCCAGTACTCGGCGTCATTACGCAATTAGGTGGACAGACTCCACTGGGACTTGCAGCCGGACTTAAAAATGCTGGAGTAACAATTCTTGGTACTAGTCCAGATGCGATCAATTTAGCTGAAGAGCGTGGCGCTTTCGGTGATGTTCTCAAAGAACAGGGATTGACTGCACCAGAATATGGCATGGCCGCCTCGCAATTAGAGGCGATATCTATTGCTACACGCATTGGTTACCCCGTACTTGTTAGACCATCATTTGTTTTGGGTGGTCGAGGAATGGAAATCGTTTACGACGATGAATCTCTTGCTGGTTTTATTTCTCGTGCAACAGATATAACACCAGACCGACCTGTACTCGTTGACCGTTTTCTCGATAGCGCAATTGAAATAGATGTTGATGCGCTTTACGACGGTGAAGAGTTATTTTTAGGTGGCGTAATGGAGCATATTGAAGAGGCGGGTATTCACTCAGGAGATAGTGCTTGCGTGCTACCTTCAATGACAATGTCGAAAGAGCAGTTAGTGGAGATCCGCCGAGCGACTCTCAAGATTGCAACGGGTGTAGGGGTTCGCGGACTGATCAATATTCAATTCGCTGTCGCTCAGGATGTTCTCTATGTCCTAGAAGCCAATCCTCGCGCCTCGCGAACGGTTCCATTTGTTAGTAAAGCAACGGGAGTTCCACTTGCCAAAGCGGCCGCAAGAATTTCAGTCGGTTCTACTATCGCCCAACTTCGAACTGAAGGGGTCTTACCCAGCGAAGGCGACGGAATTGCACATGGAGTTTCTGTCAAAGAGGCAGTATTGCCGTGGAACAGATTTCGCAGAAGTGATGGCCGTGGAGTCGATGCAGTACTTGGACCGGAGATGCGCTCTACTGGTGAGGTAATGGGAATCGCTAATACTTTCGGTGAAAGTTATGCAAAGAGTCAGATCAGTGCATTCGGCCCGCTACCTAAGAACGGCAAAGTCTTCGTATCACTTGCTGATAAGGATAAGAATTCAGGAATCGCGCCAGCGCGCGAACTCGCGGCTTTAGGTTTTACAATTTTAGCTACCGTTGGAACGTCACAATTTTTAGCCGGCCATGGGATCTCATCTACGCATGTGCGTAAGAATTCTCAAGGAAGTGGACCACTGGGTGAGCCAACTATTGTAGAAATTCTCAATTCTGGAGATATTTCTCTTGTGATTAATACACCTGTTGGACGAGGAACGCGCCAGGATGGTTGGGCAATCCGTACCGCTGCTATTCAACGTTCAGTGCCATGTATAACAACCACTGCTGGCTTTGCAGCAGCCGTTCAAGGTATCCGCGCACTTCAACGCGAAAATCTTTCGGTCAAACCAATTCAGAGTTGGTTGCAAAGCTGATGGCAACAATAAATAGGAGCGCCGCGCAATTACGTGCAACGATTGTCGGCAATAAGCTTGTAGGTCAGTACCATCAGATTCTCATTAGCGTCGGAGATTTAGTAGATAAATGCAAGCCAGGTAATTTTGTAGCGATTAGCGTTGGTGGCGATTCTTCAAAAATGATTCTTAGGCGCGCCTTCGCGATTTCACGTGTGACGCACAGTAATTCATTTGGTGGAACTATGGAGCTCATCGTTGCTCCTCATGGCCAAGGAAGTAAATGGCTATGTGCGCAACCTGAAGGTGCAGTCATTGATTTAGTTGCACCGCTCGGAAGCGCCTTTGGAATTCCAACAGAGCCTGTGCAAGTTCTTTTGGTCGGAGGCGGTTATGGATCCGCACCATTATTTGGACTCGCAGAGGTTTTGAAAGATCGCGGATGCAAGGTAGATATGCTCCTTGGCGCAAGCACTGCAGGCAAAATCTATGCGCCCATGGAGGGCAAGCGCTCTGTGAATTCTCTACGCATATATACAGAAGATGGTTCGATGGGAATCGCTGGAAAAGTTACCGACCCTATTCCTGAATTGATTTCTGATCTCGATGTTGCCGTTATTTATTCATGCGGACCAATGGGAATGCTTGCTGCGATTTCAGCGATCACCGCCGACAAGGATGTCGTTCATCAGTGCGCTGTAGAAGAGTCGATGGCGTGTGGGATTGGAATATGCATGACCTGTGTCCTACCTGTTCGCAATGAAGATAATTCAATTTCAATGTTGCGTAGCTGTATTGATGGCCCTGTTATGGATGGTTCTAACGTAATGTGGGATCTCGTCGGCAAGAATCCCACGGTGACACAGTGACTGCCGTTGATTTCTCAACCACCTTTAGTAATGCATGGTTTCCAACACCTGTCTTTACCGCAAGTGGTTGTGCAAGCTCTGGTAAGGAATTGGCACAGTTCTTTCCTCTCAAAGATATTGGCGCAGTCGTTACTAAGTCGATAATGAATAAGGCGCGCTTAGGTAGAGCTACTCCGCGAATGGCTGAGACACCAAGTGGGATGCTCAATTCGATTGGTCTTCAAGGACCAGGCATAGATACATTTATCGAAAAGGATATTCCGTGGTTAGTTGAGCAAAAGGCACGCATCATCGTTTCAATTGCGGGGGAGACGATAGAAGAATATTCAACTCTGGCTCGAAAATTGCGATCCGTCTCTGGGATTAGTGCCATTGAAGTTAATATTTCATGTCCGAACGTTGAAAATCGTGGTCTTGTATTTGCATGCGATCCTGAAGCCTCTAGAAAAGTTATCGATGGAGTGAGGCGCACAATTGGGGGAGAGCTACCAATTATTGCCAAGCTTTCACCAGATGTAACAGATATTGTCACAATAGCAAAAGGCGTAGTTGATGCTGGTGCAGATGGTATTGCTCTGATCAACACTGTTTTAGGAATGGTCATCAATCTCTCAACAATGCGACCTCACCTTGGAGGAAAAACTGGTGGTTTATCAGGACCAGCAATCCGACCAATTGCGGTGCGTGCGATTTATCAAGTTCATGCTGCTATTCCAAATATTCCAATTTTAGGAATGGGTGGAGTTACAAGTGGCCGGGATGCATTTGAGATGATTCTTGCCGGTGCTAGTGCAGTCTCTGTAGGCACTGCAAGTTTTGGAAATCCAATGGCGATTCCTCATATTCAAGAAGAGCTCAAGTCTCTCTTGGAAGAGAAGGGTTTCAAACAGATTAAAGATGCAATTGGTTACGCTCATAGAACTGACGAGCACCATGAGTAATTCATCGCCTCTTATTTTGGCCCTTGATACATCGGATCTGAAGACTGCTCACGAATGGATTGAGAATACTCGAGAATCAATTGGTGTCTATAAATTGGGACTTGAGTTTTTTTGCATGTTCGGCAGCAAAGGTGTTGCAGAAATTGTTGCCCAACACGATGTCGATATCTTTCTGGATTTGAAACTGCACGATATTCCGCACACTGTTGCTGGTGCTACACGAGCAGTTGCACATCTCAAACCACGGTTCCTAACAGTGCACGCATCTGGTGGAGCGGCGATGATTGCAAGTGCGGTCGAATCGGTTCCTCATACAGATATAACAGCCGTAACTATTCTTACGTCGCTATCAGATGATGATGTAAAGGCTGTTGGATATGCCAATAATGCTTTACTTACTGCCGCTCAATTGGCTGCTCTTGCGGTGGGAGCTGGCGCGCGAGCAATCGTCTGCTCACCCTTTGAAATCGAAGCGATACGTAGTTCCGTTGGAGATCAACCAATAATTATCACGCCTGGAGTTCGTCCGCCCGATTCACATGGTGGCGATGATCAAGTCAGAGTTATGACTCCTGCGCAAGCACTCTCACGTGGAGCAAATTTCGTCGTGATTGGTCGCCCTATAACTTCGCTCTGGTCGCAAGGGCCGCAAGCAATGAAAGAAAAAGCAGCGCAGATTCTTGCGGAAAGTATTTAGTATTTACCGATAGATTTAGCCTATGCCCACTCCTCCCACGCTCACACCTCAAGAGCGAGCGGCTGCTCTTGCTAAAGCATCAATTGCTCGAAAGCGTCGTGCGGAGATAAAAGCACAGATTAAGTCTGGCTATTTAGATATTCAAAGCGTCTACCAACTCTCACAAAGTGATGAAGCGGTCTCAAAGATGCGCGTAGCCGAAATGCTTGAATCTGTTACGGGAGTTGGCAAGATAAGAGCACTGGCGATTATGGATAGGTTGAATATCTCTCCCACCAGGCGCATAAAAGGTTTGGGAACGCAACAGTTGAAAAACCTACTCGCTGAATTTTCTTCAACATTAGGTAAAACTAAGCGCGGTAAACTGATAGTTCTTTCAGGGCCGGGCGGAGTCGGCAAAAGCACAGTTGCAGCGCAACTACGAGCAACGGGTGATTACTGGGTCAGTATCTCTGCAACAACTCGAGCACCAAGAGCCAACGAGATCGATGGAGTCGATTACCATTTTATAAATAGCGTTGAATTCGAAAAGAGAGTTCGCGAATCATATTTCTTAGAATGGGCACAGTTTGCTGGAGCAAAATACGGAACTCCGCGAGAAGGCGTAGAACAAGCACTACTTGATGGCCACAATGTTTTGTTGGAGATTGAAATAGATGGTGCAAAGCAAGTGAAATCACATATGCCAGAGGCCATGTTGGTATTCCTATCGCCACCAAGTTGGGAAGATTTAGTATCAAGACTTGAAGGCCGTGGCACAGATAGCCCTGAAAGACGCACAGAACGCCTGGCATTAGCCCAAGAGGAATTGGCAGCAGCACCTTCTTTCGACCTAGTTATCGTCAATACCTCGGTCAATGAGGTTGTCGAGCAACTGGTATCCTTGGTCTCTGCATAGCCGCTGAGCTAGCTGTCAACAGAGCGCATTGTTAGGGGAATTACATGGACGGCATTACAAATCCACCAATTGATGAACTCTTGGATAAGAGCGGTTCAAAGTATGGTCTCGTTCTCTACGCAGCAAAGCGTGCACGTCAGATCAATGCATATTATTCACAACTAGGCGAGGGTCTTCTTGAGTATGTTGGACCGCTAGTTGAAACTCATGTCCACGAGAAGCCACTTTCAATAGCCCTACGTGAAATTAACGAAGGTTTATTGACAATCGAGAATCTCGAACCAACCGCGTAATTTCGCGCGTCACCAACCGCAATGAAGAAAAGCGGAAGAGAGATTGTTCTCGGTGTTGGGGCTGGTATTGCAGCATACAAAGCTTGTGATCTTTTGCGACGTCTCCAAGACGAAGGGTATCTAGTCAGTGTTGTTCCCACACCCTCATCTCTGAACTTTGTTGGTAGCGCAACATGGGAAGCACTCTCTGGTCGTAGCGTTTACACGCAAGTGTGGGAGAACGTTGCTGGCATTACCCATATTCAACTGGCCGAAAAGGCAGACTATTTTCTGATTGCACCTGCAACTGCAGATCTCATTGCTCGCATGGCAGCAGGTAGGGCTGATGATCTGCTCACTAATCTTGTTCTCGCAACAACTGTTCCAATCATGATCGTTCCTGCAATGCATACAAGCATGTGGAATGACCCAGCTACGAAATCTAATGTCGCAACACTTCGAAGTCGTGGCTACATAGTGATGGAACCAGCTGTGGGTCGCCTTACCGGTGCAGATTCCGGTCAAGGAAGATTTCCCGATACAGCAGAAATAATCGATGAGTTTTCTAAAGTAACTGGCGCTAAACGTGATTATCTAGGCAAACGAGTTCTTATCTCAGCAGGAGGAACGCGCGAACCTATCGACCCTGTTCGATTTATTGGCAATCGTTCTTCTGGAAAGCAAGGTTTTGCATTAGCGCACGCTGCCCTATCTCGAGGCGCGCAGGTGTCATTAGTCGCAGCGAATTGCGAGATTGACGATATTCCTGGAGTCGATATCTATCGCGTTGAACGCGCAGATGAGATGCTCTCTCAACTAGAAGAACTCTTTGATGCAAGTGATGTAGTAATTATGAGCGCCGCAGTTGCAGATGCAAAACCAAAGCAGATATCACTTGAGAAGATTAAGAAGGCTTTCTTTGGCTCCATTGAATTAGAAGCTAATCCTGATCTCATTGCTACGTTGACCAAGAGACGTCACAAGGGTCAAGTCATTGTTGGTTTTGCTGCCGAGACTTCGGAGCATATGATTTCTGCTAAGAAGAAGTTGGAGAGTAAAGATCTTGACTTGCTCTATCTCAATGATGTTAGTGGGGGAGCCATCTTCGGAAGTGACTCAACGAACGGTTCAATTCTCGACCGCAATGGCGCGGTAATACCAGTAGATGAGATGAGCAAGGACACGCTCTCACACCTTCTGCTAGATCAAGCACTACACAAGTTAGGTTAGGACAATGTCGAAACGTCTATTTACATCTGAATCAGTTACCGAAGGTCATCCAGATAAGATTGCTGACCAAATCTCTGATGCAATTTTGGATTCATTGATCGGTCAGGACAAGAAGAGCCGCGTCGCTGTTGAAACACTGATCACAACTGGTCAAGTACACGTAGCTGGTGAAGTTACAACTGATGCTTATGCCGATGTCATGGGCATCGTTCGCGAAACTGTATTGAATATCGGATACGACTCATCAGATAAAGGCTTTGACGGAAATTCATGTGGTGTATCTGTTTCAATTGGACAACAGTCACAAGATATTGCCCAAGGTGTCGATGATGCCTACGAAAATCGCGTTTCATCATCAGTTGATCCTTTGGACCTACAAGGTGCCGGCGATCAAGGACTTATGTTTGGTTATGCCTGCGATGATACGAAAGAACTGATGCCACTTCCTATCTGGTTGGCGCACGAATTAGCCCAACAACTATCTAAGGTTCGCAAAGATGGCTCACTTCCATATTTGCGCCCCGATGGAAAAACACAAGTAACGATTGAGTACGACGGCGATAAAGCGATTGCTCTCAATACTGTCGTAATTTCTAGTCAGCACGCAGAAGAAGTAGATGTTGCGAAGAAACTCACACCCGAAATTATTGCCTCAGTCATTGACCCAATCTTGGCAAAGATTGATCTTCCCAAAAATGATCTGCGCATTCTGATCAATCCAACTGGTCGCTTTGTTATTGGTGGACCAATGGGAGATGCAGGCCTTACTGGTCGCAAGATTATTGTTGATACATATGGCGGCATGGCACGACATGGCGGTGGCGCATTTAGCGGCAAGGATCCATCGAAAGTTGATCGCTCGGCGGCTTATGCAATGCGTTGGGTTGCAAAGAATGTTGTTGCAGCGGGCTTAGCGAGGCGTTGCGAAGTACAGATTGCATATGCAATTGGTAAGGCTCAACCAGTGGGTCTCTTTGTTGAGACTTTTGGAACTGAAACGGTTCCAGTGTCGCGCATTCAAGATGCCGTACTTGCAACTTTCGATCTTCGCCCAGCAGCGATTATTCGTGACCTTGACTTATTGCGACCAATTTATTCGAAGACAAGTGCATACGGTCACTTTGGTCGCGAACTTCCTGAATTTTCCTGGGAGAAGACAGATCGTGTTAGCGCTTTGCAATCAGCGCTCTAGTTCTGACAATGATCTGAAATGGCAACGCCTCGTCTTTTTCGTCTGAAGTCTGAGGTAATTGCTAAACCAGCCGGTGAAGCAGCTCATGATGCACCTATTGCTCGTATCTGGGTGGAAACCGGTGTGGATCATCTAGACCAACCGTATGACTACCTAGTCCCGCAGGAGATGTCTTCTCGAGTCAGTGTTGGTATTCGAGTTCAGATTCCATTTTCACATCATGAAGTAGAAGGCATTGTCATATCAAGACATTCCAGTTCCCAAACCGGCGCAAAACTCAAGAGTATTACCAAGGTTCTCTCAAATTTTCCCGTTGCGACGCCATCGTCACTCAAACTCTATGAACGCGTTGCCAATTATTTCTCAGCGTCGACAAGTGATGTATTACGTAGTGCAATACCTCCACGCGTGGCGAGTGTAGAAAAGGGCAGGAATTCTTATGAGGTAAAGCCACATGAAAAAAAGAGAGGTAAGCAGAGAGTTGAGTTTTTAGCTTTAGCACCCCACATCTCGCCATTGAAAGAGCTTCTAGCACTCATTGACCTAACTCATGGTTCATCACTCGTTATTGTTCCCGATGAACGAGACCTATTCTCATTAGCGTTGTTGTGGGGCGAGGATAATCCAGGTAATGAGGCAATAATTCTTGGTAGTTCACTGAGTCGAAGCGAAAGATATGAAAACTATTTGGATGCACTCTCGCAGTCGAAAAGATTAGTCATAGGAACTCGAAGTGCCATCTTTGCACCAGTTGCGAACCTCTCTTCGATTATTGTGTACAAAGAGTCATCACCTGACTATTTTGATCCTCGATCTCCCGGATGGAATGTAGGAGATGTCGCACGGATGCGCGCCTCTGATGAATCCGTAGATCTACTTTTCGTTTCTTATGTTCCTTCACTCAATATTGCTCGTGAGATTGATCAACGGCGCATCAAGTACATTCATGAATCGCACCGCTTGAGCGTACGAGCATTTACTCCGTTACCTGCTCAATTACTACCTGATCGAATCTTTCAACCTGTCCGAGATGCAATCAAAAAGGGACCAGTCTTATTCTTAGTCTCGCGAAAAGGCTATGCAAGCGCGTTGATTTGCGGACAGTGCAGAAATTTTGCCCTTTGTGCGTGCGGTGGACGCGTAAAAATCGTCGCAGGCAATAAGCCACCTCAATGCTCGCATTGTGCTCAAGAGTTTCCGTTATGGCGTTGTGCGTGGTGCAAGAGCGATAAGCAGTATGCAGGTGGACGAGGTATAGATCGCGCGAGCGAGGAGATTGGTCGCGCATTCCCCAATGTCTCAATCATTTCTTCATCTGGAGAATCGATTAAGAATGAAGTTGCTGACGATAAATCTATCGTTATTGCGACTCCGGGAGCTCAGCCGATTACAAAAAATGGCTATAGCGCTGTTGTGATTTTGAACGCCTTAGCATTCTTCTCTCATGACGATCTCTGTGCGGGGGAGCGTGCTCTTGAAATGCTTTTCGAAACGTGTGCACTAGTGAGAAAAGATGGCCAGATTCTTATGGCAATAGATGATGCGCATCCAATAATCGCCGCGGTCACTCAATGGAATCCAGCAACAATGATTCAGAGAGAGTTACGTGAACGTTTAGAACTCGGACTTCCACCCTTTGAAAGGAGTGCATACCTTCGCGTTGCAAGCCAGGAAGCAACTCAACTTGTTTCTGGTCTTCGAAGCTCGATTACTTCTGGGCGCTTGAATTCAACGGTCTCTATTTTGGGACCTGTTGAGCTAGGCAATTCGGAATCGAAGATCATCCTGCGTTTCAATGAAGAAGATCATGAAAGTACCGCAAATTTCTTACGTGAACTCCAACGCAAACGCGGAATCGCCAAAAAACCACTTCTATATATTCGAATAACTCCATACTCACTCGCGTAATGTGAAAGTTTCTGCACGCCTTGGTAGACTTCGCACATGTCAATTCAACCAATTCGTCTCTTTGGTGATCCAGTATTGGTGACGAAGACAGCGCCAGTTATTGATTTTGATAAAGAGTTACGTACGCTGGTGCAAGATCTAACTGAGACCATGATTGATGCCCCTGGTGCTGGATTGGCAGCGCCTCAAATAGGTGTTCCACTTCGTGTATTTGTCTGGGATGTTGATGAAACGTTGGGACATCTAATCAATCCATCCTTGGATTTGAGTGATGAATTGCAAGAAGGTGAAGAAGGATGTCTCTCGTTTCCTGATCTTCGCTACCCAGCGCCGCGCGCAATGAGAGTTGTCGCAAAAGGTTGGAATATGTATGGTGAGCCGATTAGCGTTGAAGGATCTGAACTTTTAGCGCGCGCGATTCAACACGAAACCGATCATTTAGATGGAATTCTTTTCATCGATCGACTTAGCGCTGAAGATAGAAAATTAGCAATGAAAGAGATCCGGGAATCCGAATGGTTCAATGAGAATAATGGTGCTATTCCGATTATCAAGGAATCTCCTCATTCCCTATTCGGACGGAATACTTAGTGCGCATAGGCGTGGCGGCAACGCCAGCAGTTGCACTTCCATCATTGAATTGGCTCTTAGCGAGCGATCACCAGTTAGTCAGGACAATCTCTGTGCCTGATAAACCATCAGGGCGAGGAAGAGTTCTAACACCGTCAATTGTTGCGCAATGGTCGCAAGAGCACGCAATTATGTGTCTGAAGCCAATTCACAGCGATGAATTGATTGGTCACCTTGAGGATCTAGATCTAGTGATAACGATTGGCTATGGCGTTATCTTGCCGGAGAAAATTCTTTCACTACCTAAACATGGTTTCATCAACCTGCACTTCTCACTTCTTCCCAAGTATCGTGGAGCTGCACCTGTCCAACGTGCCCTAGCAAATGGCGAGGTAATCACGGGTGTAACTGTTTTTGCCCTGGATAAAGGAATGGACACTGGACCCATTTATGTTTCGGAGAGTGTTTCTATAGATCCAAAATGGAGAGCGAGTGAGTTACTAGAGGCACTTGCTCACATGGGGCCCAAAGCACTTGCTCGAACCTGCGAAATGATTGCGCAAAATGAGAGTCCGAGGATTCAAAGTGGTGAGTTGAGTCTTGCACCGAAGATTTCGGTAGAGGAAGCTAAGTTAGATTTCAATGGTTCTGCTCTCGCAATATCTAATAAGGTCCGCGCTTTTTACCCATCTCCTAGTGCATGGACACTCTTTCGTGGTGAGAAAATGAAGATCTCTCGAACAGGAAATATTGTGACTTCTTCAGGGATAAATATCGGTGAGATCAGAGTCGATGCGAATACTGTAACAATCGGATGTGCCAAGAATGAAGGCATTGAGATATTGGAACTCACTCCAGCAGGGAAAAATGAAATGAGAGCGAGTGATTGGGCTAGAGGAGCGCGCATACTTCCAGGTGAACTCTTTGGTTGAGGCCCGTCGCAACACATTCAAGTCTCCTAAACCAGATGCATCGCGTCTTCTAGCATTTGATCTTCTCACCGAAGTCAATAGAAATGGTGGCTTCTCAAATCTTCTTCTGCCTCAAGCGCTTTCTGCAAGTTCATTGGATGAACGCGATCGCTCATTCGTAACAGAATTACTCTATGGAACTTTACGTATGCAGGGTAAGCACGATTGGGTTTTAGCTCAGATTAGTGATCGCCCATGGAGTGAAGTAGATGCAGGAATCGTAGATATTGCCCGTATGGGCGTGCATCAAATTCACGAGATGCGTGTCCCCGATCACGCCGCCGTAGGTGCGACAGTAGAAGTTGCGCGCAAACGAATTGGTGAATCAAAAGCGAGTTTCGTCAATGCCTTGCTAAGGAATGTGACTCGTACATCGATAGAAGATTGGTTTGCTCCACTTGCATCGATTAGTGATCCAGTTGAAAGATTCTCTATTGCGTATTCGCATCCTCAATGGATCGTCTCTGCATATTTTGATCTGCTCAAAGATTGGGAGGCAGTTGAATCACTCCTTTCGATAAACAATGTGGCGGCTAAGCCAACTCTCGTTTCATGGCCGGGTCGCTCCACACAGAAAGAGTTAGTGGAGCTCGGGGGAGTAGCAACGAAATTCTCTAGCTATGGTGCGCAATTTGATGGAGCTCCAGGAACGCTTGAAGTCATTCGACATCGAAATGCTGGCGTGCAAGATGAAGGCTCCCAATTAGTAACCACAGTCTTTGCAGCGGCAGTGTCGGGGAAAAAGAATTGGTTAGATCTTTGTGCAGGCCCAGGTGGGAAAGCTGCGCTTCTATCTAGTATCGCCACCGTCGATGGTGCGCAATTCACAGCGAACGAAATATCTACACCTAGAGCGCAATTAGTGAAACAAGTTGTAGCGGGTGCACGCGTATGGGTAGGAGACGGACGAGAGATATCTACTCATGGCGAAACTTTCGATGCAATTCTCATTGATGCACCGTGTACTGGACTCGGCGCACTTCGCCGTCGTCCCGAAGTTCGCTGGCGTAGAACCGTTCAGGATTTACGCGAACTTACCCAATTGCAAAGAGAGCTTTTAGAGGGAGCATATGAAGTTCTAGAGTCAGATGGAATTTTGGGCTATGCAACTTGTTCTCCGCATGTAGCTGAAACGCAAGTTCAGGTAATGGGTTTACTCAAAGCCCATCCTGACTTAGAGCAAATTCCAGTAGATGCTTTTATGCCAAAGAACTTAGAAGGGGCAACTCGCTCAGAATCTATGACCTTATGGACACATATTCACGGAACTGATGCGATGTTTTTAGCACTCTTTCGTAAAAAGAGTGAAGTGAAATAGTAAGGTTATTTCATGGCCTCCGATATCCGAATTACGCCATCCATACTCAACGCTGACTTTAGTAATCTGCAGTCAGAGATAGCAAAGATTGCCAAAGTCTCAGACCTTCTGCATCTAGATGTTATGGACAATGTTTTCGTCCCAAACTTCACATTCAATTTTGAGAGAGCATCAAAAATTATCAAAGAGAGCCCACTACCTGTTGATGCACATTTGATGGTTGCTGACGTAGATCACATTGCTCCAGAATATGCGCAAGCCGGCTGCGCAAGTGTGACCATTCATGCTGAAGCCACGAAAGATGTTTCTGGAACCTTGCGTGCTATTAGAAAGATTGGTGCTCGCTCCGGTTTAGCCCTCAAGCCTGCTACGCAAATAGAGGATTACGTTGATTTTATTGATGATGTAGATATGTTCTTGATTATGACTGTTGAACCAGGCTTTGGAGGTCAAAAATTTATGACCGATATGATGAGTAAAGTTTCGCGCACTCGCGCAATAATTGGTTCCAGACCTATTTGGCTACAGGTCGATGGTGGAGTCTCACTCGAAACTATTGAAATCGCTGCAGATGCTGGCGCAGACACCTTCGTTGCCGGCAGTGCTGTTTTCAATGCTCAAGATCCTGCAGCGATGGTGACCGCACTACGTGAACTCGCATCTAAATCCTGATGAACCAAAGTCGATTCTGACTCAATAATGGTCAATGCAAGCGGCTTCACCTCTAGTAAACTCTGGCTATGAAAACATTTGAGGCGCTCTGGTCTGAGTTATCCGAGATAGCGCTGACTCGCCCCAACGGTTCAGGAACTGTTGCTGCCTTGGATGCAGGCATACACGCAATCGGCAAGAAGATTATTGAAGAGGCAGGCGAAGTGTGGCTCGCAGCTGAGCATGAGAGTAATGAAGCGTTAGCGCAAGAGATAAGCCAACTGCTCTATCACCTTCAAACTCTGATGATTGCGCGAGGACTTACCCTCGATGACATCTACAAACACCTCTAGGAGATCTGATGTTACGTATTGCAATTCCTAATAAGGGATCTTTAGCAGATGAATCGATTGCGATCTTGAAGGAAGCGGGTTATCGCCAGCGAAGCGATAGTCGCGACTTAGTCCTTTTAGATAATGAAAATGGTGTTGAGTTTTACTATCTTCGCCCACGCGATATCGCGCTCTATGTTGGCAGCGGCGAACTCGAAGCAGGCATTACAGGGCGTGATTTATTGATCGATTCTGGCGCAAAAGCAGATGAAGTTCTAGAGCTCAATTTCGGTGGCTCAACTTTCAGATTTGCAGGAAGCGCTGATATTGATTGGGATATTCAGAAGATTTCTGGCAAGAGAGTTGCAACGGCCTATCCAGGGTTAGTGGAAAAGCATTTGAATTCACTTGGTATCAAGGCGGAGGTAGTCCGACTCGATGGAGCAGTTGAAAGCAGTGTTCGACTTGGTGTTGCTGATCTCATTGCCGATGTTGTCAGTACAGGTAACACGTTGCGACAGGCTGGTCTCAAGATATTTGCAGAACCAATTCTTGTGAGCGAGGCAGTTCTGATCACTCGATCTGGTGTTTCTATTCCGAACGATTTGGAAATCCTAATTCGTCGATTACAAGGTGTTGTGACAGCCCGAAAGTATGTACTCCTTGATTACGATGTGAAAAAGGTTGATTCAGAGGCCGCTTGTGCGATTACGCCAGGCTTGGAATCGCCAACTATTTCACCCTTGCAAAATAATGAATGGGTCGCTGTGAGGGCAATGGTTTTGCGCAAGGAGACGAATAGAGTTATGGATGAGCTTTGGGCTATTGGTGCGCGTGGAATTTTAGTAACAGATATCCACGCTTGTCGTCTCTAATTATGTGAGTCTGCTTCTTCTATCTCTTCACGGCCAATACCTAGCAAATATAGAACTGAATCTAAATACGGTGCGCTGACAGAACTATCTGCTGCCGCTTTGACTGCTGGCTTTGCGTTGAATGCGATACCAAGTCCAGCCATTGCAATCATGTCGAGATCATTTGCACCATCGCCGATAGCTATTGTCTGATCAATATGAATCTTCTCTAATGCTGAAAAGTCTTTGAGAGCTTGTGCTTTTGCAGCGCGATCGATGATGGGACCTATTACTTTGCCAGTGAGTTTGCCATCAACAATTTCTAATGTGTTAGCGCGATAGTGAATGATATTGAGTTCTTTGAGGAGCGGGTCAATAACATTGTGGAAGCCACCAGAGACCACGCACACAGTGTGACCAAGGCGCTGGAGAGTTCTAATCAATGTTCGAGCTCCTTGAGTGAGCACGATCTCGCTCTGTACCTGACTAATAGCATCGCCTCCTAAGCCGGCGAGTAAGGCGACGCGAGCAGTGAGTGCTTCTTCAAAATCAATCTCCCCGCGCATTGCTGCATCGGTTATTTTCACAACTTCGGCATTGACGCCAGCCTTAGAGGCGAGCAGCTCGATAACCTCTTGTTGAATAAGAGTCGAATCCACATCGAGAAGAACGAGTTTTCTCGCATGTCGCATGAGACCACCTGGCTGGACTGCAATATCTACGCCTTGCTCTATCGCAACGCGCGCTAAAGAGGATTTCAATACTTTTTGATCTGCATGAGAGATGACGAATTCAATTGCAGTGACTGGATATGAGGCGGTTCGAGAGATTGACTCAATATTGCCTCCAAGTCTGCTGATAGTCTGCGCAACTTTTGCAACGGCAGATGGCAAGAGTTTTGGAGAAAGGATTACGGCGTGAACCAATCCTGTCTTAGCTGCAATGGATGAAATGGGAGCACTTGAAAAAGATGTCGCGATATCAACATCGAGAGTCTTTGAGAGTTCTTCGAGATCTGTGTCGATAGCTTCGCTATGCGCCGGATTACATGCAATAAGAAGTGTGAGAATGAGTCGTTCACGAATGACTACTTGTTCGATATCTAGCACCGTGAGTGAGAATGGAGCAAGAGTCTCAAAAAGAGTTGCAGTGATTCCCGGTTTATCAATTCCAGTGAGGAGAATGAGTCCCGTAAATTGATCTTTTTCCTCTGTAGCGCTCATAAGGAGTCGAGGTTATCGCGAATCACTCCCAGAATATGCGCAATTTCGCCACCTTACGAGGTGATTGCGACTATCTTTTTCGCCTATGGGCAATGAATCGATATTGGAGCTACGCGATGTCAGTGTTCGTCGCGGTGAGTCGACGATTCTTGGTCCCATAGATTTCTCAATCTCTCCGGGGGAGCGATGGGTGATTCTAGGTCCCAATGGCGCTGGTAAATCAACGCTTCTCAATATCTTGGCTACTCGCATCTTTCCAACACATGGAAAAGCTTTTTTGCTGGGAGAAGAGATGGGCAAGGTCGATTTATTCGAACTGAGAACTCGTATTGGAACGTGCGCCTCAATAGTTGCTGAAGATATTCCATATGACGAAGTAGTGCGTGACGTAGTACTTACTGCAGCATATGCAATTCTTGGAAGATGGAATGAAGATTACGACTTATGGGATGAATCACGGGCAATCGCACTACTAACAAACTTTGGAGTACGAGATCTCGGAGATCGACTCTACGGTTCACTCAGTGATGGAGAGAAGAAGCGTGTTCAAATATCGCGGGCGCTCATGGCAGATCCGGAATTGCTACTTTTAGATGAACCAACAGCGGGACTTGATTTAGGCGGCAGAGAAGATTTGTTGCGTCGCTTCTCCGCCTTTTCGCAAGATCCCAGCGCTCCAGCCACGATTTTGGTGACGCACCATATAGAAGAAATTCCTGCTGGCACCACGCATGCATTACTTCTCCACAAAGGAGTCATTGCCGTCTCGGGTCCAATTGCGCAGGTAATTACTCAGGAACACTTGAGTGCGGTCTTTGGGATTTCAATGAGTGTGCTACATGAAAATGGACGATTCTTTGCCCGTGCAATTTGATGAGAGTTGGGCAACGGTACTAGCTCCGTTTTCATCGGAAATAGAAAGCATTGAAAGATCTCTTGAAGGAAAGATTACATATCCACCATTCGATTGTGCCTTTCGTGCTCTCACTCTTCCGCTTGAAAGTGTTCGAGTCGTAATTTTTGGTCAAGATCCTTATCCAACACCGGGTAATGCAACAGGTTTTGCTTTTGCGGTGCCCAATGAGAAAAAGATTCCAGCATCGCTACAAAATATCTTCAAGGAATATCAAGAGGATGTAGGTCGCAGAGATACGCCATCATCGGATCTATCCGCATGGAGTAATCAAGGTGTACTACTTCTCAATCGAGCACTGACGTATTCACCGGATGGCCACATTTCAATGAAACAGTGGGCTCCAATAACTAATGCAATTGCTAGCGAATTAGGCAAGCGCGATGTTGTGGCGATTCTTTGGGGCAACGATGCCAAGAGTGTGAAGCAATATTTTCGAAGTGATTGGGTTATTGAAAGTGCGCACCCGAGTCCACTATCGGCCTACCGAGGATTTTTTGGCTCTAAGCCATTTACGAAATCAAACGAAATCCTCAATAGGAACTCACTTCCAACCGTTAGTTGGTAAAAAGGAAAGAGGGCCCAGGTTTCCCTGAGCCCTCCACTAGCAAGTTTTCTACAACTAGCCTATCCAAGTATTGATTGGTGAAGATAAGAAGTAGATCATAAATAGACCCGCTACAAGGAATAGCAAAGGATGAATATCTTTGCGACGTCCTTGAATCAAGCGAATAACTACGAATGAAACGAATCCTGCACCAATTCCAACAGAGATGTTGTATGTAAATGGCATCAAGATGATTGTAAGGAATGCAGGAATTGCAATTCCATAATCTTCCCAGTCAATATTCTTTACTTGTGTCATCATCAAGAAACCGACAATGATCAAAGCAGGAGTTGCAGCCTCGTAAGGAATAACGGCTACGAGCGGTGCAAAGAATGTTGTAAGCAAGAAGAGCAAGCCTGTAACAACTGAGGCCAACCCTGTTCGAGCTCCTTCACCAACACCTGATGCTGATTCGATATAGCTTGTGTTAGAGGAGATGCTTCCTGCACCACCGGCAACAGCTGCTAACGAGTCAACAAGAAGAATGCGGTCATTGTTTGGAACATTTCCATCTTTATCAGCAAGTTTAGCTTCATGACCGATTGCTGTAACTGTTCCAACGGTGTCGAAGAAGTCAGAGAGCAAGAGGGTGAAGACCAAAAGGATTGCAGTGATTGCCGAAACTTGACCGAATGAACCAAATAAGTTGAATTGGCCGAAGAGACCGAAGTCTGGTGTATCAACAATCTTTGAAGGAACAGCAGGGACATTGAGGTTCCAGCCCTTTGGATTGACAGCACCTGTTGCACCATTGAAGAGTGGACCAATTTTGAAAGCCGACTCAATTGCAATAGCTGCAACTGTCGCCACTGCTATACCGATCAAAAGAGCACCCTTTACTTTCTTGACCATTAGACCAATCATCAAGAATAGACCAAGTGCAAATACAACGATTGGCCAGCCAACCAAAGTTCCGCTATCACCCAGTGTTACTGGTACTGGACCTGACCCTGTACGGCGAACGAAGCCCGCATCAACTAATCCGATGAGAGCAATGAAGAGACCGATACCAACTGAGATCGCGATCTTGAGTTGGGCTGGTACTGCGCGAAAGACTGCAGTTCTAAAGCCAGTGAGAACAAGCACTGTGATAATCAATCCTTCAAGAACTACAAGACCCATTGCATCGGCCCATGACATTTGTGATGCGATACCAACTGCAACGAATGTATTGAGACCAAGTCCTGTTGCAAGTGCGAGTGGATAATTTCCAACAACACCCATAAGGATTGTAAGAATTCCCGCAATGAGTGCAGTCATTGCAGCGATCGCTGCGAGGTTAGGGGCATCTCCGCCACCTAGGAATTTACCTTCGGCATCTTTTGATAGGCCGATGATCAATGGATTGAGTGCGACGATATATGCCATAGTGAAAAATGTGACGAAACCGCCACGAATTTCACGTCCTACTGTGGAACCACGTTCCGATATTTTAAAATAGCTATCCAGCATGGTGAGCCTTTCTCATTTTGGTGTCGGGGGTGGTTGCGACCCCGTGTGACTTCACGGCTCACAAGCCGGGGGGAGATATGTGAAGACTATTAGTTACTTTGAGGTAAAGCGGGAAACAACACCGAGAGAAATCGCAATAGATTGGCCGATAAAAAGGGCAAACAAAGCGGTTCCTAGACCAACGCGCCCACCTAGGAGAGCTCCCAGAACCAAGACCGTTGCTTCAATGGCAAGACGAACGCGGCCCACACGAATGCCCGATTTATTGTGTATCGCTGTCATCAAGCCATCACGAGGTCCAGGTCCTAAGCCACAGGTTATGTAGAAGGTCGAACCTAATCCCACGAGAGCAATTCCAATGAAGCAGTAGATGATGCCCACAAAATAGTTCGGTGCAACTGGGAAGTATGTGACTCCAAATTCGATTGCCGCTGCGATAAAAACAATATTCATCAGTGTTCCAAAACCAGGTCTTTCGCCCAACGGAATCCAAAAAAACAAGACAAGCGAACTCAAAATAAATGTAGACCAACCAAGAGTGATATTGAGATTTTGAGATACACCTTGCGCGAGCACTGACCATGGAGCATTTCCAATGTGACTCTGAATGAGAAGTGAGTCTCCCAGACCAAAAATAATAAGACCAAAAATCAAGATGAAAGAACGCTTAGTTGATAGATCCCAGCGACCTGTACCAGTCCACGGCATTATCGGAATAGTTTTATGCGGACGCAACCAATGCATGATCGAATTCAATGACATTAGGGGAGGCTACTACACGATAACCTGCTCCATATGGAATTCACCTATTTTCAGGCCATCCTTATCGGACTGATACAAGGAATCACAGAACTATTTCCAATTTCATCACTTGGTCATGCTGTTTTAATTCCCGGATGGATTGGTGGTTCATGGTCGGGTTTTACAACAGATCCAGATTCACCGTATCTGGCAGTAACAGTTGCGCTACATGCAGCAAGTGCAATAGCTCTTTTTTTAGTCTTTCGCAAAAGATGGATTGCGCTCATTGGGGGAGCGTTCAACTCTCTACGTGGCAAACATAATGATGCATCTCGTGTTTTTTGGAGAGTATTTCTAGCAACAATTCCCGTTGCGGTTCTAGGTTTTACTTTCGAGAAGTCTTTACAGAGTGTCTTCTCGAGTCCATTTGCTGCTGGCACCTTTCTAACAATCAATGGATTGCTACTCTTTGCCGCTGAAAGGTTGACCCGCAAAAGCAATCGATCACATGTGAACGAAGATTCCAACGCACAGATTGTTGAACATTTATCGATTCCCGCAGCCATGACTGTCGGATTCGCACAATCGCTAGCGCTGCTCTCTGGGATAAGTCGATTTGGCGTGAGCATGAGTGCTGGATTGCTAAGAAAACTCTCACACGCCACAGCATCAGATTTTGCTTTTCTTTTAGCGCTTCCAGTTATAGCAGGAGCGGCATTTTTGAAATTGCCTGAATTGTTTGCACCTGAATATCGATCTTTGTTAGGTCCTATTGCAGCCGGCTCTATTGTCTCATTCTTTGCAACATATGTATCGGTGACATTTTTAGTCAAGTGGTTCAAAACAAGAACACTTTATCCATTTGCAATTTATTGTTTGGTTTTCGGTTTAGCCTCAATTATCAGGTTTGCGTAGGAAATAATGTTTCCAGGTATAGGCACAATCATCAACGTGATAACAATAATCGGTGGCGCGGCAATCGGAGTACTTATAGGCAATCGCATGAAGATTGCGACTCGAGATTTACTTACTGATGTTCTCGGGTTAGTTACTCTATTGGGAGCGGGTAGTGCTCTTATTCCTCTCTGGTCGAGTCGTTACATCGATGCTTTGCCATCTGGATGGGCCCTACTCGTAGTACTTGGTTCATTACTCATCGGTGGTCTGATTGGATCTGCTCTCAATCTTGAAGATCGACTCGATGGCATAGGGGAGAAGTTACGTCAACGATTTGGTGCATCCCAAGAGAGCCCATTCGTAGAAGGATTTGTATCTGCATCTCTTCTATTCGCAATTGGTCCACTTGCAATTCTTGGAAGTATTAGCGATGGAATGTCGACAGGCATCGATCAACTTTTACTCAAGAGCACACTCGACTTTTTCGCAGCAATGGCCTTTGCCACATCCCTCGGATGGGGCGTCGCAGTATCTGCTCTACCTGTTGGCATCTACCAAGGAATATGGACGGTAATCGGACTTGCACTCGGCAAAGTGTTAGATGGTTATCAAGTAGATGCAATGACCATCGTAGGCGGCATCATGCTTTTGTGTATTGCATTTAGATTGCTGAAAATAAAGTCTGTTGCAGTAGGAAACCTACTGCCAGCTCTAGCAATTGCACCGGTGCTCGCACTTGCTATGCATCAGTTTATTTAGATAGTTGCCGCATCAATAACAAAACGATATTTCACATCGCTTGAAACTGTTCTGTTATAAGCAGTATCGACATAGTCAGCCTTGATTACTTCAACATCACTGACAATGTTGTGTTTTCCGCAGAAGTCCAGCATCTCCTGAAGTTCTGGCATGCCACCAATCATTGAGCCAGCCATTGAGCGCCGTCCATTGAGAAGAACTCCTGGTTGCACGGCGTAAGGCTCTCCGGGCAAACCGATTACGACAAGTGTTCCATCGAGTTTGAGTAGCTCTAGATATTCATTGATATCTAGGCGCGCACTCACAGTATTGAGAATCAAGTCAAACTTTTTGTGATGTGGTTTCAAGTTCGCCAGATCTTTTGTCGAAACGAAGTGATCAGCGCCCATCGCTAGCGCATCGGCTTCTTTGCTAGGTGAATGCGAGAAAACAGTTACATCGGCTCCCATGGCGTGGGCGAACTTAACACCCATGTGTCCAAGTCCACCTAGACCCATAACTCCGACCTTCATGCCAGGTCCAGCTTTCCAATTTTTCAATGGAGAGTAGAGAGTTATTCCCGCACACAAGAGTGGAGCAACTCCACTTTGAGGCAAATTCGGTGGAACATGTACTGCATAGTCAGCATCGATCACAAACTTATTTGAATATCCACCCATAGCAACAGTTTTTCCATCGCGCTCTAGGCCGTTATATGTTCCTGTCATGCCTTCGAGGCAATAATTTTGTAAACCTTTTTTACAGCTTTCGCATGTGCGACATGAGTCAACAAAGACTCCAACTCCAACAGTCTCTCCTACAGTGAAGCTTTTTACAGCTGAACCAAGGGCTGTAACGGTTCCGACAATTTCGTGACCAGGAACCATCGGGAATATTGCAGGACCCCATTCTTCGCGTGCCTGGTGAATATCCGAGTGGCAAATACCCGCGTAAGTAATATCGAGAGAGATATCGTTTGGACGCAACTCGCGTCGATCAAATTCGAACTCTGTAAATTCTCCAGATGCTTTCAAGACAGCAAGACCACGAGTTTTCATTTTCTCTCCCTCATTAGAGTGTGAATGGTAGCGGTTCAGTTGAAGTGTGCGCAGCGCGAGATCCTCGTGCCGTAACTTGTCTCATATGATGGCGACGGCAAAGAACTTCATAGGCCACTTCAGAACCTGTGGCAACATCACCAACAACAACTTGTTCACCTTCGACAACCATGACGCCACCTACTGTTCGAGCATTATGGGTTGCTCGTGCGCCGCACCAGCAGAGAGCTTCAACTTGTAAGGTATTTACGCGATCTGCTAATTCCACGAGCCGAGCCGAACCAGGAAATAGTGATGTTCGAAAATCGGTTAGAATTCCAAATGCAAAGACATCAATACTTAGTCCATCCACAATTTTTGCCAACTGATCTATTTGTGCACTTTCATAAAATTGTGCCTCATCGCAAATGATGTAATCAATACGTTCACCAACGGATAGGTGGTCAACAACGTATCGATGAATATCTAACGTGGGGGCGACTTCGATAGCAGGACTTTGTAGGCCTAGTCGAGATGAAATTACACCGGTACCTGCTCGGTCCTTAGATGTGAAAATAAGACCACTGCGCCCACGACTTTGATGATTGTGTGCAGTTTGCAAAGCCAGTGTGGATTTTCCACTGTCCATAGTGCCGCAGTAATAGATGAGTTCAGCCACCGGCGTATCCTGTCACGAAAATCAGAAAATCCCACGTGCGCTTAGTTCGCCGCGAAGTCGAGGTATGAGCGCTAAGGACATATCTACTGAGATATGTGAATTATCTCTGTAGGCAACCACGCCATCAACTATTGCTGGACAGTAACTCGTGCATAGCCATGGTGTTGGATCAACAATGTCGAAGCCTCGGATGATTCTTACTGGTGTTTTCTTAGTTGAGTCACATGTTGAACTCTTGCGAGATGCCAAACAGGAAGGAATATCGCGCTGAGGTTGAGGAGTATCAGCGATATAGATGATCTTTCGGGTCTTCCCTTGTAAATCCTCAAGGAGTCGTCGTTGACCATCACTCCACCATTTGGATCTACTTGGATAGTTACGAGGTGCTTCGAAATGTGCGAAACTGCTAGTAATAACTGCAACTGGTCTGATCTTCGCAATTCTCTTGACTGAATTCTCGCGCCATTTACTACAGTCCGCCATTTTGAAAGCGCCTTGATCTCTACGCTTGGAATCAACTGCAGAGCACGCAGATTTAGTTAGCGATATAAGTTTGAGATTGCTTTCCTTAGCCAATGTATTGAGTGCGGGAAACCATTGCGCTGCGTGTGAGTCTCCATATAGAACGATTGTTCGCTTACTCGTTGTATCCCCGTAAGTGCAATCACCTGATTCTACTTCTCCATAATTTGCATGACAGGTGTCACCATAAATATCTGGTCGCTTCATAACATCGGCTAATGAAAATTTCTTCGTAGTGACGCCTTGAATTTGAATCTCGTCCGAGGATGTCAGCGTTATGCCCGCTGAAAGCAGTGCCGAGATCAAGGTAACCGATATAGCACCTTGATATATTTTCCTCGGTGAAAATTCTTTATGGCGCAGTGGCTGTTCGATATAGCGATGAGTTAGATCCGCCAGAACAATTGTTAGCGCAATACATGCAAATCGCTCGCTTAGGTGAAGGGGGCGACCCACAACAGCGCTCGGAATTACCAATGCGGGCCAGTGCCACAGGTAGAGAGGATAGGAAATCGCACCAAGCCATTGCGAGACTCGATTGTTACTCAAGTCATTGAAAATTGGAGGCCAAGAATTTATTGATGCAATGAATAGAAGAGTTGCTAGAACTGGAAGTAGCGCTTTCCATCCCGGAAAGGCGGTATTTTCGTCATATCGAATTGATGAAAAAATAATTCCTATAAAAGCTATCCAGGGGATGAGACGAGATTGGAAAAATTTAGGAGGGATAAAGAGCAGCAGGGAACCTAATCCCAATTCCCATGCTCGTGTTGGTAAACCATAGAATGCCCAAATCGGTGCAGTTTGTGTCTGGTAAATTGAAAATAGAAGAGAGATGCCTGTTACAAAGCTAATGCCTGCAATGAGATAGATCCGTTTGCCAAACTTTGCTAATGCAAGAATGAAAATTGGCCAGACCAGATAGAACTGTTCCTCAACTGCGAGTGACCAGTAATGAATTACCGGCGAAGGTGTGGCATTGAGGTTCTGATAATCGTTTTGCCACCAAGCAAATAGATAATTCGATACATAGAGCGATGCGGCTATGAGGTCCTTGCCCAGGTTGTTGCGAGTTATTGCGGGTAGAACAATCCACGAAATTATGGCTGTACATATAAGTACAAAGGCCGATGTGGGGAGCAAACGCTTGATGCGGCGTTGATAGAAGGCGGGTAGATCTAGTTTTCCATCGCGATCGATTTCTCGAAGTATGAGTCCCGTTATGAGAAAGCCTGAAATCACATAGAAAATATCAACGCCAATGAAGCCACCTGGCATAAGGCGAGCGTGAAAAAGAGTTACGAGTATCGCGGCGAGTGCGCGAAGTCCTTGTATCTGGGGGATACGCATTTCAGGAAATCATCAATGCATGTATTGGTATTGATGGATAGAGAGAGGAGATGCGATTGCGTCCCTCAAGAATTGGTATCTCTATAACTGTAGCAATACCGGTGACAACCCCACCACACTGTGCAATAAGTTCGATAGCTGCACACATCGTTCCGCCTGTGGCAAGAACATCATCTATAAGGAGAACTTCTTGGCCAGGTGCTATCGCATCTATATGAATCTCAATTGATGCTTCGCCATATTCAAGTGCATAGCTTTTCTTATGAGTAGTAAAAGGAAGTTTTCCACTTTTGCGAATAGGGATAAAGCCTCGATGCAAGTTCGCCGCAACCGTTGACGCGAAGATGAATCCTCGAGCCTCTATCCCTGCGATACATGCCGAAGGGGTCGCGAAAGCCGATAAAGCATCTGTGATTGCATGAAGAGCATTGCCGTTTGCGAGTAGGGGAGTTATATCTTTGAAAATTACACCTGGTTTTGGATAGTCAGGAATAGTGCGGATTAGATCTAGCGCCTTCTCAACATTCACGAAGCAACCGCCGTAACTTTCTCAAGAATTCTTGTGTCCGAACTGGGACTTGAACCCCGAATCCCTTGCGAGAACTAGCACCTCAAGCTAGCGCGTCTGCCAATTCCGCCACCCGGACGAGTGCGGGCTAACGATAGCAACGAGAGCGCGTTAGGTGCAAAAGAGGGGAGGAAAGCGAGAGAATATGCAGATGATGAGCCAACAAGAGCGCGAAGAACTTCAAGAAGAAACAGTTCGCATTTGCCAAGAATTGATTCGATTTCCTAGCGTCAATTTTGGCGATGGTAAGGGCGATGAAAAAGATATTGCTAATTACGTTGTCGCATCTTTAGCTGAAGTTGGTATTGAATCAAAGATTTATGAGTCGGCTCCGGGGCGATGCAACGTAATCGCAAATATTAAGGGTGTTGATGATTCGAGGCCGGCCCTTGTTCTACACGGTCACCTCGATGTTGTTCCTGCAAATGCAGAAGATTGGTCTGTAGATCCATTCGCTGCTGTTATCAAAGATGGAATGATCTGGGGTCGCGGCGCTGTCGATATGAAAAATATGGATGCAATGATGTTGGCGACTGTGCGCTCATGGGCACGTCGTGGATATGTTCCACCACGCAGAATTGTTTTGGCCTTCTTTGCTGACGAAGAGGCGGGAAGTCTCTTTGGTTCGCGATGGATGGTTGCGAAGCACCCTGAAGTTTTTGCGGGATGTTCAGAAGCTATTTCAGAAGTAGGTGGATTCTCGGTAACCGTGGGCGATAACAAACGTCTTTACTTTGTGGAGACAGCAGAAAAAGGAATTCATTGGATGCGCCTGACCGCATCTGGGCGCGCAGGTCACGGCTCGATGATAAATCCTGAAAATGCGCTCACACGTTTGTCAGAGGCTGTGGCAAAAATTGGAAACTTTGAATGGCCACAACGCTATTCAAAGACTGTGAAAGAACTATTTAGCCGAGTGGCGAAGGTTGCTGGCAAGCCTTACAACGAATCAGATTTGCGCCCTTTGCTTACCGAACTCGGAAGCACTGCTCGCATGATTGGAGCAACACTTCAAAACACAGCTAATCCCTCAATGCTTCAAGCTGGTTACAAAGCAAATGTAATCCCGCAAACAGCTACTGCTGTCGTTGATGGTCGATTTATTCCGGGGTTTGAAAATGAACTCAACGCAACTATTCGCGAGCTAGTTGGTCCAGATATAGAAGTGGAGACAATTACGCGCGACATCGCATTAGAAAGTGATTTTTCAGGACCACTTGTTGATGCAATGTGCGCAGCACTAGTGAGTGAAGATCCCGAAGGATTGCCAGTGCCGTATTTGATGAGCGGGGGAACCGATAACAAAGCACTTTCAGAATTAGGAATTGTGGGTTACGGATTCTCGCCACTCAAGCTTTCACCTGATTTAGATTTTATGGCTTTATTCCATGGCGTAGATGAGAGAGTAGAGATTGAAGGCCTGCACTTTGGAGTTCGGGTTCTTTCGCACTTCTTGGAGAATTGCTAGAACGCTGATATATCGTTGAGTGCTTCTCTAACAATATCGGGCAATGTAATTTGCTCAGTTGTTAGCGCTCCTCGTAATTGTGCGCCAGTTCGTGCGCCGATGATTGCACTAGTGACACCAGGTGCATCTCGAACCCACGAAAGCGCAACTTCCAAAGGTGAATAGCCAAGTCCCTGCGCTGCTACACAGACTGCATCAACGATGCGTGAGGATCGTTCATCTAAATATGGATCTATAAAGTGGGCAAAGTGCGGAGATGCCCCTCGAGAATCACTTGGTGTTCCATTTCGATATTTACCCGATAAGACGCCGCGACCGAGAGGAGACCACGCTAGAAATCCAACCCCGAGTTGTGAAGCGCTCTCCAACACTTCCTCTTCAACGCTTCGATTGAGCAGTGAGTATTCGTTCTGCAATGTCGCAATCGGCGCTTTCATCGAATGTGATTCTTGGAGAGTTATTGCTCTCGCACTTTGCCATCCGGAGTAATTTGAAATTCCAACATAACGAGCTTTGCCTGATGTGTAAGCAAAATCCAGAGCAGAAAGAGTATCTTCCAAAGGAATATTTGAATCCCACGAATGTATTTGCCAGAGATCCACATAATCAGTACCCAAGCGAATGAGAGATTTTTCTAATTGCGAAATCAGGCCGTGACGAGATGCGTCTACTTTTCGCTCACCATCAACAAATGAAATTCCCGCTTTAGTCGCTAGTACAACTTGTTCACGATTGAAAAGAGTTCCAATTAGCCCACCAATGACGCGTTCACTATCTCCATCACCATAGGTAGCAGCCGTATCGATAAAATTGCCACCCGCCTCTATATAGGCTCGACATTGATCCGCAGCTTCATGTTCATCGGTATCTCGGCCCCACGTCATTGTGCCGAGGCCAAGACGTGAAATATCTAGTCCTGTCCGTCCAGCACGTCGCAATTCCATGTGGCGACCTTAGCAATACTGAGTCTGCAACGTTGCGATAGCCTTGCTCTGTGTCCTTAGTTGTTTTCATTCGTCATGCACATTCGCAAGCGAATGCTGCTGGAATTCTTTCTGGGCGTCGCCCCAATATTGCCTTGAGTGAAAAGGGTCGCACGCAAGCCCAAGAATTGGCCAATCGATTAGGACAATTAAAAGTCAAAGAAATACGTATTAGTCCTTTGCAACGTTGCTCCGAAACAATTGAACCGTGGATATCAACGAAATCACGGATACGAAGAGTCGAAGATCATGGAATTACCGAAGTTGACTACGGAACATGGAGTGGTCGGACGCTGCGTTCTCTTTCACGCGAAAAACTTTGGAAGATTGTTCAAGAGAGTCCGAGTCGAGTTTTCTTTCCTGATGGTGAAGGTATGGCCAATATGCAAGCCAGAGCGATCGAATCGATGCATTCGGGGCTCTCGTCAACTGGTACAGGCGCTGTTGTAATGGTTAGCCATGGCGATGTTATAAAGGCGCTAGTTGCGGCAAATTTGGGAATGCGACTCGATGATTTTCAACGCATTATTATTGATCCTGCCTCGATAACAGTCTTCGACTTTTCTTCCAAGACACCTCGATTACTTCTACTCAATGATTCACATACGAAGATTGAGGATATGGGCAGAACATCGACAAAGAAGCGACTTTTAGTTGGTGGCGGAAGTGGTCCATCGATAAAGAAAATGAGTAAATGAGTCGCGTAACGCATATCTACGATCCAGTTGAACGCTTTGTTGCAGGAACTGTTGGGCAACCGGGAGAGCGAACTTTTTTTCTTCAAGCGCGTACGGGAAGCCGAATCACTTCAGTTTCACTTGAGAAAGCTCAAGTTGCTGCGCTAGCGCAACGAGTGGATATGCTCATTAGAGATCTGCGACGAACTAACCCTTCTATAGCCCTCATCCCTACGAACCGCGACGAGGCGCCTCTCGAGCAACCGATTTTCGAGGAGTTTCGCGTAGGTGTGATCTCACTTTCCTGGGATGAAATAAAGAATTTGATCTGTATTGAATGCGAAGCAGTAGGAGATGAATCAGAACAAGTTGATGCAGAGGGAGATTTACTGAAGGTGTATTTGACTCCTGGTGCGGCGTCAGCTTTTGCGACTCGATCATTGATGGTTGTAGATGCAGGTCGAACACAATGCCCTTTCTGTGAAATTCCAATTGATCCACAAGGTCACCTCTGTCCCAGGGCAAATGGTTACCGACGCTAATTTAGAACTCCTCAAGACAGGAGTCATCACTGTAACTGGACGATTAGTTGACGCATCTAATGCAACGCTATTCGCCTCCATTGAGAACGAAAACGTTCAAGGAGAATGCATCTACAAACCTATAGCGGGGGAGAGACCATTATGGGATTTCCCTGATGGCCAACTCGCTCACAGGGAGTACGCAGCGTTTTTGATTAGTGAACTTTTAGCGTTGCACATCGTTCCTCCAACAGTTCTGCGAGATGGTCCTTTTGGAATAGGAATGGTCCAACTCTGGATTGATATCGATGAAGAGATTGATCTTGCTCAATATTTCTCACAAGACGATCCCCAACTTCGAACGATGGCACTCTTTGATGCAATCATCAACAACACAGATCGCAAAATAGGTCACCTTTTGCCGGATAAATCTGGTCGTCTATTCGGCTGCGATCATGGAGTTACATTCCATAGTGAATACAAATTGCGTACGGTCTTGTGGCAATGGGCTGGAGAGCCATTATTGGAAACAGAGATAGAGATACTCCGTAAGGCGATTTCGGATTTCGCGCACATAGAAGAGTCTTTGAATGAGTATCTAACTAAGGACGAACTCATTGCTTTGAAGATTCGAATACAAGATCTTCTAGAAAATGGAACTTTTCCTTTACCTAATCCTGATTGGCCAAGTATTCCTTGGCCCGCCTTCTAGTCCAATGCAATACTATTTCTAAATGAAATCGTGGCCGCAGGTCTATATCCCTCCCATCGAGAGTTCATTTGATTTTCCGCAATTACGGCTCTACAACACCGCTAGCCAATCAATTGAAGAATTACCTCGCAAGAATCTCTATCAAATGTATGTCTGTGGCATTACTCCCTACGACGCAACCCACTTAGGTCATGCAGCAACGTATATAACCTTTGATCTCATCAATCGATTCCTTCGCGCTAGTGGTGCTGGCGTTGACTTTGTTCAAAACATTACTGATATTGATGACCCGCTCTTTGAGCGCGCTAAGCGCGACAATGTCGATTGGAGCGATCTGGCAACAAGCCAGATAGAACTATTCCGAGGTGACATGGTTGATTTACACATCATTCCTCCTAAAGATTACATCGGTGTAGTCGAGGCTATTCCAATCATCATTGATTCAATTTCAAAGATCCGCGATTCCGCTCCCACTTATTCGGTTAGATCAGATCTCTACTTCGATGTTCACAGTGATACCAATTTTGGAAAAAGATCACACCTCAGCAGAGAAGAGATGTTAGAAATATTCGCGCAGCGAGGGGGAGACCCATCCAGAGAGGGAAAGCGCAATGCACTTGATGCACTTCTCTGGCTGCATCAACGTGATGGCGAACCGGGATGGGAATCACCTTTCGGCAAAGGGCGTCCTGGTTGGCATATTGAATGCAGCGCAATCGCTATGCATTATTTGAACGATGATGCGGATGCGCAATTCTCAATTGATATTCAAGGCGGAGGAAGTGATTTGATTTTCCCTCATCACGAAATGAGCGCAGCTCAATCCGCGGTAATTACGGGCAAAGAATTTGCGCGTTCCTACGTTCATTCAGGAATGATTGGTCTCGATGGCGAAAAGATGAGCAAGAGTAAAGGAAATTTACTTTTTGTTTCAAAGATGGTCAACGAAGGAATTAGTCCAATGGCCATTCGCTTAGCACTCATCGCGCACCACTATTCAGCAGATCGCATGTGGACACAATCATTACTCGATGATGCCGTTGTACTACTTGAAAAGCTTACGATTGCACTTTCGCGAGAAGAAGTAGCTCCAACAAAGCCGGTGATTGTCGAAATAATCAATGCGCTCTCAAACAATTTGGATACATCTTTAGCACTCAGTGCGATTTCAACTTGGAGTAATCAGACTTTGGAAGGAAGCATTGGGGGAGAAGCAGGAGAACTCTCAAGAGCTATCGATGCACTTTTGGGTATAGCTATTTAGTCTTGGCTGCGCCTGCGTAAATATCTTTCGAATTCTTTAGCGATGCTCTCACCTGATGCTTCAGGAATTTCCGTTGCATCCTTACTTTCTTCCAGAGATTTTATATATTCGGCGATATCACTATCTTCTTTTGCCATCGAATCAACAGCTGCCTCCCATTGCGTGGATTCAACTGGTAATTCACCTAGTGGTAAATCGATTTCTAAGAAATCTTCTAGTGCATTGATCAGCGCTAGGGATGCTTTAGGTGAAGGAGATTGCGATGCATAGTGTGGTACTGCAGCCCATAACGAGATTGCATCAATACCGCGTTTGAAACAATTATCTTGAATAATTCCCAATATTCCAGTTGGACCTTCATAACGTGATGTCTCAACACCTAATCTCTGTGCTAAATCAGGATGGCCTCCAGTGCCAGTCACACTAATAGAGCGTGAATGAGGAGCATCTGCTAGGAGGGAGCCGAGAGTAATCACTAAAGAAACATCTAGATCATCTGCGAGATCTAGAATCTCTCGAGTGAAATATTTCCATCGCATTGACGGCTCTGCACCTTGAACGATCACGAAATCATTTGGTAGATGGGGAGTCGCAATTCCAAAGACTCGCGTTGTAGGCCATGTGATTGAACGGATTTGAGATTCATCTAAATCAATTATTGGACGATTTACTTGAAAGTCATAGAACTCTTCAGGATCTATATCAGCGATGAGTTCTGGAAGAATCGAAGTTTCATCTTCTCTCCAAGCACCAAGGAGATGAGCTAATGCTCCTGAAGCGGCTTCTCCGGCATCATTCCACCCAGTGAAAGCGATCACCATCACCGGGGTTCGAAGAGCGGGGATTTTAAGAATGTCCACATCGACACCTTACGGTAACCTTCGACAAGTGAGTAAGTTGAAATCGTCTACGACGACCCCTGGCCTTTTACGCAGAGCCCTCTCAACTCGAGTGGTTATCGCCGATGGCGCCATGGGAACAATGCTCCAAGAGGCCAATCCCACACTCGATGATTTTCAAGGTCATGAAGGCTGTAATGAGATTCTCAATGTCAGCCGCCCGGATATTGTCACAAGCGTTCATAACCAGTATTTGAGCGTAGGTGTTGATGCAATCGAAACAAATACTTTTGGAGCGAACTGGGCAAACCTTGCCGAGTATTCCATTGAAGATCGCATTTACGAATTGGCATTTGAGGGAGCAAAGATTGCTCGGGCATGTGCTGACTCATTTTCCACGCCGGAGAAACCACGTTTTGTTTTAGGTTCGCTTGGTCCCGGTACAAAATTACCAAGTCTTGGACACACCACATATGAAAAATTACGAGATGCTTATGAGCTAGCGTCACAAGGACTCATCGATGGTGGTGTGGATGCGTTACTCATCGAAACAACACAAGACTTATTGCAAGCAAAAGCTGCTGTCAATGGCGGACGTAATGCAATCAACAAGTGTGAGCGCGATGTTGTGCTCATTGCACAAGTAACTGTAGAAACAACGGGGACAATGTTGTTGGGCTCTGAAATCGGGGCAGCACTCAATGCGTTAGAGCCACTCGATATTGATCTAATCGGTCTCAATTGTGCAACTGGTCCGACTGAAATGTCTGAACATTTACGTTACTTATCGAAGAGCGCACATTGCGCCATATCTGTTATGCCTAACGCTGGTTTACCAATTCTTGGTGCTAACGGCGCGCACTATCCGCTCAATCCAACGGAATTAGCGATAGCGCTCAAAGGTTTTGTAAAAGATTACGGAGTATCACTCATTGGTGGGTGTTGTGGGACAACTCCGTTGCATCTCAAGGCCGTAGTTGATGAAATCGGGGGAACGACAAATTCAAATCGGATGACAGATATTGAACCTGGTGCATCATCTCTCTATCAGTATGTTCCCTTTAGACAAGATAAAACTTATTTGGCAATTGGTGAGCGTACGAATGCAAATGGTTCACGTGCATTTAGGGATGCTCTACTTGCTGAGGATTGGCAGACATGCGTTGAGATTGCTCGAGATCAAATTCGCGACGGCGCACATATGCTCGATCTCTCAGTTGATTATGTAGGCCGCAATGGCGTCTCAGATATGTCCGAACTTGCATCACGCTTTGCAACGGCGTCGACACTTCCTATTGTTTTGGATTCAACCGAACCTGCAGTTCTCAAAGCGGGACTAGAGCGCCTCGGCGGCAGAAGCATTATTAACTCAGTGAACTTCGAAGATGGTGATGGACCCGATTCTCGTTTCGCCAAAATTATGCCCTTGGTTGTTGAACATGGCGCAGGAGTTGTCGCACTCACTATCGATGAAAAAGGTCAAGCACGTGATTGCGAATGGAAACTACAGGTAGCGCGTCGACTCATCAATGATCTGACACAGACATGGGGCATGCAGACCGGAGATATTTTGATTGATTGTCTTACTTTTCCAATCGCTACGGGACAAGAAGAGACGCGTCGAGATGGAATCGAAACTATCTCTGCTATCAAACAATTGAAAAGTGAATTCCCACAGGTGCAAACAACTTTAGGCGTTAGTAACGTTTCCTTTGGACTCAATCCTGCTTCACGCGTTGTTTTGAACTCAGTTTTCTTGAATGAATGCGTAAACGCTGGATTGGATTCTGCAATTGTGCACCCTTCTAAAATCATGCCTATGGCGCGTATTCCAGAGCGTCAAAAGGAAGTTGCACTCGATCTCATCTACGACCGACGCACTTTCAATGGCGAGGAATGTACCTACGATCCACTCACCGAATTCCTTCAACTATTTGAAGGCGTGGAATTGGCAGCAACGCGAAATACACGTGCAGCTGAACTCGCAGCCCTTCCACTTGAAAAGCGTTTAGAGCGTCGCATTATTGATGGTGAAAAAGTTGGTCTTGAGGATGACCTTGACGCGGCAAGAGCGCAAGGAATCGCTCCTTTAGCGATTATCAACGATTACCTTCTTGAGGGCATGAAAGTAGTAGGAGAACTTTTCGGTAAGGGTGAGATGCAATTGCCATTCGTTCTTCAAAGTGCGGAAGTAATGAAGAGTGCTGTTGCTCTTCTTGAACCACATATGGAAAAGACGGATGAAGCAGGTCGTGGAACTATGTTGCTCGCTACAGTCAAAGGCGATGTACACGATATCGGGAAGAACTTGGTCGATATTATTCTGACAAATAATGGCTATCGTGTTGTCAATATCGGTATCAAACAAACTATAAATCAAATAATTGATGCCGCTCTGGAATCCAACGTCGATGCAGTTGGAATGAGTGGTCTTTTAGTGAAATCAACTGTCATCATGAAAGAAAATCTTGAAGAGATAACTGCACGTGGCCTCGATCAAAAATGGCCAATTGTTCTAGGGGGAGCAGCCCTAACTCGTGCATATGTTGAACAAGATTTAGCTTCAGTTTTCCCAGGCGAAGTTCGATATGCGCGAGATGCATTTGAAGGCTTGCGTCTTATGGATTCCATCATGGCGGTAAAGCGTGGCGACGAAGGTGCTGCTCTTCCAGCGCTTCGCGAACGCAAAGTCGCAAATACTCGCAAAATTTCAACTGATGCAGAAATCGATACACGCCGAAGTGATGTAGCAATCGATGTGGATATTCCTCATGCTCCATTTTTTGGTTCACGTGTAGTCAAAGGAATCCCGCTTGCTCAATATTCAGGAATGCTCGACGAACGTGCGCTCTTTGTCGGTCAATGGGGTCTCAAAGGTAATCGTGGCGAATATGAAACCATGGTTGAAGACGAAGGTCGTCCACGTCTTCGCGCTCTCATAAACGAAGCACAATCACAGGGTTGGCTCAACGCTGCCGTTGTTTATGGATATTTCCCATGCGTTAGCGATGGAAATGATTTAGTGATTCTTCATCATGAAGGTCCCGATAAAGGTAAAGAACGCACTCGATTCAAGTTTCCGCGACAAACCCGAGATCGACGTCTTTGTATCAGTGATTTCTTTGCCGCAAAAGATTCAGGAAAAGCAGATGTTGTCGCTTTCCATATCGTAACGATGGGTGCTTCGGTCAGTGCTGCTAGTGCCAAACTCTTTGAAGCAAATGCTTACCGAGATTATTTGGAACTTCATGGCTTATCTGTGCAACTCACTGAGGCTTTAGCAGAACATTGGCATGCTCGAATTCGTGAAGAGTTAGCTCTCAATAATTTTGACTCTCCTGATTTGCAGGAAATTCTGGATCAAGGCTATAGAGGCTCGCGTTATTCATTTGGTTATCCTGCATGTCCAGATTTAGAGCAACAAGTGCAACTCTGTGAACTTTTAGAACCCGGTCACATTGGAGTTGAATTGTCGGAGGAGTTCCAATTACATCCTGAGCAATCGACTTCTGCAATTATTGTGCATCACCCAGAAGCAAAGTACTTCAACGCTAACTAATGGAGAATTTCTTTAGCGCAGTCTTCTTTGATATGGATGGACTTTTCGCAAATTCCGAACCTTTGTGGCTTGAAGGCGAAACTGAATTGATGGCTAGATATGGCCATGTATGGACACATGAAGATCAAGTTCATTGCCTTGGTGGACCATTGACGCGCGTCGGTGATTATATGTTTTCGTTAGTTTCCGCCCAGAGCCCTCAATTTTTCACTAAAGCACTTGTTGAAATTGTCGTCGCGAAACTCGCAGCGGGAACACAACTCATGCCAGGAGCACAAAAATTAGCCAGAGTTTTGAAGGAATCGGGAGTTCCCATTGCGATGGTTTCAGCGAGTCCACGAAATATCGTCAACGCTGTACTGAGTGGGGTTGATCATGATTTTGCAACCACAATTTCATCTGATGATGTCAAAAAGACTAAGCCAGATCCAGAGGGTTACCTCAAAGCAGCAGAGTTTTTCGGCGTAGATATTACTAATTGTCTAGTTTTTGAAGATTCACTTACCGGGGTAGCAGCAGCTACCGCGTCAGGAGCTTTCCTTATTGCAGTTCCACATTTTGTAACTGTAAACGAATCTCCACGAGTGCGTGTTATCAAGTCTCTGGAAGAACTAAATATTGAGGTACTGGCTAACTACTACACAGAATTCGTTTCGCAGTAGTACTACTTGTTATGTGCAGGACATATCGATTTAAAGTGGCACCAATCGCATAGGCGACTTGTTTTAGTTGGCCAGTAATCTTTTTCATATGATGCTTCTAAATCGCGTGCGATCTGCAAGAGGATTTTCTCTGTAGATTCAAGATCAGCGATGGTTGGTTGACTACGAACCACTTTGCCATCACCCAGATAAATCAATTGCAATAATCGAGTCAGAACTCCATGATTTTTCCAGTACAGGAGCGCGTAGACGCGCAATTGGAAGAGGGCTTTCTCTTCCCACCCCGGTTTTGGGGATTTTCCTGTCTTGTAATCAATAATTCGAACTTCACCAGTTGGCGCAACATCGAGTCGGTCAACATAGCCATGAAGATAGAGTTTTTCACTTAGGTCGTTTTCCAAATGTAATTCACGATGTGTCGCATCAAAAGAAGAAGGATCTTCTAACTCGAAATAGACTCGTAAGAGAGCACTCGCTCTATCTAGCCATTCTTTCTCGTTCGTAATCATTGAGGCCAACTCTGGTTTGCCTTCCATCTGCTCGATCCAGCGCGAAGGCAGCAATTCAATTGCCTTTTCTGGAGTTCGCTCTGCGGCAGGAGATTCAAAGAGGTCATGTAAAACTGTATGGACAAGGGTTCCGCGTTCAGCATCAATACTTGGCGGTTCGGGTAATTTATCTACGACTCGATATTTATAATGCTGAGGGCAATTATTGAAATCAGAGATGCGGCTAGGCGATAGTCGAAGTGGTAGTTCCATAGAGGCGAAGATACCCTCAAACGCCTAGAATGCTCTGGTGTCTAACCTCGGGTATTTCTCAGCTGGTGATCGTATTCAACTTACCGATCCAAAAGGCAAATTATACAGCTTCACAATCACACCGGGAAAAGAGTGGCATACCCATAAGGGTTGGATCGTTCACGATGAACTCATTGGATTACCTGAAGGCAGCGTTGTAAGTACAACTGCAGGTCTCAAATTTACCGCTTTCAAACCGCTGCTCGCTGATTATGTTCTGACAATGCCTCGTGGAGCAACAATTGTTTATCCTAAAGATGCAGCGATGATTGTGGGACTTGCTGATATCTATCCAGGTGCTCGAGTTCTCGAAGCAGGTGTTGGAAGCGGGGCACTCACCATTTCACTATTGAGAGCCGTAGGAACATCTGGAAAAGTAAATTCAATTGAGAGACGCGCTGATTTTGCCGAGAATGCGCACGCGAATGTCTCAAATTATTTTGGCGAAAAACCATCAAATTGGTCACTGAGCGTTGGAGATTTGCAAGACCAAAATTTTGAATCTGAGTACGACCGAGTTGTACTCGACATGTTGGCTCCGTGGGAATGCGTTGATCTCGCTGCTCGGGCCCTTCGACCAGGCGGAGTTTTTCTAGCCTATGTCGCAACAACAACGCAGCTTTCAGTAACTGCTGAAGCGCTCAAAGATGATGGTCGCTTCACGGAACCAGAGAGTAGCGAAACGATTGTGCGTGGATGGCACCATGAAGGATTAGCAGTTCGCCCACAACAGCGGATGATTGGTCACACAGGTTTCCTTATTCAATCTCGTCGTATGGCACCTGGTGTTGAGGTACTTGCCCGTCGACGTCGTCCTGCGAAAGGCTCTTACGGTGTCGCGGAAGAGTGAGCGTTTAGTCAATCTCACAATTGCGTTGCTAGCAACAAAGAGATTCATCACAAAGAGTGAAATATTTAGAACGGTAGAAGGCTACGAAGGAACTCCTGAAACAAAAGAGAGAATGTTTGAGCGTGATAAAGATGATCTGCGCAATTTAGGTATTGAAATTGAAGTTGGAAATTTTGATCCGCTCTTCGATGATGAAGCAGGTTATCGAATCAGACCTGAGAGTTATGCGCTCAATCTTGATGATATTTCTGGTGAAGATCTTGCTCTTCTTTCACTCGCGGCGGAAGCATGGAGAGGTGCTGCACTCGATGGTGCCGCGCAAAGCGCACTACTTCGACTCTCTTCAATAGGTGTTGTCTCCGATATTGACGCGTTGCCGGCGATGACACCTCGATTGAGTTCGTCGCATATAAGTTTTGAAACTCTGACCGCGGCTATAACTTCTCGAATTCCAGTGACATTTAGTTACATCGCAGCCGAATTGAGTGTCGAAGAAAGAATCGTAGATCCATATGGAATTGCCACACGAAATGGGCATTGGTACCTCGTCGGTTTCGATCACAAGCGCGAAGGCATTCGAATATTCAGATTTGATCGAATCGATGGCGATATTGCTAAAGCATCTAAAGGAAAAAGCTACGAAATTCCCAAAGATTTCGATTTGGCTGCACAACTCAGTGGTGCAGATGCGCTTATGAAATCAGATCTCGATATACGTAAAGGTAAAGCCCATGTTTTGCGCCATATGGCGATAAGTCTTGAGGATATGGGGGAGTGGGATCGAATTCGGATTTCCTATCCAGATGTTGAGCGAATGATAAAACTAGTTCTCTGGCATGGCGCAGATGCGAAAGTTGTTAGCGACGATTCATTGCGTAAGGGTGTCATAGATGCATTACGGCAGTTGGTGGTGCTTCATGGCTAAGAATCCAACTTCGCCGCTAAATAAAGCAGCTCGTATGCTCGACCTTGTTCCATATTTGCATGCACATCAAGGAATAGCGCTGTCCACTCTTGCGCAAAATTTTGGCGTTAGTGAGAGTGAAATGAATGCTGACCTGACAACGCTATGGATGTGTGGCTTACCGGGCTACACGCCACTGGAATTGATTGATCTCTCTTTCGATTCTGGCTACGTCACGATTCGAAATGCACAAACGTTAGAGAGTCCACGTTCGCTCAATAAGGAAGAGGCGATTGCACTTTTACTCGGCCTAGACCTTGTTCGCAGCGCCCTTGCACTAGATCGTAAAGATCTACTATCGAATATCGATGTTTTATCGCAACGTTTGCGAACACTGATTGGGTTGCAAGCTCAGTTGAAGGCGGAACCGGCAATTGACGGCTCCATACGTTCTACGATCACTACCGCAATTTCATCAGGAACATCTTTAGATATCAAGTATCACTCACTCTATGCCGATCGAATTTCAGAGCGAACAATTTTGCCTATCGAATGGCAAAATGATTCGTTCCACGAATATGTATTTGCGTACTGCGATCAGGCTCAATCCTTTCGAACCTTTCGACTTGATCGTATTCAAAGCGCCTCTATCGCCGAAAAGAAATTGAAGCCCGAGCATCTTTCACAAGGCATAGAGAATCCTCAGATTTCTTATCGAATTCGCATACACAGCCACTTGCGTGCGGCTCGAGAACTCTTTGAATTTGAAGGAGAAGATAAAGAGCTCCATTCCGGTATCGAAAAAGAAATCACTTCCTTCACAGCTGAATGGATGAGAAGGATGATCTTCTCGGCTGCGGCATCAGTGGAGCTTCTCTCTCCAGAGAGCGAAAGGGGCGATATTGCGAGTTCGGCGAAAGCCCTCTTGGCCCTCTATGAGAAGGAGTAGGGGAGCCTTAGATAAGAAAGAGGTTTCGGGGTAGTATTTCCGCAAGGCACGAACCACAAAGGGGTATCCATGTTTCTACGCGAGCCAAGTCATATTCTGATTCTTCTTATTGTCGTTCTTGTCCTCTTTGGAGCAAAGCGTCTTCCAGATTCTGCTCGCTCACTCGGTCGCTCAATGCGAATCTTTAAGAGTGAGATAAAAGAGATGAATCAAGATGAGAAGAAGAGCGGCGAAGAGGGCAGCACCGAAAAGTAAAATCTATGGCGGCCACCTCAAGCGGTCGTATGCCGCTGCTCGATCATTTGCGCGAATTTAGAAAAAGACTCTTCCGCGCCGTTTTTGTCATCGTTGTCGGGGCAATGGTCGGATGGTTTTTCTATAACCCGATCATTACCCAACTCGCTACACCAGTATGTGATTTATCTGCGGCGCAAGCTAATGGAGATGCCAGTTGTGGTTCGCTCTATATCAATGGAGTTCTCGGTCCCCTCAATTTACAAATAAAGGTATCTCTGCTGACTGGAGTAATTGCTTCTGCACCACTGTGGCTCTATCAGCTGTGGGCATTTATTGCCCCAGGACTTCATCGCAAAGAGAAACGTAACTCCATCTTTTTCATTCTCTCGGCAACGCCATTTTTTGCAGCAGGTGCAACTCTTGGGTACCTAGTTCTGCCTGTCGCCATCAAGGTGCTTTTCGGATTCACACCTAACTCGTTATCAAATCTAATTCGCTTTGATGATTATCTTGATTTTGTAATGCGTATTATTTTGATCTTCGGATTAGCCTTCGAGCTCCCGGTCTTTTTAGTCACCTTCAATCTCATCGGATTCTTGCGAGGAGAGACAATCCTCAAACCGTGGAGAATATGGATTTTTTCAATCGTGCTATTTACCGCCGCATTTACCCCTACAGCGGATCCATTCACAATGCTTCTTTTAGCAATTCCCTTGTGCTTGCTTTATTTTATGGCTGGCGGCATTGCGTCGCTTGTCGATAAGCGACGAGATAAGAAAAAGTTGAAGGCCCTTGATGGAGTCATGCCAATTGAGAGTGCGCAAGAAATCTAACTAATGTGGCTCATAGCAATCAATCCGACATCTGGCCAGGGTCGCGGCGCCACCATGGGAACAAAAGTTGCGGGCTATTGTTCTAGCAGAGGTATCGATTACGAGATTGTCACTGGGGTCAATGCGCAATCTCTTTCTACTTCACTCAAAGAAAAGATTTCTAGAAATCGCGACCTTATCGATGGAATCATTGCCGTAGGGGGAGATGGCCTCGCCCATTTGATATTGCAATCCGCTGTTCCTGCACATATCCCAATTGCATTTATCCCAGGTGGCACTGGCAATGATCTTGTCAGAACACTAGGTTGGTCTTTGGATGAAATTACCGGCTATCTACAACGAGTATTTGAAACTAGACCTGTAAATATTGATTTAGGACTAGTCGATGGCGAATGGTTTGCAGCAGTACTCTCCTCTGGTTTCGATGCCATAGTGAATGAGCGAGCCAATATTTTGAAATGGCCTAAAGGGCCCATGAGATATAACGCGGCAATTGCACTCGAGTTACCAAAATTCAAGCCAGTTCATTATGAAATTGAATTAGATGATCAGGTTATTTCAACTCAGGCGATGCTCATCGCTATTGGAAATGGCACTTCATATGGCGGTGGCATGAGAGTTTGTCCCGATGCGAATATTCAAGATGGATTATTTGATGTGATGATTCTTAGGCCAGTATCAATTCCGGAATTTATCCGAGTCTTCCCAACGGTTTATAGCGGCAAGCATGTAAATCATCCGGAAGTCAGTGTTTATAGAAGTAGAAGAGTACGCATTGAAGCCGATACTGTTGCGTATGCAGATGGTGAGCGAATAGGTCAACTACCTATTTCGGCTGAATGCGTAATGGGGGCTCTTTCTACATGGATTCCATAGCCTCTCCAGCGCAAAAATTCGCGGCGGCTACCGCGCGCAAGAAATATCAGATCACTGCTGAATTTATCGAGACGTTTGATTTTCCTTTTGATCCCTTCCAGATTGCAGCATGCAATGCTGTCGAAGATGGGAAAGGTGTTCTCGTTGCAGCTCCTACAGGAGCAGGTAAGACAGTCGTTGGAGAATTTGCTGCGTATATAGCTCTGCGTCGCTCCATGAAATGCTTCTATACGACTCCTATCAAAGCTCTTTCAAATCAGAAATATCAAGAGTTTGTTTCGCGCTTTGGTGAAGATCGCGTTGGTCTTCTAACAGGGGATACAAGTATCAATAGCGAAGCCGAGATACTCGTTATGACCACAGAAGTGCTTCGTAACATGCTCTATGCAAATTCATCAACTCTGAAGAACTTGGGCTGTGTTGTTATGGATGAGGTCCATTACCTCGCAGATAAATTTCGCGGCGCGGTCTGGGAAGAAGTTCTGATTCATCTCATGGAGAGCGTGCAGGTAATTTCTCTTTCTGCAACTGTTTCAAATGCCGAAGAGTTTGGTGAATGGTTAGGCGAGATTCGTGGCAGCACCGAAGTCATTGTTAGCGAAATTCGCCCTATTCCTCTCTATCAACACGTCCTTATCGGAAATCGACTCGTTGATCTCTTCTCTCAACCGGGACAGATAAATGCCGAAATATTGAAGTTAGAGCGAGAGGCGATGCGCAAGGTACGAGTGCCTCGTCAACGCCGCGAGCGATTTAGCGAAGAAGGCAGCCGACTCACACGGGCTGACATTATTGAAAAGCTCAATCGAGAGAATCTCCTACCTGCAATCACTTTTATTTTTTCTCGTATTGGCTGTGATGCTGCGGTAAAGCAATGTCTTCAAGCAGGCTTGCGTCTTACAAATACCGAAGAGCGAGCAATCATCAGAGAAACTGCGCTGCGCTACACCCTGAATTTGGCTGAAGAAGATCTAGTAGTTCTCGGCTTTGATGATTGGCTTACTGCTTTAGAACGAGGCATCGCAGCTCACCATGCAGGCTTGTTGCCAAGTTTCAAGGGAGCAGTCGAAGAGTTGTTTCAAAAAGGATTAGTAAAGGCAGTATTTGCAACTGAGACATTGGCACTCGGTATTAATATGCCGGCTCGTACTGTTGTACTTGAAAAACTTGTGAAATATAACGGTGAAGCGCACGTTCCAATTACTCCGGGGGAATACACCCAACTTACTGGTCGAGCAGGACGACGTGGTATTGACATTGAAGGTAACGCAGTTATTCAATGGTCACCAACGGTTGATTCAGCAACTGCTGCTGGACTTGCCTCAACGCGTACTTATCCTCTGCGTTCTTCTTTTGCGCCAACGTATAACATGGCAATAAATCTTATTTCTCGCTTTGGTCGCGAACGAGCACGTGGCTCATTGGAATCATCTTTTGCACAATTCCAAGCTGACAGAGCAGTTGTTGGTCTGACGCGACAGATAAAAAAGAATAACGTTGCGATGGCTGATCTAATGAAAGATGCAACCTGCCATCTCGGCGATTTCAGCGATTACGCCCGACTACGACGTGAGATCCGTGAGATTGAAATTTTGCTTTCAAAGCGCGATGGTAAGAAAACTTTTGATCACAGGCAGCGAGCACATCTCGAAAGCGAGATGCAGGGCCTAAAAAAGGGAATGCGCGAACATAGTTGCCACGGCTGTAGTGATCGTGAGACTCATGCTCGTTTAGCCGAAAGGGCAGATCGACTTCGTCGCGAAAATGATGGACTGACGAAACGCGTCGAGAATAGAACCCATGTCATTGCTAAAACATTCGATCAAATTTGCGATGTACTCACTCATCTCAAATACATCGATGGAGAGAAGAGTTCTCCACAAGGAAAAATTCTTGCCAAGATTTACGCTGAATCAGATCTCTTACTGACAGAGACCATTCGTCTTGGCCTACTCGATAACCTGAGCTCACCCGAGCTGCTTTCTGTTGCCTCATCGATGATCTTCCAATCGCGCTCTCAAGAAAATCTCGCTCCCAAAATTCCTCATATCAATGTTGCAAATGCCCTCTCTGAGATCTCTTCCCTTTGGGCACAACTTGAGAAATTGGAAAATGATTTCGGTGTGAAAACTCAGAAAGAGCCTGACTTTGGTTTCTGTTCCATTTCATACCGTTGGGCTAATGGTCAGTCGCTATCAAGTGTTCTCAAAGGTAGTGATTTATCCGTGGGAGATTTTGTTCGCTCGACCAAACAACTCATAGATTTACTCACCCAAATTGGTGGAGCAAGTGAGAATCTTCGCGACAAATGTAGAGATGGCGTGAAGCGCTTGGATCGCGGCGTCGTTGCATATCTCATGGGGGATTTATGACTTTGATGCTCTTAGATAGCGCATCTCTTTGGTATCGCGCTTATTACGGAATGCCAGACACACTTACGGCACCTGATGGAATGCCCGTCCATGCAATACGTGGATATTTGGATATGACATCTCGTTTGATCGGAATGTATAAACCAAATCGAATTGTTGCTTGCATCGAAGGAGATTGGCGACCTTCGTGGCGCGTAGATCTATTTCCAGATTACAAAGCGAATCGCCTCGATGTCGAGGGGGAGGAGGAAGAGCCTGAAACACTTACTGCGCAAATTCCAATCCTTTTAGATCTATTGGATCTTTTCGGCATTCCATTAGTGGGTGTAGATGATTATGAAGCAGATGATGTCATGGCTACATTTGCTGTGCGTGAAAAGGGACCCATACGCATTGTTACTGGCGATCGTGATTTATTCCAACTAGTTGATGACAAGCAAGATATAAAGGTTGTCTATCTTGCAAAGGGAGTTTCACAACATGATTTAGTTGACCATGCATGGGTTACGAATAAATATCTGATCCCTGGTGATAGATATGCTCTTTTTGCAATTTTTCGCGGAGATCCATCTGATGGACTACCCGGAGTCAAAGGTATTGGGGAAAAAGGCGCTGCAATAATTGCGAATAATGCAGCAGATGTCGATGAAGCAATTGCGAAAGCTAAAGCAGTTGATTCACCTTTCGCTCCGGCTCTCAGTAAAAAGATTCTAGAAGGGCTCGATTATTTGAAAATTGCGCCAACTCTGGTGCACTGTGCACGAGACGTTTCTATTCCTTCAATGGAAATAGCTATGCCTACTAAGCCAAAAGATCTCTCTGAGATTTATAAGTTTCAGGAGAAATACGGGCTGGGTGCATCAGTTGACAAAATGATTGCTGCATTGGGCTGGTAATGCTTCTCCTCTCAATCTTTACTGGATGGCTCTTATCCGCAAGTTTTCCACCCATTGGGCAATGGTACTTAGCACCACTTGCTATCTCTCTATGGATCTGGATTCTTCATAAAGGTAAACGTTCGATTCGCAATACCTTTATCGTGGCATTTACATTCAATGCATTTCTCCTACATTGGAGCTCGACCTATGTAGGCAATATCCCATGGCTCATTCTTTGCTTAGGGGAGTCACTCTTTTTCCTACCTCTTGCATGGGCGCGCAAAAAGCGAATAGTTTTCTTTCCAGCGATATTTCTATTGCTAGAACAGATCAGATCGATATTTCCATTCGAAGGCTTTGCATGGGGGCGTTTAGCATTTGGCCAAGCAGATGCACCATATCGAGAAGTGGTTGCCATGGGGGGAGTCTCACTACTTACATCCGTCGTTACCTGTATTGGAATCGCTCTCTTTTTTCTCAAGCGTGATTTCAAAATCAGCGCAATCTATGGCTCTGTTGTCGCTCTTCTTATTCTCTCGGTAACTGCATTGCCATCCATGCAATCGATTGGAAATTTTAGAGCACTACTTGTGCAGGGTGATGTTCCCCAACTTGGCTTAGATTTCAATTCAAGAGCTAAGGTTGTTTTCAACATGCATGTCAAAGAGACGCTACGAGCCGTTGAAGAGAAAGAGGATTACAACGTCATCATTTGGCCCGAAAATAGTGTCGATGTGGATCCGTATAAGAACGTTGATGTCCAAAGATCGCTGGCTTCAATCAACAATCTGACTAATAAACCCATTGTCATTGGAGCAGTTCTAAGTACTGGTAATAAGGTAGAGAATGCATCAATACTGTGGAACAAAGGGGCGGTATCGACATATATCAAGCAGCATTTGACACCCTTCGGTGAATACATCCCACTTCGTAGTATTGCCAAGTATTTCTCACCATTTGTCGACGATGTGAAAGATTTCTCGCCTGGAACAAGCGATGTTGTGCACAATGTCGATAATGCCGTCCTGGGGCCAATTATTTGCTATGAACTCATCGATGATTCCTACATTAATCGCATAAGTCGCCAATCGAACTTGCTCGTTGTTCAAACGAATAATGCAACATTTGGAACAAGTGCCCAAAGTGCGCAGCAATTGTCGATTTCTAGAATCCGGGCGATTGAAAACCATCGAGATCTCGTCAGCGTTTCAACAACAGGAATTTCAGCAGTTATCGATTCTCAAGGAAATATTGTGAAATCAACAACGAGTAATCAACCAGATCATTTGTTTGCAGATTCTAAACTTTATTCTGAGCAAACTTTGGCGAGCAAATTAGGGAATTGGACCTTCTGGCTGACCTTAATGGGCCTTGGAATCCTTGGATTTATAGCTCGGCGCGTGTACGACTGAGCTTGGGTCTAACGCCGATAAGTTACATTATGTAAAGTAAAGAAGAATCAGCCATCCCCACTCACGACAGGCTCACTTACGAGCTATATGCCTCTATAGGTGCGCAGGAACAGACCAAATTACGGTCTCCAAAGGCGCCATCGATGCGTCCAACGGCTGGCCAATACTTTCCACGAGCGCCAATCAATTCACCCGGAATAAGACCTGTAATCGTTGCTGGGAATGCCCCTGCTTCGCGTGAATATGTGCGCTCCCAAGTATTCGCTGCAATAGCTCCAATGGTGTGTGGCGCATTTCGAAGCGGCGAACCATCAATATCTTGCTTGCCATCGATGATCTCTTGAATCTCCGAGCGAATGCCAACCATCGCATCAATAAAGCGATTCATCTCGCGAACATCTTCGGATTCAGTTGGCTCAATCATGAGCGTTCCAGCAACAGGGAAAGACATCGTCGGTGCATGGAAACCAAAGTCCATCAATCGCTTTGCAATGTCATCGACCGTTACTCCTGAAATTTTCGTTGTTTCGCGCAGATCAAGAATGCATTCATGCGCAATCAAACCTTTACTTCCTGTGTACAAAATCGGATATGAAGATTTAAGTCGCGCTGCCATGTAATTGGCGTTCAATATTGCAACCTGTGTTGCATGTGTTAGCCCTTCTCCCCCCATAAGGCGAATGTAGGCCCACGAAATTGGCAAAATACTTGCAGAACCAAATGGCGCAGCTGAAATCGGTCCTGGACCTGTTGCAGGACCGGCCGTTGCATCTAATGGATGGTTAGGTAAGAACGGCGCTAAATGTGCCTTCGAAATAACTGGACCGACACCTGGTCCCCCACCGCCGTGTGGAATGCAGAAAGTTTTATGAAGATTGAGATGAGAAACATCAGCGCCGAATTTTCCTGGTTGCGCAGTTCCAACAAGTGCGTTGAGATTTGCGCCATCTACATAAACTTGCCCACCAGCATCATGAATCATCGCGCAAATTTCTGAGATCGCAGATTCAAAAACACCATGAGTCGATGGATATGTAACCATCAGGGCGGCAAGTGCAGCGGCATTGAGAGCAATCTTCAACTTCAAATCTTCTAAACTAACGTTTCCTTCATCGTCGCAATCAACCACAACAACTGACATTCCAGCCATCACTGCACTTGCTGCATTTGTCCCGTGAGCACTCGATGGAATCAAACAAATATTTCGACCAGTATCACCACGTGAATCATGATAATTTCGAATTGCTAGCAGGCCGGCGAATTCACCTTGACTACCAGCATTGGGTTGAAGGGAAACTGCGTCATATCCAGTGATCTCGACTAACCATTTAGAAAGTTGTTCGATAAGTAAACGTGAGCCTTTTGATTGATCTGCTGGAGCAAACGGATGAAGGGAAGAGAACTCCGGCCAGGTAACTGCTTCCATTTCGGTAGCTGCATTGAGTTTCATCGTGCAAGAGCCCAATGGAATCATTGTTCGATCAAGTGCTAAATCGCGATCTGCCAAAGTGCGTAGATAACGCATCATCGATGTCTCTGATTTATAAGTATTAAAAACTGGGTGTGTTAGATAGGTTGAAGTGCGTGCGAATGCCGGAGAAATCCGAGAAGCCTTAGCATCGGATAAGCCCAGAATCTCGAGAACTTCTGCGAACGTTCTGTCCGTCGTTGTTTCATCAAAAGAAACTCGAATTTGAGTATCTGAAATTGCGCCAAAATTGTACTTCTTCGCTCTTGCACGCTGATGTATCGCATTAGCATCAGTCACATCGATTGTTACAGTATCAAAGATATTCTGATTGCGAGACTTTGATGCACTCTGAAGGCGCGACGCATATCCATGAACGCGCTCTGCAATTGCACGCAAACCAACAGGCCCGTGCCACATTGCATAGAAGGCGCTGATATTTGCGAGCAGAACTTGAGCAGTACAGATATTGCTCGTTGCCTTATCGCGACGAATATGTTGTTCACGCGTTTGCAGAGCTAAACGAAATGCTGGATTGCCATGTGCATCAATGCTTTGTCCAACTAGTCGACCAGGCAGAGATCTCTCTAAACCTTCACGCACCGCCATAAAACCTGCATGCGGTCCACCAAATCCCATTGGTACACCGAAGCGTTGGGCAGAACCAACTGCGATATCAGCGCCCCACTCCCCTGGTGCCTTGATCAACGTCAAAGCCAACAGATCAGTTGCAGCAATGACGAGTGCACCTTTGGAATGTGCATACTCCGCTACTTTTGTGTAGTCGCAAATTTCTCCAGTGGTATCTGGATATTGCACTAATAGACCAAAGAATTCTTGATCAAATCCATCGCGTGCAACGTGGCCCGCATCAACTTCAATAACCTTGATCCCCAATGGTTTTGCGCGAGTTTGTACAACTGCTTTTGTTTGCGGATGCACGTTCTCTTCAATCAAAAAAATTGCATCATCACTGGTTTTTGAAGTGCGTCTTGCAACGGTCATGGCTTCAGCTGCAGCGGTACCTTCATCTAACATCGATGCATTAGATAGCGAGAGCGATGTCATATCGCAGATCACTGTTTGGAAAGCGAAAATTGCTTCCAAACGTCCCTGTGAGATTTCTGGTTGATACGGCGTGTAAGCGGTATACCAGGCAGGATTTTCTAGAACATTTCGCTTAATGACAGCCGGTGTAATAGTTCCATAGTAACCGCCGCCAATCAGAGATGTAAAAACTTGGTTCTGGGATGCAATCTTGCGAAGTTCGGCAATCACTTCAACTTCACTCTTTGCAGAATCTAAAGTTTGCGAGAGTTTCTTAGAAATTTGAATATTTGTCGGAACAACATCACTGATGAAAGTTTCGATATCGCGGTAACCGAGCAGAGCCAACATCTCTAGCTCGTCCGAACCAGAAGGCCCGATATGGCGCTTTTCAAAGCGCTCACCGTTGTACGTCATCACCACTCCCCTACATTGTTTCAATGGGAAGGGTGAAGAGTATTGTCTTTAGGCGCCTTTCGCCTTTCGACGTTGCGAAAGTTCGTCGTTACTTTCCCCACCAACAGGCTGGCCGTTGATCTCGCCAACAAGAGTTGAAAGCGAACCCTCAACCTCATGCCAAACTTTACTCACAGCAATACCGAATACTCCTTGACCGCCTTGAAGTAAATCGATTACTTCATCCGGTGTTGCGCATTCATAAATTGATGCGCCATCACTCATCAGTGTCATACGTTCTAGCTCTGTTACACCGCGACTGCGTAGAAAAGTAACTGCGGTGCGAATATTTTGAAGTGATACACCTGCATCGAGAAGTCTCTTTACAATTTTGAGAACTAAAATATCTCGGAAGCCATAAAGACGTTGCGTTCCAGAACCACTCGCACTTCTAATACTTGGTTCAACTAAACCGGTGCGTGCCCAGTAATCGAGTTGTCGATATGTAATACCTGCGGCGGAACATGCAGTTGCGCCACGGTAGCCAATTTCGAGATCTTGGGAAGTCACGGGAAGTGCTCGATTCTCTTGGGGAATGAGACAAATGTAGGAGTCGCAAGGCCTCTATTCAATCACCGACACGAACGAAACCTCTACTTGAGGTTTAGACTTATCCGGCAAAATCCTCAGGGTTTATCTGGTCCAAGAACTCTCTGAACCGCTCTAATTCCTGGCTCTCCTCGCCCGCGGCGCCCTCTGCCCCACCTTGATCTGGAATCTCTATACCGACCTGCTCTAAGAGTTCACTGGTGGCCAAAATGTTGCTCTTGGTGCGAAGTGCCAAGGCAATCGCATCCGAGGGCCTTGCCGACAGTGTCAGCAGCGTTGATGAGGCATCGCGCAAATTCAGGGTTGCGTAGAAGATTCCATCGACGAGCTCCGTCAAATGGATCGCAGTCAACGTCGTATCAAGAAGGTCGAGAATATTTCCAATGAGATCGTGGGTCATCGGACGAGGCGGACTCATGCCCTGCTGAGCAAAAGCGATTGCACTCGCTTCAACGCTGCCGACCCAAATTGGCAGAAAACGAGAGCCATCAATTTCTTTGAGCAGAACTATCGGCTGATTGGAGGGCATCTCAATTCGAACCCCGACAACCTCCATCGGAATAAGCATTAGCGAAGTCGGTGGAGACCACCACGAACTAGTGCGGCATGGAGGCGAATAGAAAGGGAAGCGATTTCGCGTTGTACTTCTTCGGCGCGAGCTTTTGATTCGGCGCTCTTCTGACGAGTCAATGGAGTGATGACCTGCTCGATCAACCCAATTTCGCGATCTGCAGCGGATCTAAATGAACGCAAGTGACGCGATTCAATTCCAAAACTTGCCATCTCGGTTACAGCCTTGGCAACAGCTAATGCATCACTGTCGTAATGGCGACCACGAATTGAAATCATGGCATATGACTCAAGTTCAACTAGTTGTTCCTCAGTTAGGCCACTTGCCTTGAGAAGTTCTTCGCGAGATAAACGCATCTCATTAGTCGCACCAAATGAACTCGCTGCCATCTCGCCATCAATTGTGGCAAGGCCTAGAACTGGACGCGGAGCTGCCACTCCCCCAATAGTTGAAGTTGGCTCCAGCCCGCGATCCATCGCATCAAGATTTTCTTTGATGACTTTGAGCGGTAGATATTGGTCGCGCTGGGCCAGGAGGACATAGCGCAATCTCTCTAGATCAATACTTGTGAACTTACGGTAACCAGATGGTGTTCTCTGCGGGTCAATCAAGCCTTCTGATTCGAGAAATCGAATCTTTGAGATTGTTATATCTGGAAAATCCCCACGTAACTTTGTGAGTACTTCGCCGATGCTCAAATAGGCTCTCGCTGGAACTGCCATCTTTAATTCTCCCCTGTAGAAATTGGATACGAATAATTAGTGCTTGTTACTTTTTACTTTGTACTACCAATGAAAACAAAGTGGAACTTGCCAATTTGAATTTCATCTCCGCTTTTCAAGACATTATTCTGGATCGATACATTGTTGAGGTAAGTGCCATTCAGACTCGAATTATCGATTAGAACGAATGAACCACTTTCTTCTCTCTTTATCTGTGCATGTGAACGAGAGACCGTTACATCATCGAGAAAGATTGCGCTCTCTGTCGATCTTCCGATACTCACGCCTTCAGATGTGATGAGGAAACGTGATCCTTTTTGAGGACCGCGTGCAATCACGACCATTGCCTTATCACCTGCTGATTGCGCAATTTCTCGCACGATTTCTTGCGATTTTTCGTCAAGACTAGATAACAAATCTTCGAGTGTTTTCGCTGGGGAATTATGCGTAACGCCTCTAACACCCAGATGGATTGTTGATGTGAGCTCACTCTGCGATTCTGCTGCATTCATTGCTCTCCACCCCCATCACCTTCAACTTAAGGGTGACACTAGAGAGTCAATGGCGTTAGGTCAAGCGGTGAAAGTTGCGTATTCCGCCGCACTCATAAGCTCTGAAGCCGGTGCGCTTACAGTGATTTCCAGCAGCCAACCTTTGTCATATGGATCGGAGTTGATAATTTCAGGATTTCCCACTAAGACTTCGTTGACAGAAGTAACAGAACCTGTAACGGGTGAAAAAATCTCCGAAACGCTTTTTGTCGACTCGATTTCACCACAAACTTTTCCTTCAGTGACGCTCTCTCCTACCTTCGGTAATTGCACATACACAATGTCACCCAAAGCGCTCTGCGCAAAATCTGTGATACCGACACGAAGAACAGAATCATTCGATGTTGCAGCTACCCACTCATGTTCTTTTGTGTAATGCAATGCATCAGGAATCTGTGACATCTACCCAACTCGCTTTCCGTGAAGATAAAGATCAAGGCCTTTAGCAAAATATGCGATACCGGTAGAAATGTAGAGGGCGATTCCCCAGATTGCAAAACACCATCCGAGAATAAATGCCAAAGTTCCGACCCATGACTGTTGTAGGGCTAAAAGTAGAAAAGGAAAGGCGTACATGAGGTTGAAGGTTGCAGCTTTACCCAAATAGGTAACGCTCATTGGACCGTGGCCGCGAGTTTTCAAAGCGATGGTCAGAATTCCCAGAATGAGATCTCGTCCCAGTAACACGATGAGAATCCATAAAGGAATTGCATCACGCAAAACGAGTGCAACAAGTGTTGCAACGATGTAGAAACGATCTATTGCGGGATCCGCTAATTCACCAAAGCGTGATTCTTGACCCCACGCGCGTGCCAATTTTCCATCAAAATAATCTGTGGCTCCCCCAATGGCGAGTACAAATATCGCCCACCCATCAGCCTTTAGCGAAAGCGCAAGGTAGAGAAAGAGTGGAATTCCGAGGGCTCTCAGAAAAGTGAGAGCGTTAGGAATCGTGAGCAGAGATCTATTCATACTAATCGCGCTCTTTTACCCGAATCGCAACCATGACAGGAGTACCTGGGAAACCGAACTCTTCGCGCAAACGTCGCTCAATAAAGCGGCGATAGGAGGCCTCAATCCAGCCACTTGAAAAGACGACAAATTTTGGCGGAGCGATTCCGGCTTGAGTTGCATAGTAAATCTTTGGCTGTTTTCCACCGCGTACAGGTGGTGGCGTCGCTCCAATGAGTGCGCCGAGGAAGGAGTTGAGTTTGGCGGTTGGAACTCTTCGCTCCCAACTATCAAGTGCGGTACGAAGCGCTGGGGCCAATCGATCTCGGTGCCAACCAGTCTTGGCTGCGACATTGACTCGCTGGGCCCATTCAACCTGATCGAGGTGTCTATCGATTTCGCGATCTAGTTGATCTCTGCGATCTTCATCGACTAAGTCCCACTTGTTCATCACAATAACCATCGCCTTACCAGCCTCTTCAACCATCGTGATGACGCGAAGATCTTGCTCAGATATTGGAATCGATGCATCTAATACAACTACTGCAACTTCGCATCGCTCCAGCGCTGCTTGTGTTCGAAGCGTTGCGTAATAATCCGTTCCCGATGCTTGATTAGCACGTTTGCGAAGTCCTGCTGTGTCGACAAATCTCCAGATCGACCCACCGAATTCAATCAGTTCATCAACTGGGTCACGAGTTGTTCCTGCAACATCATCAACGATTGCGCGATTTTCACCCGCGAGTGCGTTGAGCAAACTTGATTTACCAACATTAGGGCGACCAATGAGTGCAACGCGTCGATAGCCATCGTTATATTGCGCGCCACCAACTTCAGGTAAAACTTCAATAAGGCGATCTAGTAAATCTCCACTGCCCCGACCATGAAGTGCCGAAACAAAAAATGGTTCGCCGAGTCCAAGATTCCAGAGTGCATGTGCATCAGATTCTTCACGTTCGCCATCTACTTTGTTTGCCACGAGAATAGTTGGCTTCTTTGCTTTGCGTAACTCTTGAACCAAAATATCATCTTCATCGAGTGCGCCAACTTGTGCATCTACGACGAATGCCAATACATCAGCCTCTTGCATCGCAAGTTCTGCGCCAGCACTTACTTGAACTGAGATTCCATCAGGTTTGGATTCCCATCCACCTGTATCCATAACAATAAATCGACGACCACCCCATTCGCATTCGTACTGAACACGATCGCGAGTCACACCGGGTGTATCTTCAACAATTGCTTCTCGGCGACCAATAAAACGATTGATGAGAGTCGATTTTCCAACGTTCGGCCTTCCGAGTATCGCAATGATTGGCAAGCCTAAAAGCGAACGCTCTTTGAGAATCTCCCAAATGCGCTCAACAGTTTCCTCTAGTGAGAGCAATGTGGAATCTACTTCTACGGCATCGGGTGCCAGAGCTAATGGAGATACCGCTCGAGTCGAATCTGTATGGTCGCGATTGCTCAATGATTGCGCTACTTCTGCGACATCTCTATCGATAGGCAATTCTTTCTCTCTGCGATCTGCACGTGCATCTAAATCGGCAGTCAAGTAAATCTTTAGTGGCGCTTTTGGAAAAACAACTGTTCCGATGTCGCGACCTTCAACAACAATTCCACGCTGCGCATCATTAATCATGGACCGTTGAATAATGAGTAACTCTGCACGAATTTCAGGCATTGCACTGATTCGACTAACTGCATCTGTAATTTCATCACTTCGAATTTGCTGCGTTACATCTGTATCACCAACAAAAATAGATGGCGATATTGGATTTGCTACAAAGCGAAGTGGTGCACGACCTAACTCCTTGAGAATTTCTTGCGCGCTTTCAGCGCTTTTCTCCAGAGCTAACCATGTAACACCACGATAGAGCGCACCAGTATCTAAATAATTCCAACCCGCTCGCTGTGCAATTGCGCGAGATGTACTTGATTTTCCAGCTCCACTTGGGCCATCTATTGCTACGACTATGGCCATAAGGTCAGTCTATTCTCTATTTGCGCACTGGATGGACATTCCATCCTTTAGTAATCAAATGCTCTGATAGTTTCTCTGCACCTTGTTCTGAGAGTCCTAATGTAATCAGACCAGTGAGTTGTCCAGGTGAATGCTCTATTGAAAGATCTTCAACGTTGACATCAATCTGCGCACAAATATTAAATATTGCAGCAAGATTTCCAGGAGCATCAGGAATCACAATCGGTAAGTATGAATAATTGCGAGCTTTGCCTCCATGTTTGCCAGGAATCTTTGCTCGACCAACACGACCCTCTTCAATCAAAGCGCCAATCGCTGATGAATTATCGCCATCGCTATTCAATAGTTTTTCAAATGATTGAAGGTCATCAATGAGAGCGTGTAAAACGGGTGAAATTTTCTCACGATTCATAGAAATAATTTCTTGCCAAAGCTTTGGATCAGAGCCCGCTATGCGAACCGTGTCCCGAAGCCCCTGACCAGCCAAGGCCAACCATTCATCCGGAAAATCCTGGAGCTGTTTAGCCAAAAGCGAGGAGAGGATTTGAGGCAGGTGAGAAATGGCAGCGACCGCTTTGTCATGTTCTAGGGAATCCATCTCAATGGGCGTTGCCCCTAAAAGCTCGATCAGTTTTCTCGCACGCCCTATCGATTCAGTTGCACTGCCTTGCGGGCTCAAAACCCAAGTACGCCCCTCGAAGAGGTCACCACGCGCCGACTCAGGACCCCCGATCTCACGCCCTGCCATGGGGTGTGTGGCTACGAATTGAGCCAATGGGAGCTTCGAAGTCGAAACAATCCGTAAAGGATTGGTCTTAACGCTACCAATATCTATAAATGTTGACTTAGGGTTTAGTGCATATTCGCGGTCTATGACCATGGGTAGGTGCTGGGTGGGCAAAGAGAAGATGACGAGTTCTGGATCTACGACTTTCTCCCCCATAGCTAGGTCATTAGCCAAATTTTCGCTTCGGGCATCACTATCGACTAAATCAACTCGAATCGAGTTCTTCGCAAGGGCTAATGCAATAGATGTTCCAATCAGGCCAGAACCGACGATTCGAACTCCAGTAAATGATGACATGAGCGCTCGATTATTGGGCTATATCGCGGCGAAGAGCCTGGGCTCCACCTAAATAAATATGAGAAATTTCGCTCGCTTTTAGCTCACTTTCAACGTGGAGCATCACTCGAATTACACGCTCAAGAGCGCCTTTGACATCTATTTCGGCTGCGCACATCAGTGGAATCTCCGTAAATCCAAGGGCGCGAGCCCCTGCCGCTGGAAATGCTGCGCTGAGATCAGGGGTTGAGGTGAGCAGGACAGAGATAATCGAATCGAGCTCAAGCTTGTTTGCATCCATGATCGCCTTCAAAAGCTGGGCCACACCCGAATTGATATCACTTTCGGTATCGGCGGCGATTTGAATCGCTCCCCTGATGGCACGTGTAGGCATGAGCTAATGGTACTGGGAATAGCAAAAATTCGATGACGAATAGAATAATGTCTAAGTAATTTAGCTATTTATAGATATAACCTTTTTACTACAAACTCGATAATGAGCGAACTATTTCGCAGTGATCATCATCGAAGCATCAATATCGACATATAGTTATTGCGAGGCACCGTCAAGCGTGCATAATATCGATAAATCGTTTATGAGAATCGCGAATAACTATTTATCGATATAACGGTATTTTAGGTATTAACCTTAAAGTGTTTTAAGGTTACATATCTAAAGCGTTACGGAGATTTAGCAATTCCCCGTCATGGAGGTCACGCCAGCGTCCTTCAGTCGTATCCCCCAGGGAGATCGGACCGAACTTGGTTCGCACCAGTCTCAAGACATCGACTCCTACCGCCTCCATCAGTCGACGGATGATGTGATAGCGACCTTCATGGATAGAGACTTCAATCCATCGAGGTGAGAGTTCACGAAAGGAGAGAACCCGACCAATTCCATCTTCTAGCTCTACCCCCTTCAAAAGAGTCTTTTCGACCCCTGAAGGCAAAATTCCATCGAATTCGATTATGTAGGTCTTCTCTAGGCCAAAGGATGGATGGGTCGCTCTAAAGGTCAAATCCCCATCATTGGTGAGCAAAATGAGCCCCTCGGAATCCTTATCCAGGCGGCCTACATGGAACAAGCGCTCGCGGCGAAGGTCTATAAAGTCACTCAATGAGGGACGGCCTTCGGGGTCATACATCGTTGACAAAACACCCTTAGGTTTATGAAGTGCAAGATAAGTCTTAGTTGTTGAACGTGTAATTGTCTCACCATCAACCATCACTTGAACCTTTTCAGGATCTACCTTCTTACCAAGCTCGCGTACGACATATCCATCGACGGTTACTCGACCATCTGAGATCAGTTCATCTGCTCCGCGACGACTCGTGATTCCAGCGTCAGCGATTATTTTATTGAGGCGCATTTCGGCCATGTGGCTATCCATTCCCGACAGTCAAGTGAAGGGAGAGTCTAGAAGATGCTTAGTCAGTAAGCGAATCGAGCACTTCGTCGAGGGCATCCAGGTTTGGCAGATAAGGAGCCAAGGCTGGAAGATCCTCGAGTGAATTCAAGCCTAAACGTTCAAGAAAGAAGGTGGTCGTCTTGTAGAGGATCGCTCCCGTTTCGTGCTCAACTCCGGACTCCTCGACCAATCCACGCGTAACCAAAGTCTTCATAACCGCTTCAACATTCACGCCTCGGATAGCCGATGTTCGCGCTCGCGAAACTGGCTGGCGGTACGCGATGACGGCCAAGGTCTCTAGGGCAGCCTGTGTGAGCCTGGATTGCTGTCCATCGAGTACGAATTTTTCTACTACGGCCGAATATTGTGGGTCGCTGTAGAAGCGCCATCCTCCAGAAATCTTCTTGAGCGCAAATCCACGCTCGTCATAGCTCGCTTCTAGGGCGAGAAGTGCAGATTCAATCTCCTCGACCGGTTTCTCCAAGACTTGAGCGAGAATAACTTCGCTAACAGGCTCATCTACGACCATCAAAATCGCCTCAATCGAACGCTCAACCTCAGGATTAGACATCTTCACTCCCCTTGCTCTCATCCACAACTGGCTCTCCATCGAGGAGGCTCATATCTACAGGAATATCAAATTCATCAGTAATCTCGACCTCACCCGATTCCGAGCCAGTCCATCGAATCTGAAGTTCGCCTAAGGCAACAACCTGATCGAAGCGCAGCGCTCCCAGGCGATAAAGGTCTAGCAGAGCCAAGAAGCGGGCCACGACAACTAGCGTGCTGGAGGCATCGGAGATAAGGCTTCGAAAGCTCATACTCTTTGAGCGTCGAAGTGCCTCCACAACCAACTTTGACTCCTCAGCCACGCTCACAAGGGGCATATGCAGGTGTTCGAGGGCGACGATGGGTGCAACCTTAGGCGTGAGCACACGCTCGGCTATAGCGGCAAAGCGCTGAGCGCCGACCCCTATAAGCACCTCAGGAAGGAGGGTGGCCAGGGCTGGATGTAGGGCGACCACACGAGCAAAGGATTTATCAGCTAGGAGGATTCGTTCATTGAATGTCGAGGCGATCTCTTTGAATGCTCGATACTGCAACAGGCGGGCGAAGAGGAGGTCGCGAGCCTCGAGCAAGGCTAGATCTTCCTCATCCTCAACCTCACCACTTGGCAAAAGTCTCGCCGCTTTGAGATCGAGCAGGGTTGCCGCTACAACTAGAAATTCAGTGGCTTGATCGAGGCGCCATCCTTCTCCCGAGAGCTCAAGGGCTCTAATAAATGAGATGAACTCATCCGTTACCGCGCTCAGGGCGATCTCGGTGATCTCCATCTTGTGGCGCGAAATCAATTGCAGGAGAAGGTCAAAAGGCCCATCAAAATTTGTGAGGTGAACCGAGAATGGCGCCGAGGCGCTATCTATCGCATTCTCATCCATTGTCGTATCCACGAGGCGAACCTTACTTCACACTTGCCCGAACTCTGTGTAATGCGTAGGCTCGGGCGCATTAGAAAGAAAGAGGTTTCTCGCTTGAACGCTAAATCGACAAATGAGAACGATGTTGCAACAACTGCCACTCTTCTAGGCAAAAAAGCGAAGGCATTCGCCACTCCTGCCCCGTTGACTGAGCATGGGCGAGCGAAAGTAATCTCTATCTTCAATCAAAAGGGCGGCGTTGGTAAGACAACGACGACAATCAATCTTGGTGCAAGCCTTGCAGAACTCGGGCGACGTGTTCTGTTGGTCGATTTCGATCCCCAAGGTGGTCTCTCACTCGGTCTGGGCGTGAACGCGCACTCTCTTCCATTGGAACAAACTGTTTATTACGCCTTGATGACGCCGACTGCAAATATCGATGAGATTGTTCTCAAGACTGCCGTTCCTGGTTTGGACTTCTTACCGGCCAACCGTGACCTTGGAACTGCAGAAACAACACTTGGCGCTGAAATCGGTGGACAGCAATATCTCAAGCGCGCTCTGAATTCGTTGCGAGATTATTACGACGTTATCTTGATTGATTGCCAGCCAACAATGGGGCAACTCACTATCAACGCACTCGTTGCATCCGATGAAGTCATTGTTCCAATGCAATGTGAATACTTTGCACTACATGGTTTTATCGAACTCAAAGGAAATTTAGATAAGGTGAAGAGCTTCCTCAACCCTGAACTCAGACTCATTGGAATTCTGGCAACAATGTATGACAAGAAGACTTCCCATAATCGCCAGGTTCTAGAGCGAATCCTTGAGCAATTTCCTGAAGATGTTTTCGAAACAATCATTGCCAAAACTATTCGTTTTGCAGAGACAACTGTTGTAGGTGAGCCGATTACAAGTTATGCATCATCATCTGGTGGTGCAGCTTCGTATCGTCGACTTGCTCGCGAACTTATTGCCAAGGGAGGCGCACGATGACACGTAGAGCGAATTTGCCAGGAGCTGACGAACTTTTTCGTTCAACAGCGCCCGCACTATCTTCTGTTCCTGCTGCAAACGAGACAGTCGCTGCGCCACTTGTTGCTCCAGCGATTGCTACACCTAAAGCACCATCATCGAAAAAGGGTGTTCGCTCTATTGCGCGACGTCGAGTAACCACTGTTGATCGTTCACCATCTGGTCGCGAACGCCATGATGAGAAAATTACTGTCTACCTATCTCCCGACGAACTCTACGATCTAGATCAAGCACGTCTACAACTTCGTGGAGATCTAGGACTCGCGGCAGATCGCGGACGAATTGTTCGCGAATCAATCGCAGTGATAATTGCAGATTTGGAAGCTAAGGGCGATCAATCAATCTTGGCTCGACGCCTTCGAGGTCTATAAAAACTATTGTGCACGTGGGTGCGCTGAACGATAACTTTCGCGAATCTTGTCTATCGTTACCAAGGTATATATCTGCGTTGTTGTAACTGAGGCGTGCCCCAATAACTCTTGTACAACCCGAATATCAGCGCCTCCATCTAAAAGATGAGTTGCATATGAATGGCGAAAGACATGGGGTGATACTTTTTCTTGCAAACCAACTGATGTTGCGGCATCTAAAACAATTTGCCAGGCACTTTGACGCGATAATCGAGTCCCACGAGTATTGAGAAATAGAGCGCTGTCAGCCTTCTTTTGCTTGACTATGAGGGTCGGACGAACTCGTACTTGATAGTCGAGGAGTGCTTTTGTGGCGAAGGAGCCAAGTGGAACGATTCTTTCTTTGCCACCCTTACCGCGTAATTTTACGGTAGCTATTTCTCCAGAATCATTTGATGTTGAGGAAATATCTAACACATTGATTCCAATCAATTCACTTACCCGAGCGCCAGTTCCATAGAGAAGTTCCAAAAGAGCGCGATCTCGAAGTGATGTTGAAATGCCTGGCCGATCAGCTGCTTCAATCATCGAAATTATTTGATCGATACTTAGAGCCTTCGGTAATTTCCTCGGAATCTTCATAGTCTCTAAGTTCAGAGTTGGATTAGGAAGGCCAAACTCTGCAAGAACATATTTGTAAAAAGTTCGAAGTGCTGATTCAACTCTGTTCGTACTCGATGATGCTAAATCTTTGCGAATCTCGATGTGAAATGCTTCAACAAAAGCAGAATCAATATCTACGAATTTCACTCCCTTCTCTTTGACAAAAGTGGAGAAAAGTTCTAAATCTCTCTGATAAGAAACTAGTGTATTTGTCGATAATCCTCGTTCGATCCGCAGATGATCGAGAAAAGATTGCTTAGCAAGTTCCAGATTCATCGCGCGCTGTTCTACTTATTCTTACGAGCAACCGCCGCTTTGATCAACCCGACAAATAATGGATGGGGCTTGGTTGGGCGTGAACGTAACTCTGGATGTGCCTGCGTTCCAACAGAAAATGGATGAACACTGGCAGGTAATTCAACAAACTCTACGAGGTCTAACTCTTTATAGAAACCAGAGAAGACTAATCCTGCATCACTTATCTGATCTCTGTACTTGTTGTTGACCTCATAACGATGTCTGTGACGTTCAGATATCTCTGTTGAAGCATATATTTGCGCAACTACAGAGCCTGGAACTAAATCTGACTTGTATAGACCAAGGCGCATTGTTCCGCCCATATCTGCTTCTCCGGCAATAATCTTCTTTTGATCTTGCATTGTTGCAATGACTGGAGTGCCCGAATCTGGCGAAAATTCGGCTGAGTTTGCATCCTTGATTCCAGCGAGATTACGAGCCGCCTCAATCACCATGCACTGCAGGCCTAAGCACAGACCGAGAGTTGGAATATTATTTTCACGTGCAAATTTGAGTGCACCGACTTTTCCTTCGATTCCTCTAATTCCAAAACCACCTGGAACACAGATCGCATCCACATCGGAGAGATTGCTCTTTGCACCTTCAGGAGTTGCGCAGTCATCACTTGGAATCCACTTGATTTCAACTCGCGCATTATTTGCAAAACCTCCGGCGCGAAGTGCTTCACCAACTGAGAGATACGCATCTGGTAAATCAATGTACTTGCCAACTAAGCCAACTTTTACAATATGTTTCGGATGATGCACTTTTTCAAGAAGTGCATCCCATTCGCCCCATTCAACATCGTGACATTGCAGCGATAAGCGCTTTACGACATATGAATCTAAACCTTCAGAGTAGAGAACCTTAGGTATGTCATAAATTGATGGTGCATCAACTGCCGCAACTACCGCTTCTGCATCAACGTCGCACATCAGCGAAATCTTTTTCTTCACATTATCTGGAATCGGTCTATCTGAACGTAGAACAATTGCATCCGGTGCAATACCGATACTTCGAAGGGCTGCAACACTGTGCTGAGTTGGTTTAGTTTTTAGCTCTCCCGATGGACCGATATATGGAACAAGGGAAACGTGGAGATAAAAAACATTGTCTCGACCTACTTCTTGGCGAATTTGGCGGGCTGCTTCCAAAAATGGTTGCGATTCAATATCGCCAACAGTGCCTCCAACTTCAGTGATAACTAAATCAATATCAGGGGCGGCCATCGCTCTAATTCGCTCTTTAATCTCATTTGTGATGTGTGGAATAACTTGAACAGTCTCCCCCAAATATTCGCCGCGACGCTCTTTTGCGATAACGCGTGAATAGACCTGACCTGTTGTGACATTCGCTGAACCATGCAAATTAGTATCAAGAAATCTTTCGTAGTGGCCAATATCTAAATCTGTCTCAGCGCCATCGTCAGTAACAAATACTTCTCCATGCTGAAATGGATTCATCGTGCCAGGATCGACATTGAGATATGGATCGAGCTTTTGCATAGTGACCCGCAGGCCTCTGGCTACTAATAATCTGCCGAGACTCGATGCTGTGAGGCCTTTACCCAAACTTGAGGCAACTCCGCCGGAGACGAATAGATGTTTGGTTACATGAGGTTGGCCCATGGGAGTCCAACCTATCATTGAAATTGGGCTCTCTATCTCACCCTCATGGCAAGGAGTTCTGTGGCGTGTTCCTTAGCGCTACTCGACTCTTCAAGGCCAGCGAGCATGCGTGCAATCTCTTCTACACGCTGTGCGTTATCCACGCGTTTTACATCACTTTGTGTTACGACGCCATCATTATTTTTCGTTACTACGTAGTGCGAGTCAGCCCACGCAGCAACTTGTGGCAAATGCGTTACAACAATAACTTGTGCGAATTTTGATAATTCAAATAACCGACGGCCAACTTCAATCGCCGCTTTTCCACCTACTCCAGCGTCAATTTCATCAAAAACATATGTGCCGACAGGATGTGTCTTTGCCAATACAACTTCTAGTGCCAACATAACGCGAGACATTTCTCCGCCACTTGCACCTTTTGAAAGCAAAACTAAAGGTGCGCTGCGATCACCTTGTAAATATATTGCTACCTCGTCGCATCCAGAAGAAGAGAAATCTGATTCCTTCATCGCACTTGCATAATCAGGATGCGAAACTGCAACGCTTAATATGGTGTGGGGCATTGATAGTTCAATAATCTCTTTCGTAACTGCTTTCGAAAGATCCGCGGCGCACTTTTCGCGCACGATTGAGAGTGCGATCGCATCACTCTTGAGCTTTGCTTTCACTTTCGAGAATTCCTTTTCCAACTCAGCAACTCTGGCATCGCCGCCACGAAGATCCGCTATTCGTGTCGCAGAATTCTTGAAGCGAGTGGTGAGCTCCTCTATCTCTGCAGCAGAACTTGCCAAAGCACCCCAACGTTTTATCAATGCAACAATCCCAGACTTGCGCAATTGCATATTTTCAAGAGATTGAGGATCGGCCTCCAGTGAGGACAGATATGAAGAGAGCGAACTGGATGCATCCGAGACTAAGAAGAAACTCTCGCTTAGATTTTGATACATTCCCTCAAGAAGAACATCTTTGCTTCGCGCATTCTCAAGTGCTTTTCGGGATATTCCAAGAGTTGTGAGTGCTCCAGATTCTTCATCAGAAAGGGTTGCAAGAGCCTGCTCTGCAGCCAATCTCAACTCTTCAACACTCGATAGACGAGCAATCATCTGATCTAGCTCTTCAATTTCATTTTCTTTAGGAGATAATTTCTTGAATGCCTCAACAAATTCTTCCAGTTCGGCAATCTCTTTCTCACTCTGTGACAAACTCTTCTTGATAGCCGAAATACGATCTTTGAGTTCATGAAAGGCGCCATAAGACTCTTGGTACGTTTGGAAAGCCTTCGCAATGGCTTCGCCACCAAATTGATCTAGAAGATCGCGTTGTTTCGAACTTTTGGTGAGAGCAATATTTGCCGACTGACCATGGACCTCAACCAAATTTTCAGCAATCGTTGCAAGAACGCTCGCGGGAACGGAGACACCGCTAGTTGCTGCTTTACTCTTTCCATCGCTATTGACTGTGCGCGAAATGATGATTTCACCATCTTCAACGGTTGCGCCACTATCTTCAAAGAGTGCGATTGATTTCTTAGGGATTGCGAATCGCCCACTTGCAACTAATCGTTCACTACCTTTTCGAACCAATGATGAATCACTTTTGCCGCCCAAAACAAGATTGAGAGCAGTGAGAATCATTGTCTTTCCTGCACCAGTTTCACCAGTCAATACTGTGAGGCCTTTGCTCAATTCCAAAGAAGCTTGATCGATCACTCCAATGGAGCGAATTGTTATCTCTTCTAGAAAAGTACGATCACTCACCGCGCCATCCTTCAACGGGAAGTTTGAATTTTGCAACTAAGCGATCTGTAAAGATTGTTCCTTTCGTATGTGCAAGCTTGACAATTGATGAATCCTTTTTGATGTGGACGCGATCACCTAATTGCAAAGGAAATTTACGTATTGCATCCGCCGATAAAATCGCATCGGAGGATTCAACAAGTACAACAATCTCTGATTGCGGTGAGACAACCATTGGACGCGAGAAGAGAGCATGCGCCGATATTGGTAGCAAAACAAGTGCTTCAACTTCTGGCCACAGCACTGGTCCACCTGCTGAGAATGCATAGGCAGTTGAACCCGTAGGAGTGGAGCAGATAAGGCCATCACAGCCCCAACGTGAGAGTGGACGCGAATCAATTTCGACCAAGAGATCAACCATTGTTGTTGAATTTCGTTCAACGGTAACTTCATTGAGGGCCCAACCAGAATTTACGATTACACCATTGCGTGTTACCGAATAAGACAAGACCATGCGTGAATCCATCACATAATCTTTCGAAATAATCGATCGTGAAACTTCCTTCAAATCAATCTTCTCGACTTCTGCTAAGAAGCCAACATGACCAAGATTGATACCGAGTAACGCAATATTTTGCTCACGCGCGATCTCAGCACCACGCAAAATTGTGCCATCTCCCCCGAGAACAATGACTATCTCACTAGCTGGCAACTCTGACGCATCACAGGCAGTTACTTGCTTGAGTGAAACTTTAGAAATAGTAAAGAGTTCAAAATCGGCAGAAACCAATTCAGCTACGATCGTCTCACTTGCTGCTATCGCCTCTGGGCGATCTCCTTTGATTACAAGTATTGCCCGTCTTGTCATTGCGGACCTATCTCTATTGCACGATCTAGTGCGCCTTCATCAATTTGCGGTGCTCCACGTCGAAGCCATAAGAAATATTCAACATTGCCAGCCGGTCCAGGTAATGGACTCGCTGCAATGCCCAATGTTCCAAGACCAACATCGTATGCAGATTCTGCAACATCTATCACTGCTGATTTTCGAAGTGCCGGATCGCGCACTACTCCGCCAGCACCCAATTTTTCGCGACCGACTTCAAATTGTGGTTTCACCATAATGACAAAGTCTGCCTCCGCTTTTGAAACTGCTGCCAGGGCCGGAAGTACCAAAGTGAGTGAGATGAATGAGAGGTCGGCAACAACGAGATCGATTGCTTCGCCCACCATCTCCCCCGTCAGGTGTCGAATATTTGTTCTATCCAAAATACTCACACGCTCATCTTGACGCAGCTCCCACGCTAATTGGCCATATCCAACGTCGACTGCAACAACATGAGCCGCGCCTCTTCGCAAAAGAACATCTGTAAAGCCACCTGTGGATGCACCTGCATCGAGGCATCGCTTTCCGGTCACTTCGATATCAGTGAAAGCATCGAGTGCGCCAGCTAACTTGTGGCCACCACGCGAAACAAAATCATCGCGATCACCGGCAATAACAATTGAAGTCTCTGCATCTACTTGCGTTGCTGGTTTTGTGGCCGGAATTCCATTTACTAAAACTGAGCGTTTTTCAATCAGATCCGCCGCTTGTTCACGAGAGCGTGCCAATTCGCGCCTCACAAGTTCAGCATCCAAACGTGTCTTCATTTTTCTAAATTAGAGACCATCGATAGTTGTTAGAGCCTCATGCAACTTCTTATGCAGATTTTCAAAGCGCTCTGCATGCTCTGTAACATCTAAAGAGTCAATCTCTGAGAGTTCACTACGTACCTCATCGGCCAGAGTGCTCTCTTGTGCAATCTCGTTATTCTCCATTAGGCAGATTTCCTTACCTTTTTAGCTGGGCTTTTCTTCGCAGCACTCTTTTTAGCAGCTACCTTTTTAATTGGTGACTTTTTTGCAGTGCTCTTTTTTGCAGTGCTTGCAGCCTTCTTTGGTGTGCTCTCAGAACTCATTGCATCAAGTTTGCGCTTCAGCTCATCAAATTCTTCGCGTTTCACAAAGCCCATTTTTGAGACTGAACTTTCAACCTCTTCTTCGATCTTTGATTTGAGAGCCTCTCCGCTTTCGCGAACCCAGACATTGAGTGCAGCGGCAATTTCGGCAGGAGATTTCTCGCCTTCGCTCACCTTCGTGAGATAGGTGCGTAGAGTGCTAAATACATCGTTGGCCATGGTGCTCCAAAATCAAAGTGAAATGAGATCTGCGACCCCGTCTACTTCCTAGCCTACCTAAATCTTGCTTATCCCGACTGCTTCAACATGCCAGCGACTTGCTACTCCCGTAGGGCTTTTCCAGAATCTTCGGTGAATCGCTCCGGAAATTTCTACCCATTCATCATCTTTGAGGGCAAGTGCCTGTCTGCGGATTTTTGCACTCCACGCGGCGATATCGAGAGTGTCGACGCCAGTGCTCTCAAGACGGGTGACGATAAGACGGAACTCAACAACTTTATCGCCGCTCGGTAATTCTTTTTCGATTGCTTTGGCAGAAACCCGTCCTCGCAATAAAACATCATTGAGTGAGTAATCTGGCAACTCTTCCTCATCAGCAATTTTCTTCTTACTCGCTACGCTCATTTAGAACTCCATTCATAAAGGAGTCGCATCATCTCTTTAGCCTCTGACAATGCACTGAACAAATTTCTCAATCTGTGGAGAACTACTGATCTACTCTCTCGGAAGCATCTGTGATCTCGTCGTGGTCAATTTCCGCGCATTTGATAAACCATTCACGCGCCTCCTCTTTTCGCCCTGCATGATCTAGCGCATCGGCATATGCATAGCGAAGGCGAACAGACCACTCTTCACTTTCATTCTTCAATTCTTTACATGTCAAAGTAATTACTGCAGCATCGCTTTCACCTAGATCGCGACGTGCACCTGATGCAACAATGCGCATCTCAATCTCTTCTGCTTTCGCCAATTTTTTAACTTCAGGAGAACCAGCTAAAGCGAGTGCTTTCAAAGGGTTTCCAAGGCCTCTCTCGCAATCTGCCATCACTGGCCACATGCTTACATCGCCGGAGATTCGATTAGATGCACGCAATTCTTTGAGGGCAATTTCGTAATGACCTGCGCGATATGCAGCATATCCAGCACTTTCACGCACAACAGCAAGGCGACCAGCGTGATGGGCAGCTGCAATTCCATGCTTGTGCGCTAATTGTGGATCGCTATCCATATACATATTTACGCAGACAAGATGGCGCGAAACTACTTTCGCATTCTCTGGCGAAAGACTGAGCAATTCTGCGCGAACAGTTTTCTCTAGCTCTTCACCTGTTACTTCTTCGGGAATATCTGGTTCAAAAATACGTGGACGAAGTCGAGATTGGTCGCGATCTACTGGCGCTGGACGTGCGCCACGAGGATCAGAGCCATCGCGAGTTTGTCGCGGCGCACCAGGACGCGATGAACGTCCACCACGAGCAGGTCGCTCACTTCTATCTGGGCTTGAACGATCAGATGATGGGCGATCTGATGATCTTTTTTGCGGAGGACGTCCGGACGAGTTTCCTCGAGATTCCATTCGTTACTCCTTCAGTCAGAAAAATATTTAGTATGCGATCAAGAAAAACATTCTAGAGAAATAAAAAAGGGGCGCTCGTTAAAGCGCCCCTTTTTATAAAAGAAGTCCGGCGACGTTCTACTCTCCCACAAGGTCACCCTTGCAGTACCATCGACGCTG